>NZ_CP020814.1:966666-1325000 GCF_002109385.1 Halalkalibacter krulwichiae | reverse complement strand
ATTCAGACTCGCTTTCGCTGCGGCTCCGCCTATTCAGCTTAACCTTGCAACATATCGTAACTCGCCGGTTCATTCTACAAAAGGCACGCTGTCACCCGTAAATGGGCTCCAACTAGTTGTAGGCACACGGTTTCAGGATCTCTTTCACTCCCCTTCCGGGGTGCTTTTCACCTTTCCCTCACGGTACTGGTTCACTATCGGTCACTAGGGAGTATTTAGCCTTGGGAGATGGTCCTCCCGGATTCCGACGGGGTTTCACGTGTCCCGCCGTACTCAGGATACGTCTCGGAGAGACGGGCATTTCGGCTACAGGGCTGTTACCTTATACTGCAGATCTTTCCAGATCGCTTCACCTATGCTCGTCTTTTGTAACTCCGTATGAGACGTCCTACAACCCCAAGAGGCAAGCCTCTTGGTTTGGGCTGTTTCCGTTTCGCTCGCCGCTACTTGGGAAATCGCATTTGCTTTCTCTTCCTCTGGGTACTTAGATGTTTCAGTTCCCCAGGTCTGCCTCCTCATACCCTATGTATTCAGGTATGGGTACCATCCCATTACGGATGGTGGGTTTCCCCATTCGGATATCCTCGGATCAAAGCTTACTTACAGCTCCCCGAGGCGTTTCGCCGTTCGTCGCGTCCTTCTTAGGCTCCTAGTGCCAAGGCATCCACCGTGCGCCCTTTCTAACTTAACCATTTTGGCTGCAGATCTTCTTCGCATTTCTTCGTCAGCTTCGTGGATCTCAGTCATGTCACGTACGGGTGTACGTTCCATTCTTTCGACCACTCGCTTCCTCGAACTGCTCGAAGCTCTTTGCCAAAAACGATCTTTTTAAAAAGTCGTTTAAGACATTTTTGAGAAAATGTCATGAATTCTTGACATGCTCGTTTGACCTTCTCTTAATAATAAGATTCCGGTAAACTTACATTATTTCTATTTGCATTATCTAGTTTTCAAAGAACCAAAAGCCACTGATCTATTTGATATCAAATCAGTTTCTTCTATCTTAAATTGAGAGCGAATTCTCTCAAAACTGAACCAAAGCACAAGCGTCAAACAACCGAAGTTGTTCGTCGACTAGAGTATTACTCCATAGAAAGGAGGTGATCCAGCCGCACCTTCCGATACGGCTACCTTGTTACGACTTCACCCCAATCATCTGTCCCACCTTAGGCGGCTAGCTCCCATAAGGGTTACTCCACCGACTTCGGGTGTTACAAACTCTCGTGGTGTGACGGGCGGTGTGTACAAGGCCCGGGAACGTATTCACCGCGGCATGCTGATCCGCGATTACTAGCAATTCCGGCTTCATGTAGGCGAGTTGCAGCCTACAATCCGAACTGAGAATGGCTTTATGAGATTGGCTCGACCTCGCGGTTTTGCTGCTCTTTGTACCATCCATTGTAGCACGTGTGTAGCCCAGGTCATAAGGGGCATGATGATTTGACGTCATCCCCACCTTCCTCCGGTTTGTCACCGGCAGTCACCTTAGAGTGCCCAACTAAATGCTGGCAACTAAGATCAAGGGTTGCGCTCGTTGCGGGACTTAACCCAACATCTCACGACACGAGCTGACGACAACCATGCACCACCTGTCACTTATGTCCCCGAAGGGAAATCCCTATCTCTAGGGAGGGCATAAGGATGTCAAGACCTGGTAAGGTTCTTCGCGTTGCTTCGAATTAAACCACATGCTCCACTGCTTGTGCGGGCCCCCGTCAATTCCTTTGAGTTTCAACCTTGCGGTCGTACTCCCCAGGCGGAGTGCTTAATGTGTTAACTTCGGCACTAAGGGCATCGAAACCCCTAACACCTAGCACTCATCGTTTACGGCGTGGACTACCAGGGTATCTAATCCTGTTTGCTCCCCACGCTTTCGCGCCTCAGCGTCAGTTACAGACCAGAGAGTCGCCTTCGCCACTGGTGTTCCTCCACATATCTACGCATTTCACCGCTACACGTGGAATTCCACTCTCCTCTTCTGTACTCAAGTCTCCCAGTTTCCAATGACCCTCCACGGTTGAGCCGTGGGCTTTCACATCAGACTTAAAAGACCGCCTGCGCGCGCTTTACGCCCAATAATTCCGGACAACGCTTGCCACCTACGTATTACCGCGGCTGCTGGCACGTAGTTAGCCGTGGCTTTCTGGTTAGGTACCGTCAAGGTACCGCCCTATTCGAACGATACTTGTTCTTCCCTAACAACAGAGCTTTACGAACCGAAATCCTTCATCACTCACGCGGCGTTGCTCCGTCAGACTTTCGTCCATTGCGGAAGATTCCCTACTGCTGCCTCCCGTAGGAGTCTGGGCCGTGTCTCAGTCCCAGTGTGGCCGATCACCCTCTCAGGTCGGCTACGCATCGTCGCCTTGGTAAGCCATTACCTTACCAACTAGCTAATGCACCGCGGGCCCATCCTGTAGTGATAGCCGGAGCCATCTTTTAGTCTAAGACCATGAGGTCTCAGATGTTATCCGGTATTAGCACCGATTTCTCGATGTTATCCCAGTCTACAGGGCAGGTTGCCCACGTGTTACTCACCCGTCCGCCGCTAACTGAATTAAGAGCAAGCTCTTAATCAGTCCGCTCGACTTGCATGTATTAGGCACGCCGCCAGCGTTCGTCCTGAGCCAGGATCAAACTCTCCATAAAAGTGTTTGATTTGTGCTCAAATCGTATCGCTAACGATACTTCATTGTGATTTTACGAAATCACTTAAAATTGACGAGATATCATGTATCTCTTTCGCTTGGCTTTTGTTCAGTTTTCAAAGAACTCGTTTGTCGCTCTTATCAGCGGCGACATTTATCATCTTAACACAATCACTTATTCTCCGCAACACTTTTTTTGAAATGTTTTTTGAATGAGTTATTTGTTTAAGAGTGTCATAATCAAAGCGACAAGTGATACTATACCACCAAAAACAATTCCACGCAATAATTAACCGAAAATGTTTTTTGTGACTAGATCTAATAATTTACCATAGATCAGATTAATAATCAATACTTTCGTTTAATCAGCTTTTTTGTTTTATAAATAGAAAGCCAACTACTTAGCTTAATTAGCGATCATAGTTGGCTCGTCATAAAAAAGATTCAAGAGACTATTCGATTAGTTTCCTTCAGCTTCCCACTTTGCTATTTCCTCACGAACTATCGGTGCCACTTCCTTCCCTAACAGTTCAATTGCTTTCATAACCTCGTCATGAGGCATAGAGCCTACAGGAACATGGAGCATAAAGCGAGTAATGCCGACATTTTTACGTAGATGAATGATTTTCTCAGCAACATATGCTGGATCACCTACATATAACGCACCTTCTAAAGTACGGGCTGCATCAAAGGTGGACCGTTCATATAATCCCCAACCACGCTCTTTTCCGAGTTTATTCATTACTTGCTGCGTAGAAGGAAAGAATTTATTTGCAGCGACTTCTGAATCTTCAGCAATGAAACCATGGGAATGAGAAGCTACCGAAAGCTTTGAAACATCATGACCAGCTTTATTAGCTGCTTTCTTATATAATTCAACAAGCGGCGCAAATTGTACCGGTCTTCCACCAATAATTGCCAGAACTAAAGGTAACCCAAGCAACCCTGCGCGTATAACAGATTCTGTATTACCTCCACTTCCAATCCAAATAGGAAAAGGATCTTGAACAGGACGTGGATAAACACCTAAATTATTAATCGAAGGACGATGCCCCCTCTCCAATTAACCTTCTCTGAATCTCTTATTTTTAATAACAGTTCTAGCTTCTCATCAAATAATTCGTTATAGTCTTTTAAATCATAGCCAAACAGAGGGAATGATTCAATAAATGAACCACGCCCTGCCATGATTTCTGCTCGTCCATTTGATAGTGCATCAACTGTTGCAAAATCTTGAAATACACGGACTGGATCAGCAGAAGAAAGCACCGTTACAGCGCTTGTCAAACGAATTCTTTTCGTTAGCGTTGCCGCTCCAGCAAGTACAACAGCAGGGGAAGATGCAGCAAAATCTTCACGGTGATGTTCTCCGACACCAAAGACATCTAACCCAACCTGATCTGCTAAAACAATTTCCTCTACTACTTCACGTAAACGCTCAGCATGACTGACGACTTGCCCAGTTTTAACATCGGGTGTAGTCTCAACAAAAGTACTCACTCCTAATTCCATCATAACCCTCCTGAAATATGTATTCTTTTTTCGTTTTTAGCAAAAGAAATTAGTCCTCTTATTAGCACCCATCAACCACTTCTTTTAAGATTTCATACGAACGCTTTTGTTTATTCGGATCATAAATGTATGATACTGCCATTAATTCATCTACGGCGTATTTATCTTGGAAGCTTGTCAATTGCTTACGAACTGAATCCTTATCGCCAAGTAAAGTGACACTAGACATCGATGTAGCTATTTCCTTTTCTGACGGAGTCCAAATTCCATCCATACTTTCAACAGGAGGCATTAACGGCATTCTTGTATTTCGTACAACATTTAAAAAGAATTGCTGCATCGTTGTCCTTTCTCTTTCGGCCTCTTCGTTGCTTTCTGCTGCAATAACATTCAAACATACCATCATATAAGGAGAGTCTAAGTATTCAGATGGTTCAAAACGATTCCGATAAATCGATATCGCTTCTTCCATATATCTTGGTGCAAAATGAGAAGCAAATACATAAGGCAACCCTAATTTAGCTGCTAGATACGCTGAGTCTGTTGAGGATCCTAATATATAAATCGGAATATTCGTATCAACTCCTGGATATGCTTTCACATAATCTTGGACATCTTCCGGTCCAAAATAAGTTAATAGAGCATTTACATCATCCGGAAAAGTAAAGACAGAATCATTTTTTGAACGTCGTAACGCATTTGCTGTCATCATATCTGTCCCCGGTGCTCTCCCCAACCCTAAGTCGAGACGATCAGGATATATAGTAGCCATCGTACCGAATTGTTCCGCAACCACTAAAGGAGAGTGATTTGGGAGCATAATGCCTCCAGAACCAACACGAATGCTCTTTGTATGTTCTAATGTATGTTTAATTAAAATCGCCGTTGCAGAACTAACAAGTGTAGGCGTGTTGTGATGTTCTGCAATCCAATATCGTTTATAACCCATTTCCTCCGTTGCTTGAGCTAAATCAACCATTGAATCAATTGCCTCTTTAGCTTGTTGGCCCTTTCGGATTGGTGCCAAATTAAGGACAGAAACAGGTATTTGTATAGTAGACATATAATCATTGTCCTTTCTAATAAAATTACAATTACACACACTTACATTAATATAGTAACAATTTATTCTTCAAAACAAAACTTTAATGCTTATAACTCCCTTCCCCTCTGCTAGCAATTTATAAGCAAGTTAACCCTTTCTTCTCTACACAAAAAAACATGAAAGAAATACTCTCATGTTTTTTCTATTTATAAACGAATAAAATCATTTAATGTTAATTGTGCGACAACTTCAAACCCGTTCCCTTGACCTCGAGGTCTTATCACAACGGTCCCCATGTCTGGTATTGGTCCAAATCCAACTCCTTGCGGGAAGCTATGAGCTATAATTACTTTATTTGTACCAGAAGTAGGAGGCAACTCTAAAACAGCTTGTAATTCTCTTACTATTCTATCTCGCTCTGTTACACTTAATGGAAAGCTTAGTCTGTAGATATCAAACAAAAATGAGTCAACTTGACTCATTTGTTCACCAAACACCAAAGCAGCCGTTTCTCTATTTCTACAAAAAGGACTTGTATGAACAGGATACATGACAGGGATCTGATTTCTTCTTAAAACGTCACCGTACATCAAGGCCTGCCTTCTCCCATAATTTGATAAGTTTCTCTGTGTCAAACAATCATTAAAATTTAAATACGGTTGATCTTCTCCTACCGTAGCTTCTGCGTGCCTAACGTAAAAAATCAACCCTCCTCCCTGAAGCAAACTTAACAACGAAGGATCTGTTAAAGAATTTTGCCTTTGGTGTAATATATTTACACTTGTATTATTTAACAACTCCTATCACTCCTTTGTACTACTGTATGTCAAGCGCCTAATAACAGTACCATCGAACACGGAAGAATGATTCGCTATTCATTGGGCATTCTATCCACGAGCATCGATTCGGTGTTCACCATTCTTAATCCATTCAGAAGGAGTGTTTGATATGGCCAGAAATAAATTATTAGTTCCAGGTGTAGAAAATGCTCTAAATCAAATGAAAGAAGAAATTGCGAATGAATTAGGAGTTGAACTAGGACCGGATACAACTGCTCGTGCGAATGGTTCTGTTGGTGGTGAAATGACTAAGCGTCTCATTGCGATGGCAGAAGAACAACTACGGAATCAATAGCGAAAGAAAAGGGCGTCTTAAAAGGTCTAGTTTTGACCATTTTAAGACGCCCTTTTCAACTACCTTCACTGAAACCTCAATTAACGCGATACAACTTGGTATTCCTTTATGATGCGAGGAATCTCCTCGGCTCTTACCGGTTTACTAAAATAGTATCCTTGTCCTAACTGGCAATGTTGATGTTGCAAGTAAGACAGCTGTGCTTGATTTTCAATCCCTTCCGCGATAACTGTGAAATTCAAATTTTTCCCGAGATTTATGATTGTATTAACGATGACTTCTGAGTCGATATCCAGGTCGTTAATAAATGATTTATCGATCTTCAACGAACTTATAGGGAGGTTTTTCAAATAACTTAATGAAGAATATCCTGTTCCAAAATCATCAATAGAGATCTTAACACCCATTGATTTAAGCTCATTCAACGTTTTTAAAGATTCTTTAATACTTAAGATTGTCCCTTCCGTAACTTCCAGCTCCAAGAAGCAGGCTTCTAAACCTGTCTCAATCAATGTTTCTTTAATCTTTTCAAGGAAGTGTTCACAGCTAAATTGAACAGGAGATACATTTACAGAAATTCTTTCTAGTTCAAGCCCATTATCTAGCCATATCTTCATTTGCCTGCAGGCAGCATGTAACACCCATTTCCCAACTTCGTTAATATACCCAAGTTGTTCTAGGATCGGGATGAATTCATCTGGAGAAACACTCCCTAAGGTTGGAGTAGACCAACGTAATAACGCTTCCATACCAACGATCTTAGAGTCTTTCAAGTTAACTAACGGTTGGTAAACAACAGAAAATTGATTTTGTTCCAATGCTTTTGTTATTTCTTGCTCAATGTGATAAAAGCGCTCTAACTCATTTGTTTGATTATCCGTATTAAAACAGTAAGTATTGCCACCTTTTTGCTTAGCATGGTACATAGCAATATCAGCTTTCTTCATTAATGTTTCAATAAATCGATTAAAGTTTACTGAATCTCCACTTAAAATATCCATACTAATTCCAATACTTGTTGAAATCACTAATTTTTCCTTATTAATCGTAAACGGCAAGTGCAGTTGCTTTTTAATTTTATTGACGACAGTCACAACGTCTTTCTGGTTTTCAATATCTTTTAGAACGATAACAAATTCATCGCCACCTAGACGCGCTATAAAGTCTGATTTACGAAGACAATTCTTTAACCGTTGGCTCGCTTCTCGCAACAATAAATCTCCAACGTCATGTCCTAACGTATCATTAATTGATTTGAAACGATCTAAATCTAAAAAAAGGACAGCCAGTTTATGATTGTTCTTGTCGTTTAGTTCTTCTTTAATCCAATGACTTAAATAATTACGGTTCGGCAAAGAAGTTAGTGTGTCACGATAAGCCATCCATTTAATTTCTTCTTCCATATTCTTCCTTATTGTAATATCATGACGAATTGAAATATATTGATACGGCTTTCCTTGATCATTCAAGAATGGAACGATAGTCGTATCTACCCAATAGTAAGAACCATCTTTTGCTTTATTTCTAAATTCCCCTCGCCATACCTTTCCGTTTCCTATCGTCTTCCACAAGTCTTTCATAAACTCTTTACTATGAAAACCAGAATTGACAATTCGATGGTCATTTCCTACTAATTCATCATAATGATATTGAGAAATTTCACAAAACTTATTATTAACGAATTGGATAATCCCTTTCTGATCGGTTATCGCTACAATTGAGGATTCATTTAAAGCAGTTTCAATATCTTTCAGCTTTTTTAATGTTTGTTCAAATTCTATTTTAGTAGTCATATTCCCATCCTCTTTTCCTAATGCAACTACCTTTAGTATAAGGAGAAATAATCAGAGGGGGTGTGATTTATATCACTTTTTAATTGGAACAAACCTTTCCACAGGAAAGAAGGGGGCTCAAAAGGTCAACGAGCAACTTTTAAGCCTCCCCTTCTTTTACAACATCGCAGTATACATTTTTCGTAGTTTATGAAAATAAATGTTTCCAAGCTTCGTTAGTTTATTTTTTATTGTTTGCGGTGAACGATTGACTTTATCAGATAGCATATTGAACTCATAAGCTTCTTGACACAATAAGCGTTGACTTTCAATTTCCTCTTGACCTTCTTCTCTCTTAGCATAGAAATAACGACCATGACCATCTTGGATTCGTGCTTTACAGTTGTCATTCAACATTAAAACGAGACTATCGTAAATACGTTGTTTAATATGTTCTTTCAAAATTGGAAATAAAATCTCAATTCTATTTTCCATATTTCTTGTCATCCAGTCAGCTGACGATAAAAAGACTTTCTTCTTACCTTTATGATGAAAATAGAAAATCCTCGTATGTTCTAAAAATGTTCCAACTATACTCCGGACTTTAATTGTTTCACTTACACCTTCAATTCCTGGACGTAAACAACAAATCCCCCTAACAATTAACTCGATCTCAACCCCTGCTATTGACGCCTCATAGAGTTTTTTTATTATAATTTTGTCGGTCAGAGAATTCATCTTCGCTATAATCTGCCCATTGCCCGATTCCTTGTGATACGCAATTTCTTGATCAATTAACTCAATAAAATGATCTCTTATTCCAAAGGGTGAGACTTGTAAATAATGATAATTTGGTTTATTCATGTAACCACTTAAATAATTGAAAAAGTTGGTCGCATCAATCCCAATTTTTTGATTTGTTGTTAACAAACCCATATCTGTATATACTCTAGCTGTAGCATCATTATAATTACCTGTACCTAGATGAACGTATCTTTTTATCTCCCCTTCTTCACGACGAACAATGAGTGTGATCTTACTATGTGTTTTTAAATGGGTCATTCCATAAATGACATGACATCCAGCTCTCTCTAGTTCTTTTGCCCACTGCACATTATTTTTTTCATCAAAGCGCGCCTTTAATTCAACTAGAACCGTGACTTGCTTTCCATTTTCTGCTGCGCGCTTAAGACTTTTTATAATTGGTGAATCACCGCTGACCCGGTAAAGCGTTTGCTTTATCGCTAGAACTCCTTCGTCATCTGCTGCTTTCGAAATAAATTCCACAATAGGTTCAAAAGATTCATATGGATGATGAAGAAACACATCTTTTTTTTGTATTTTATCAAAGATGCTTCCTCCCCCTTCTAAATCTCTCGGTGGTTGTGGAATAAAAGATTCAGTCGCTAAATATTCATGCGTTTTTTGAATTGCTTTGCAATAAGGAAAAAGAAATGTTAAATCTAAAGGAGCTTGCACAAAGTAGACATCATTGCTATGAATTTCTAGCTCTGCTGTTAAGTACTCAATGATCTGAGGGTTACATTCCTTTTGGACCTCTAACCTTACAGCCGCTCCCCATTTTCTCTTTTTCAGTTCTTCTTCTATTTCGTGTAATAAATCTTCTGCTTCATCTTCATGAATGGTCAAGTCAGCATTTCGAGTAATTCGAAAGGACGTTACTGAGTTAACATGATAACCAACAAGTAGTTTATCAATAAACTTTGCAATTACTTCTTCTAATAGAACGAACCTTCTACCTCTCCCCACTCCCCTTAGTTCAACAAATCGGTTTATTACAGCTGGCACCTGAACAATAACTAGATTTCCACTTAACTTAGACTTTTCTTCAACAATCACTGCTAGATTAAGAGATTTGTTTAACAGCATAGGAAAAGGACGATAGGCATCAATGGCCATTGGTGTTAACACTGGGAATACTTGTTCATCAAAAAAATCTTCAAGAAAACCTAATTCTTGATCCGACACATCATCAATCGCAAGTATATTTATACCTTCTTTCACTAAAAGAGGGGAAAGCTCTTGTAAGTACACTTCATCCTGTTTCTTTACCAACTCATGTGTCACCTTTGAAATGGCATTCAGCTGCTCTTTTGGTGTTAGCCCAGCTTTGTTCTCAGGTTTATTAAATCCTGCCCTCACTTGATCAAGTAACCCAGCGACCCGAACCATAAAGAACTCATCTAAATTCGAACTGAAAATCGCCAAAAACTTCAAACGTTCTAGCAATGCATTACGTTCATCAACAGCTTCTTGTAAAACTCTATTATTAAAGTCAAGCCAACTCAACTCACGATTATTATAAAGAGAAGGATTGTCTAAGTTAACGGTTAACGTTGTATGTTTGGTTGTTTGCATGATTCTACATCCCCTTTGCACAATTCGACACGATTACCTATTAAATTATCAAAATACTATGAAATCTAGGTGAATAAATTGTAAATTTTTCGTAAAATCGTCCTTTGGTACTTAACAAAACATTAAGGAACTATCTAACCTTATGCGACATTTACTAAAATTGTTAAAACAAAGCAGGAGGCTATCATGAAAATACTAGTGATTTGGCGATTGTTAACGGTAGGCGGGGTGAATGCTGGTTGGAGAAATCGAGCGATCCACTTCAAAAAATATGGAATTGAGACAGAGTTTTTATACTCAAAAGATCTTGGTGGATTGCACATTATGAGTGACATTGCAAACGTTTATCTCACAAAAAATAAACAGGAAATTAATGAAATTATTCAATCAAATTATTACGATGCCATTATTATTGTCGATACAAAAGATGCTTACCAATGGATTATACAAGCAAACTATACTGGCCCTATTATTATTGAAGCTCGTACACCTGAGATTCTTAAACTGAAGCCTCATATTGAAAGAATTCATGATGTAAAACCAAAAGTGATTGTTGTCCCTTCCGAACATCAAAAAAGACTCGTATCGATCTTGATAGACAAGATCCCAATTAAAGTGATTAACAATGGAATTGATACGTCTTTCTTTCAGCCTCTTTCGTCCTACTCAACTGAACAAGAACCTTTTTTACCTGAAAATAAAAAAGTTATTGGTTGGATTGGACGTGTTGATAAAAGAAAAAATTGGAGGCTATTCTTAAAAATTGCACAACGAATTTTGAAAGAGCGAGATGATCTTGAATTTTGGTTAATTGGAGGAGCCAAAAGTGTACAAAAAGAGAAATTCACCGCTCAATGGCAGGCACTGGACTTAACCAAAAATATTAAATGGTTTCCCGTCATCCCTTATCAACAAATGCCAGAAGTTTACTCTAAAATTAGAATCTCTGGGGATGTACGCTTGCAACAACAAAAGGAGAGTCATTTGGAAACACCTTTATCGAAGCAATGGCGTGCGGCGTTCCAGTAGTTGCGCCACATCATTCAGCTATACCCGAAATAGTAGATCGGAAAACGGGCTATTTGTATGAAGAAGAGAATAGTAAAGATGCGATCAAGGGGATTTCAAGCATTTTAGACGATACTACCAGCTACTTAACCAAGTCATACTCTGCGCGAGAGAAAGTAACGGAACAGTTTTCTATTTCGATCTGTGGTGATTACTATGCGGAGTTAATTCAAACAATTGTAAAGGAGGCAAACGAATGATCATTGCTAAGCATTATAAGGCTCGACTCGACAGCAAGAAAAAGAATGTTCACGTCATTACATTCGATGATGGAAAAGACTATGCGGTTAAATTTTCTTTACCAAACCATTCAAAAGCGTTAGTAAATGAATGGCTTGGCTATTGCCTTGCAAGGTACCTTCAATTACCGGTACTACCATCACAAATCATTGAAATCTCCAAAGACTTCTATCAGACGATTCCCGAATTGCAACCGATCCCTTATTCAAAGCATCATTTTGCCTCTCTTTACAAAGCTCATTATGTGAATGCCTCCTCTGTTCTTGCGATTGATAGCATTTGTAACAAGGAGCAACTCCCAGGGATTATTACATTTGATTATTGGATCTCTAATCTAGACAGAACTCGAAAAAATATCTTATTAAAAGAAAAGCAGAAGAAGCAGAAATACGAACTTTATATTATTAATCATGCCGAGGCATTTGGTTCTACTTCTTGGAACGCTTTAGATCTCCATAGTCTCTCAACTAATTTAATAGAAAGTTGCACTCATCAAATGTTGGCACGATTTATTGATAATAAACAGTTGTTTAAAGAACAAATCACAACCATTCAATCGATCCCGTCTCTACTAATAGAAGAAATCCTTTCACTCATGCCAGACGAATGGCAGCTTGCGAAAGAAGAAAGAAAGGAACTTTGTAAAGCATTACGGTTCCGAAGCCATAACATTCTTCCGAAACTAATTGAAACGTTTATTAATCATTTTATAGATCCGAAGACTAGGTAACGGATAGAAGGGCGTCTCAAAAGGTCAGTAACCACCTTTCTTAGACGCCCTCATAATTTAACTCATGTACTTATTATATGCCTCTAACTCGTTTTCAAACTCAAACAGAACCATTTCAAAATCTGATCCCCACTTCCTTTTCGCTTCTTCTAAGATTTTCTCTTCCTCACTGCTTTCAAGTTGCAAACTTTGAATTTGCCTATAAGCATCCATTTGATTATCATATTGAAATTCAACCATCTCAAAATCATAGTTCCAATCTTTAAATGCATGACTCAAGACTGTTTCTTTTACACCACTATCAACTTCTATTTTCACTAATCTGCTATAAGCAGCTGTTTGATTCTCAACGTGATAAACTTGCATCTCCTCATTTCCGTCCAGTTTGTTGACAGAGTTTTAAAGCCAAACTATTGGAAAAAGGAGGGCAAAGAAATGAAGTTTGATGCTGTGGTCGGGAATCCACCTTATCAACTAATGGATGGAGGTACAAAGACGAGTGCTTCACCAATATATAACAAATTTGTTGAATCTTCAAAAGCGTTAAATCCTAAATATATATCTATGGTTACACCAGCACGATGGTATGTTGGAGGAAAAGGGCTAGATTCTTTTAGAACATCTATGCTCAATGATAATCATATTACACGCTTGATTGACTTTCCAAATTCTAATGACGTATTCCCGACCGTAGATATTGCGGGGGGGTAAGTTACTTTTTATGGGATAAGAATACTCAAGGTGAGTGTGAAGTTGTAAATTGTGCAGACGATACAAGAATTGCATTAAAAAGATATCTGAATGAATTTGATGTTTTTATTCGCTCTAATAAAGCTATATCCATTGTAAGAAAAACTTTGCACAATCATAAAGGTGCTTTTATGGATACAGTTGTTTCAGCATCAAAACCATTCGGTTTAAGGACTTTTTATATACCAAAAGAATCAGGAGTGCCGTGCCAATTTATTCAAAAAATTGGTTTAAAGTATGCTGATCCTAAAGATGTCAAAGACAACTGGGGTTTATTGGATAAATGGAAATTATTAGCACCCCGATCGCCCATCGCAGGTCAAACGGATTTTACAAAACCTGTAGGGTTTTACTATGAAGGCAACATACGTATTGTACCGCCTGGAACTTGCTGTACAGAATCCTTTCTTGTATTATTTGCATCAGATTCTAAGGATGAAGTGCTTTCATTTAAGACATACCTTTTTACGAAAGTGATTAGATTCTTGTTACTGCAATGTGTTGCTTCACAAGATGTAATTCGTGACAAGTATAAGTTTGTACCACACTTGGGTAATTATTCAGGCTCGTATACTGATGAAATGTTGTGTGAAATGTGGAGTATTACGGAGGAAGAATGGCAATACATTGATTCGAGAATACACAATTATGAGAAATAACATTTACATAAACTGTATATGAGAAAAACTATCTGTATAATATTATTCAAAACCCATATGATAGAGAATAAGTTGCATAATACAGGAGCAATAAAATGACAGTAATAAAAAGATACCAAGGCATGTAAAACTACAGTATTACTACTGAAGAGAATGAATTCATAAACATATTTAAGAAAAATTTATTTAATGAACGGACAAATTACAGTAGATTAATATAATCTACCCCAGGGGCGGTACCGTAAGTCCTCAAAATAAAGCCACATAGCCTTGTTAACCTTGATAATAAAAGGTTTGCGGGTTACGTGGCAATTTTTTTATCTAAAGGTTTCTTCACAATGCTAGTGTCATAACTTAATAACTTAACACTTTTAGCACAGGTTTTCTGGAGGAGTGTTATCAAGGTATAAAGCGGTATCGCAACTTAGCGTCAAAAGACAAGTCGCTAAAGGTCTATTACAATAAATGTTCATTTAGGCCCAAAAACACACTTACAAAATCTCGCGAAATCAGTTTCTTCCTTCCAGATAAAATAAAAGAGCCAACACTATGTGCAGACTCCTGTTTTCTTATTCAGTGAATATCGTAAAATAAAGATGTACAATCACATTTATTGCAGCTAATCCCCAAACAAAAATCCACACCTCATTGTTAACTGCAACAGCAATAAGGATAGTTAATGCTAGGTTTAAGATCGCATAAAAACCTTTATTCCATCTTTGTTTTCTTTTTCTTGGTGATTCCTTCTCTATTTCATCTCTAAAAGCATCTAGTACTCCATTTACTTTTTTATCAATGTGCCCTTCTTTTCTTAATACTTCTAACACACTGCTTATGTTTGGATCAGGAATCCCTTTAGTTTTTAGTTCTTTTATAGTTTCAGATTCAATATGCCTTCTAACAATATCACGTATATTACTCATTTAAATCTTACCTTTATCTAACTTTTCCATAGCTAACTCAGCCAAGTCTTTAGCAGCCAATTTAATGTGTGACATAAGATGCTTCCCTAAATCCCCAGCCATCTCATCTGAAACTTTAGCTATTCCCTTTTCTTTTAAAAACTCTTGAATTTCCTGGTCTAAATGAAGCTTTGATATGCTTACATCTGTAGAATCCATATATCTTGCATCCTGCTTTTCATAAGGTTTTAACGGGTCTGTATTAAGTTCAAATAAACCCATTTGACAAATCTTTATTCCTGGTACTAGTCTAAACGGAACCGAATTAGTATTAAATGCAACTAAACTAATCTTTCCACGATAACCAGGATTCATATAATGACCCGGACTAATCATTAAACCTAACGATTGAACGCCAAATCGCTCATAAATACGAGCAGTCATATTGTTTGGCACTTTAATAAACTCATGAGTTTGAATTAAGACTGACCCTTTAGGTGGAATGCTGAATTCATCACTAGTTAAATCAATCTTGTCATAATGCTCATCATCATTAACTTCTTTTCCTAGCACAATAGGTTCATCAGAAGAATACTGTTTAACAAGCGGATCCAACGTTAAATTTATCGTTGCCTCTTCGCAATATTCCGGATTGTATGGTGCTATTAATTCTTCCTCTATCGCTAACTTGTGTAATTCACGGTCACTTAACATTTCTTCCTCCCCTTTCCAACTCTTATTTAACTTAATATTGACATAAAAAATAAAAAATACAAGAGGGAACATGTGAACCTTATCGACTAACCTTACGTCGCATTCCAAAAAAATACTTCTTCGCGTTTTCCGCTCTTATATTAACTGAATCCTATGCTAACTCCTCTGAATTTTTTGACAAAGTTACTTTAACCTATAGGACGTCGAACTTTAGCATATGAAAACAAAGGTAAGCATTACGGAAAATGATCTTGTGCTTGCCGCATTTCTTCTATTATATTTATTTCTATAACGCTGCTTCATACTCCCTAACCAGCTTATAAAAAGTCGTCTTTTTCACTCCAATTTCCTGCATTGCACTTACAGCAGTTATCTCCCCTGATTTCCACCGGTTATAAGCATTCTTAAACTCTTCTGTAACCATAACTTTAGGTCGGCCAAAAGCAACTCCTTTTTGCAGAGCTAAATCAATTCCTTCTCGTTGGCGTTTTCGGATTCGTTCTCTCTCTTCTTCTGCCATCCAAGAAAGTATTTGTAGGACAAGATCTGCGATGAAGGTTCCTAAACTATTGTGACTGCTAGAATAAAGTGTACAGTTTTTGCTTGAAAAGATGAAACGCTTATTTACCCAAATATACCAGCAAAAAATATCAACCTATCACTGTAAAATGATCATAGTTCATACTTACAGTGGAGGTTAGCGAAGGTGGATAAGTGGGAAATGTACATGGAGATAAAGCAATTATTAAAGCAAGGATTTAGTCAGACAAAGATAGCTGAAAAGTTAGGGGTTTCTCGAACAACTGTTTACAGGCACTTAAAGAGATCTCCTTCGGAGATGGCGGAATGGGTTGATTCTCTTCAGTATAAAAAGAAGAAATTAGATCCATATAAAGAACTGATTTTATCTTGGTTGAGGATGCATCCGGATATGTCAGCAGCACAAGTTTATGATTGGCTTTTAGAGAAATATAAAGATCTAACTGTTGGAGAAAGTACAGTAAGGACATATGTAAAAGCATTAAGAGAAGAATACAAAATAAATAAGGAAACATCTCCTCGAATGTATGAGGCAATTCCTGATCCACCAATGGGAGAACAAATGCAAGTAGATTTTGGTCATACGAGACAAAAAACTGTTGATAATAAGGAAGCTAAACTCAACTTTATAGCTTTTGTCTTATCACATTCTAGACAAAAGTATAAAGAGTGGTTGGATAGACCATTTACAACACGGGATGTTATACAAGCCCATGAGAACGCGTTTAAATGGTATGGAGGAATGACCAATGAGATCGTTTATGACCAAGATAGTTTAATTGTTGTTAGCGAAAATGGTGGAGATCTAATTTTAACTAAAGAATTTCAGCAGTATAGAGAATCCAGAGGAATAAACCTTCGGGTTTGTAGAAAAGCTGACCCTGAGAGTAAGGGAAAAATAGAAAATGTAGTTGGATTTATCAAACAAAACTATGCCAAACATAGAGTGTTTCATGACATCGACTCTTGGAATGAGCAAGGATGGGAATGGCTGAACAGAACGGGTAACTATAAAATACACAATACAACAAAAAAGAGACCATTCGAAGTGTTCCTCCTGGAAAAGCAACACTTAAAACCGGTCTCCAAAAATATAGATATTCAAAATAACTATGAGATAAGTATAGCAAGATGTGTTCATAAGGACAATACTATTCGTTACCAATCTAATCGGTACTCTCTTCCACTTGGAACTTATAACAAATATGAAAAAGTATGTATCAAGGAAACAGAAACTAAAGAATTAGTTATTTATATACCTGATACTGGCGAAATCATTGCAAAACATTCAATTCCCGAAGGGAAAGGGCTGTTAATAAAAGATAAAAAACATAGTAGGGATCGTACAAAAGGTGTTGGAGCATTCATTAATACAGTGGCTGAGAGATTTGAAGATAAAGAGCTAGCCTTTAAATATTTAGAGATGGTTAGGGAAAAAAATCCTCGTTACATTAAAGACCAGTTGCAAATCATCTTGCGCGAAACAAAAGGTAGCGATAACGAAGTACTGACTAAAGCGTTAGCAGAGTGTTTAAAAAGGAATTTATACAGTGCAACTGATTTTGGCGATATCATTGTGTATTTGGCAATTAACTTTTGTATGAAATGGCAATTAAGGGAATACGAAAATCCGTATCTTTATCCATACGCGATGAGCTTGACACGGAGCCTCTATGGCCATGAAATTTGGCAACACGGCAAGCTTGTAGCTTGCCAGGCATAGTAGCCTATCATGACCACCTCTCCGTGTAAAGCTGCGCTTATTCATAAATTGGTGCATACGCTTAATTGCCAAAAGACACATTTATTAAATGCCATAAACAATCATTGCATATGTGAAACGTCAGCGCCAGGTACATGAAACAGTTATTGATAAAAAGAAAGAAGTTAAGACTTTGAACAGGCTATCGGAATGGGTTTTAGAAACAGAAGCATACAAAAGAAAAGTAGATACTTACACGGTTTTAATGGAGGTTGAATAGCGATGAGCCAAATCCAACAATTACAAGACATAATGAAAGGATTAAGGCTCGTTGAAACTGCCAAGCATCTCCCCCATTTGATTAGAGAAGCTGAGCAAAAAGACCTTTCATTTACTCAATTCCTGTTAGATGTCACTTCTTATGAGCAAACTCGAAGAGAAGAAAAGCAACTAAACAACCGATTAAAGTGGGCAACTTTTCCTTTCAGCAAAACACTTGAGGAGTTTAATTTAAAAGAACAAAAGTCTTTAAGCAACAAACAACTAAATAGATTAAAAGATTTAACTTGGATAGAACAGCTGTACAATTTGATTTTATTAGGGCCACCAGGTGTAGGTAAAACTCACCTGGCCGTAGGCCTAGGAATAGAGGCTATTAACCAAGGGTATAAAGCGATATTCACATCAATGGGAGATTTAATTCATAACCTGAAAACAGAAGAAATCACACGAAAGTCAAAAGCAAGAATGAAAAGAATTAGAGAGGCTGATTTAGTCATAATAGATGACTTAATGTTTATGGCAATGGATCAACAAGAAGCTAATATGTTCTTTCATTTAATTAACGACCTGTATAATCAGTCTTCCATTATCTTGACCTCTAATAAGGCACCAAAAGAATGGGGAGAATTATTGGGTGATCAAGCTATAACAACAGCAATTCTAGATAGGATTCTTCACCGAGTAGAAATCATTCATTTAAATGAAGATAGTTATCGTATGAAGCATCGTTCTACAATATTTGGGGAACAAAGTGTTTCAAAATAACGAGCAAAAATTGTTTCATTCTACTTGACGGTCACAACTATCCTTAAATTGAGTAGTATCTAATAATGGCATATCTAAAACGACAATATCTGCCTGAATATTTTTTGTGATGTCATTCCACTCCTGTAGAATCTCCTCTTTGTTACGACCGAAACGATCGAGAGAATGAATATAGAGCACATCTCCTTTTCGTATCATACGTTTTAACAATTGATATTGATCTCGATCAAAGTCTTTCCCACTTTGTTTATCGATGAAAATGTCCCGAGGATCCATTCCCATTTTTTTCATAAAATCTAATTGTCGACCTTCATTTTGATCTTTGCTGCTCACTCGTATGTATCCAAATTTTCGAACATCCATTTTTTCACTCTCCTCCCTATTATTTTTATTATTCTACCAAAACCGTCCGTAAAAGTATATACAAAACGACGAACGTCCGTAAATAACTTAAGGACTTTTATGAACGTTATATATAACCTATTTTAAATAAATAATCCCCGTTCGTAAAAGTGTACTTTTACGAACGGGGGGTTCTTGTATGTATTTCCTTAGTACAGAATATATGATATCAATAAGGATTATAATCCCATTCACTTGCTTGTTGTGCTTCCAACGCCATTTCTGTTAAAGCTTCGTTTTGAGAAGTTAACATACCATCTACAGCATCTAAAAATCTAAATAGTTCATTGAAGCATAAAGATATATTGACTACATCATACTTCTTTTCTTTTTTGAAATGTAATTTTAAATACTTATCAATCGGATATCTAAATTTGCTTGATGTAGTATCTATATTGTGCAATTGTTTAATATAAAGCTCAACAATAATTAGAGTTGTATCGTCATCTGGAGCATTTGCTCGTAATCCAATATGATCTTTTATTACATTCCAAAGACCTTCTATGCTATGTTTTCTATTTTTCAATTTTTTGGAAACGGTTTTGAAATCAAATTGACAATCTTCAACCAAAATTCGTTTTAACGCTAATTCAATTCCATTTCTATACATATAACACATTGGAAGAAAAAGATAATCTTTTTTGTTTTCCATTATCATTTTACACAAATAATTAGCACCTTCCATATAGCCCTCAATATAAGGATAAAAATCATTACTAAAACCCTTCCAGATCACACCTTGGTCATAATAGCTACCATCTTCAATAAGAAATTTAGGTTTGTATACTATTAATTCATCCTGCTTACCTTCCTTAACTTGATATAACATACCCGTTAACATTTTATAAGCTGAATTCATGTTGGTACCCAGCGCGCGTAAGTTGATATGTGTTTGCACTTTAAAAAATCTTGCCATTTTAAAATTAAATGGATACCTAAACATATCAGACTGTTCATCAAGCTCCGAAATATCTGTTAAATATTCATCTAACCATTTACCCTCATTGTCACTCAAAGTAATATCATCTTCTTGTAACAATACACTTATTTCATCATATGCATATGCATCCTTTAAATTATGTCTAACATTACCGATAAATTCTTTTTTATCATCCACTTCAGTTAGGTATTTAAAGGCTATGGATTTCAATAAAAGTTCTAAGCTTTGCCTGTATAAGTAAACTATTCCGAAGAGCCAAAAATCTTTTTTTCTATTTTCATTTGTATTCAAAGCATGATTTATTAATAAGTTTGCGGATGATAAAAAATTCTCAGAGTATAAGTAAAATTCCTTTTGGATATCATCGGAGTTTTTCACTTTTAATATATGTAAACTATTTTTCTCCACAAATTCAAAATTTGCTTTCTCTCTTGGCCAGATCATAATATCCCTGATTCCCCTTATTTGTTAAAATTGAAAAAAACCTAATTATCACTTACTTACGTGAATGGTTAATGTCTGTAAAGATTCAAAAATTCATGGATCATTTAGGGAAGGATTTAGGGAACGGATTTCAAGGATTTTCATGTAAAACTCCCAAAATTATTTATTATCCTTTTCTTCCTTTACTCTTAGAAATTCGTAATAATCTAATTTATCCTGATCTTTTATCCTGATCTGTATTTTGGAATCCTCCTCAATATATCCTATTGCCATTCCTTTATTTTTAAAGCCTTGTTCTTCTTTCGAAAGATTTGGATACTTATAATCCATCTCGTAATAATTTAGGGATAGAAAGCGATTACGAATTTCCCCTTCAAATTTATACTTCTTAGAAAACTTAGTCCAATTAATTACTACAATGTTATCTTGAATCTCGATCTCGGACTCATGTTTTGCGTCCAATATCCATTTTCCGATTAGAATCGATAGTTCTATATCTGATATTAAATCAAATTCAGCTGATGCTAAATTCCTTTGAAACATTCGTTCAACTTTAGCTTCTTTAAGTTTTTTCTGTTCTTCTTCTTTTTCTTGTTTTAATGTTTCCTGTAGGTCTACAAGAGTTTGTCCAACTAACTCATGAACGCCTTCTTTTTGAGAGTTAGCCTGTTCTAGGATGCTCCTGGCTTCTCCTTCAAAGCCAGCTCTTGTATATTGTTTCGCTAAGTTTGAAGCAGCTAATGTGTTATCTAACTCAAAAGCTAGTTTATAATTTTTCACTTCGTTAAAATGCAAATTTAATCTTCCATAAGAAACTCCTAAGTTGTTTAATGCATCTTTATGAGTTGGCTCAATATTTACTAGGCTTTTATAATATAATATAGCTAATTTATCTTGCTTATTCTTTGAATAAGCATAAGCTATATCAAATAGTAAACTTTTATCATTTGGTTTAATTTCTAAAGCTTTTTCTAACGCAGAGATTTGAGAATCTATGTTGTTATCCTTATTATAGTGTTCTGCTAGTCTCTTTAAATACTCAAATCTTTCTTCTGAATTTTTTGTAGAGTTTAAAGCTGATATTAGCAATCTATAGGCCTCTTTTTTATTACCAGACATAAAATTAGAATTAGCTAATCCCCTTTTTAAATATCCGTTTGTGTCATTATTATTTTCAAATTTCAACCCTTTTTCATAATATGATTTGGCAATCTCATAATTGTGAGTTGATTCATAAGCTTTAGCAATTATGTTCATTACATCCCCAAATACCTCAGTGCCTTCAGCCTTGTTTTCAATAGTTTCAAAATTACGGGTTGAGTCTTCTCCTATTTGATAAAGTAAACTGTAATATAACGATTCGTTCCTAATTTTTTTACTACTAACTGTCTCTTCATTTTGTAATTCCTCATAAGCCATTGTCATTCTGTCTTTATCATTGTCAGTCCAGGCATTAAGGAGCTTACTTAACTTATCTTCTTCGACTTTATCTTCTATTATTTCACTTTTATGTTCATTATCTTCCTTATCAACCTTGTTAGTCTGTAATTGTTCATTCTTCTCCTCCAGTATAGTTTTATCTAGGCTTGTATCATTAACTTTAGCTAATTCATCATGTAACCTTTGAAATTCTTTTTTGTTTTTATCTAAAAATTCAATGATAACTTTAACTATGATATAGATTCCATAGCAGATAAGGAGAGCTATGCCAATCCAAAAAGTAGTTAAATTCTGTAGGTAATACCATTCATCTTTTAATTTACTATTTGCTTCAATACCTATAACTATTGGCATAAGAAAAGCGAGTGCGGTAAACAACCATTTCATCATTTCTTGACTTGCTCCTTTACAATTTGGATCACATATAAGCCTTTTACCTTCAATATTTGGTAATTGTTTTATAACTACCCAAATTATAGACTAAAAGAGTTAGGCTTTTATAGTAATTTTCAACTAGAAATTCATATTTTTATTATATTGTCTAGACGAAAAGACACAATTTTTCTTTCAATCTACTAAATATCCTTTATAGATCGTTGATGAATCAACGTATACGCATGCTTATGTTGCCGTACCCCTATTTAGTAAATAGAAAAAGAACGAATTCTTAATCGTCCTAAAAATGTTAAACAACTTGATAAACAGCTTTTTCTCAAAACAAAAACAGTAGCTAAAGCTACTATAAAGGGAAGATAATAAGGCAATTGCTCACTTTTTTTCGTGTTTCTTCTATAGTATATATAGCTATTTTTATAATGATTTGTCATACTCCTTAACTAGCTTATAAAAGGTGGTCTTTTTACTCCAATTCTTGCATAGCACTTACAGCTGTATCTCCCCTGATTTCCACCAGTTATAAGTCATAGAAATGGTTATAGCAAGCATTAGTACTAAAGAAGAAAAATAAAGACCAGAATTCACCGCTTTCGGAATCATTACTTAAAAGAATTGACACCGATTTGCTAGAGTGCTATTATCAGCATGTCACTTTAGATGTTATTTTGCACTCGTTTTAATCGCTATTTTGCGTTAGGAATATGAAAAAGTCGATCCTTTAAGAACCGACTTTTTCATTTTGCTTATTGTGTTAAAGCACCCGTTAGCTTAATAAAAAGTAATTAACTTTTCCTTTTCATTGAATATTCAACCCAGAAAATACCAATAGAGATTATACCTGCCGTTATTATGGTAGAAACTATATCAAAAGCACTCAAATCATCGGGGATAAGAATTGTTTTTAGAATGAAATTACTGACAGTAAAAATTATAATGTAAAGTAAGAACTTTAATATCTCTTTTTTAAATGTCATTCTTTCACCTCGTAATTATTACCATTTCCAAACATACAGGATTTAATTATTGTAAACCTGCTTCTTTTCGCTATTAAAAAGAGCTGCCGTCCAAGTCGGACCTTCAACTCTTGCACCCGTTAGTGAAACATAGGTTAATCCGCACAATGTTGTTAAAACATTAGCTTATTCGCTTTCTTTATACTTTAACTCGTCTAAATTTTCTTTTTTAGTCGTAAAGCTGACTTGGTAAATGTTATTCTTCTCTACCCAATAATGATATGTTACTTCTGGCTCGTCTTCGAAAACCACCCCAATGTAATAGGGATTAAGGTGCTTAAAACCATCTTCTCTATGAGGAACCGTTGTAATCATCCATTCTTCATTCGGATACTGTTGTTCTAAATATGGTTCTAACATTTCAACTTTTTTCTCAATGTGTACATCAATCCAATAGGGGTGAGCTGTAAAAAATACGCTATATGCCACAAGAATGACTGTGGCAAATACCAATCCAAACATTCTCCAATTACCTTTTAAAATAAATGAAATAATTATGATTATTGCAATAACAATACCTACAATCATAAACTCTATTACTTCTGTTGGGTGCATAAGCCCTCCTTTGTAATATATTTACATCAACTCTTCTACTTCAAAGCACAAGAAGCGACTGCTTGTTCCACAATCGCCTGCGTTACTTCAACAAAAAATTGATGGTAAACAAGTAAAAAGTCAAAAGAGTACCGTCAAAAGCATTGTGAATATTATAATTAACGTGGCAGCCCAAATGAATATTCCTCCAAGGGTGCTTTTTGTTTTCTTTAGATAAGACTCGTAGTCATTCTGGATTTTTTGCTGATGATGCTCATCTGGAGGTGTATACGCTGTGTAAGTTGGATTGGCTACCCTGCTACCGTGATAAAGTGTTTTATATAATGGGAAAGCAGAAATAAACAACACTATCGCTACTCCAAACGCTATCATCTTTATTATTTCGAGGGGGAATTCACGAGTAATTAAAAATGTTATCAAACCGATAAGTATATAAATTCCTATTGAAATAACCAATCCGTAAAAAATGTTTCTCAAAATTAATCCCCTCCAACTGAGTTATATGATTTAAACTTAGTTTCTCTTGTTGTGCTATCCTGCCCGTTACCTCAACAAAGAAAGGCGAATACCCTTGCGGGTAATCGCCACCCGTTAGTACAATAAAATGGGCAACGTCTCTACGTTACCCATTTCATTACTACCCTTTTTTTATTTTTAACATCGAGTTAGCATTTGCCTGAAATTCATACGGAACTTTCAATTCTTCAACTGTACAGCCATTGTCAGCCAGATAACTTATTAATTTATCTAAATGTTCATATCTTTTCCCCTCTAAATCAACTAAAGGAAAAATACGAACTTCCTCTTTCGTAACCCTCAATAACTCATTTAGCGTTTCTATGTGAAATTGATAATCTAATCTATCCGCATACATAAATAGAAAATGTGCAGAGAGAAGAATATCAAATTCTTCATTCTTAAACGGTAAAGAAGGTAATGTAACAGGAATGTATCTTTCGCTAGATTCCTTCATATCTTTGGCACAATCTTGTAAGGCACTTAAACGATGGTTTCTAAGACCTTCTATATCTTTAAAATAATCCCATTTATAATTGTTTTGGGCTTTTTGCATATGCTTCATCGCGTGTTCAATATCCTGGAGACCTTTATTTTTTAAGTCTTCACCCGAATGATAATAGGCAATATCGCAAGCTGTTACGTCTAAACCTGATTTGTTACCAACAGCAGTAAATGAACAAGCTCCTGCTGGACAATCGAGTATTTTCTTTCCTTCTAGTTCTTCTTCTGAAAGCGAGAACATATCAAAATACTCTCCAAAGGTTCTCCCAATAAAAACAATTCGCTCTAAATCTAACTTTGTACTCTGCTCAACTTTACTCAACTAAACTCACCTCTTCTAAAAGATTACATTAATAGTACCACGAAAAAAGTGGTAATGTTAACCTTTTTTACTGTTCTTATTCAACAAACCTGCTCGTTAGCTTAAGTATATTCTTTCACAAAGTCCTTTAAAAATGAAGAACTTTGTTGCGCAGTATGAGTCTAATACGTACTACAAGAGTTATTCCACAATTATGACTAGACAAAAAAGACGCTATCCTTAGCATAGGAAAGCGCCAAATTATTGCATAACGTTAAGTTTTTCAATTGTAGTTTCCAATTAGAACAATCTTATTTCCAATTACGTTAGCAATACTAGGGCAATACATAAAAGTAAATCGTGAAGGACTATTCTACCTGGTTAGTTCAGACTACCAAAAGCTCCTACCCGAATTTATTATGCAATCTAAAGAACGTTCCGTTTGCGGTGACAGCTCACCTCACTTGAGAAATCATCCTCAAATTTTTTGAAGCATTTATCTATACTTTTGTTTTAGACTTTGCTACTGAATAAGACATTATAATAGTCCTCGCATTTTTTTCGAAACAACTCTCCAATAATTTGAGCTTTTGATTTGTAAAATTACTTAGAACTTCTAGTCATATTTATAGTTGATAAACTGGTGCCAAGTTTGGTGCCCAATTCTAAAAATTTGTTGATACTACTTTAGGCCACATTTCATCATCATTAATCCATTTTTGCCATCTGTTTCATAAATTCCCACCTACACCAAACTTTGCCTCTAACCTCATCCATACGCTGCTCAAGATTAATTTCTTCCGAATCAACCTGTTATGTAACTAAGATAAGGCTGTTATAAGTGGCCTTCTTATAATACCAAAAAGGAGAACCATTTAAGTTCTCCATACAACATTAATTTAATAAATTCATTGCAATCTCAGAAGCATTTAGGTCCACCTTTAACTGCTCTTTTAAATCACTAGGATGATAATATCCTTTAGATATCAAGTATTGATATATTTTTTCATGTGCCTCAATCGCGTCGTTTAATTGTTGACGCAATGCCGTTCTTATTTCCGGGGTGGTTGCTTCCGTTAAAGCAAACGTTGTATTTCTGACCCCTGCTTTTGCAGAAATTAAGAAATCGGTAGCAATCACTTGATCCGTCATTGCAGCCATTCCAGCCATATTTTGCAGCAAATTCGTCATAGATTAGAACCCCCATTTTGTAGTAATTCTTGTAATTGTTGTATATGTTGCTTTCCTGTTGTGACATCCATTGTTAAAATGGCTTTTAATTCTTCACACTTAACCAAACTACTCATCGTTGACGACTTCGTCAAACAAAGGTTCTTAAAGGTTAGTAATTCATGTAATTCTAAAGTTTCATGAAGCGCATACTTTGTAGTCATCTTCTCACTCCTAATGTTAAAAGGTTTATGCTCGATTATGTTACGTATTTTTATTTTTATTATTCAAAAATTTAGGTCGACATATGGTGACAGGAAATTTCCATATAACTTTATCCGGATACTCCCAAACATTTAGAGATAAAATATACTTTGTCAAGACAGGAGGTGAAATCATGCAACCAGGAAATCTTGCATACCACGAAACAATGGAGACACACGAGCTATTAAATTTTAAAACCGTTGGCTTACTTAAATCTAAAATGATGCAAGGGATCGTATTTGATCAAGATCTCAAAGCGATGATGGAAAAAAACGTTCAACAATCAATAAAAGATATACAAGAACTCCAAGCCCTTTATCAACTGGCAAAAACTCATTAAGTGAGGTGATAGAAAGTGAATGATTATTTAGATCCAATTAACTCGGTTGGGATGCCCGAGCAAGCGGATTCAGGAATCGCGCTTGATTTATTATTAACAGCAAAAGAAGCAGTTAGAAATTATGCTATTGCCTTGACGGAAGCTGCGAGCCCAGAGCTTAGATTGACATTACGTAATCAAATGGAATTAGCGATTGATTACCACGAAGAAGTATCGAAACTGATGATGAAGAAAAAGTGGTTCCATCCTTATAACATATCTGAACAAAAGAAATTGGACCTTCAGGCCGCCCAAACAGCAGTGGATATTGCCGGTCTTAATCTCTTCCCAGGTAATACAAATCGTAAAGGATTATTCCCTACCCCGCCACAGTGATTATGAAAATATTGG
This sequence comes from Halalkalibacter krulwichiae, assembly GCF_002109385.1. NCBI lineage: Bacteria > Bacillati > Bacillota > Bacilli > Caryophanales > Bacillaceae > Halalkalibacter > Halalkalibacter krulwichiae. Next base: position 1,297,483 of record NZ_CP020814.1, on the reverse strand, counting down.
AGGATTATTCATGAAAGCAGTTACCTTTCAAGGTGTTAAAAATATTATCGTTAAAGATGTAAAGGCACCAAGTATCCAAAAACCTGATGATATAATCGTCAAATTAACGCATACAGCCATTTGTGGATCTGATTTGCACTTAATACATGGAATGATACCGAATTTACAAGAAGATTATATTATTGGACATGAGCCAATGGGGATTGTGGAAGAAGTCGGTCCTGAAGTTACAAAGCTAAAGAAAGGTGACCGTGTTATTATCCCGTTTAATGTAAGCTGCGGTAAATGCTGGTTCTGTGAGCATGAGCTAGAAAGCCAATGTGACACTGCTAACGATAATGGTGAGATGGGAGCTTATTTTGGCTATTCAGGAACAACAGGGGGTTATCCTGGGGGACAAGCAGAATATATGCGTGTACCATATGGAAATTTTACCCCATTTAAGATTCCTGAGGATAGTGAAGTAGAAGATGAGAAATTAGTGTTACTTGCTGATGCTGGTTCAACGGCATATTGGAGTGTTGATAATTCCGGGATGAAAGAAGGAGACACCGTAATCATTCTCGGCTGCGGACCAGTTGGACTTTTGGCCCAAAAGTTTGCTTGGTTAAAAGGGGCAAAGCGAGTTATTGCCGTTGATTACGTAGGCTATCGTTTAGAACACGCTAAGCGTACGAATAATGTTGAAGTGGTCAATTTTGAGGATTACGAAAACGTCGGTTCCTATTTACACGATTTAACTAATGGTGGAGCAGATGTAGTCATCGATTGTGTTGGAATGAGTGGAAAGATGACCGACATTGAATTTTTAGCCTCAGGGTTAAAGCTGCACGGTGGTGCAATGAGTGGACTGGTCATGGCGAGTCAAGCTGTACGAAAAGGTGGAAACATTCAAATCACAGGTGTTTACTCATCTAGGTATAACGGTTTTCCATTAGGAGATATTTTCCAACGCAATGTAAATATTAGAACAGGTCAAGCACCTGTAATTCACTATATGCCATATTTACATGACTTAATTGCATCCGGGAAAGTAGACCCCGGGGATGTTGTTACACATATTTTGCCTCTAGATCAGGCGAAGCATGGGTATGAGATTTTTGACACGAAAATGGATAATTGTATTAAAGTTGTCTTAAAACCATAAAAGTATTATGTAAAAGAGAGGTTCCGTCATGACCCGAAAAAACAATTCATTAGGAATATTCGCAATACTCTTAACAAGTGTTTATACAGCAATATTAACTACACTGTTAATGAACACTAAACAAAGGGTTGATTTTCTTTATTATAAAAATAAATTCAATAATTAAGGGAGTAAAAAGACGATGGTGAATACCTCGTCTATACTCCCCTTCTTTATTTGAACTTCGCTACAATTTTTCAATTTTAATAAACACCATATACATCGGGACAATCAGATTCAATTGGGATATAAAAACAATGCTCCTTATAACGCCCGGAATTCCATTGGCCCCACCATTGTTCTGGACACGGACCTTCTGGCCGAAAAAACCATAAAGCAAATTCAGCTGGCCTATGTCTCTCTCCGTTGATAGCTCTCTCAGCTAATCGAATTTCCTTTTCTCTTGCCCGCTGATAAAAATAAGGAAAATGAACAGCTTCAAATCCTCCTGGAGATTGCCAAACCATTCTTTCAATTGAATTAATGTCAACAAAATCCAAACAACCTACTCGAACCCTGTTAACACAAACATTTGCTACAAGCAACATGCCTAATTCACCTTCACCTTCAGCTTCTGCTCTAATTAATCTTGCGAGCAATTTCCGGTCATTTGCATTAGTTTTTATGACGGCCAAATAAATTTCCTCCTTGATTTGAGAAATTTATAAAATTATATGTCGAAATATAATTTTAATACTTAAACATTTCGGATTGTTTCAAGTGGGAAATTTAATATGATGTTGATAACCTAATTTATCTTGCTTGTAGTTGAAAAATGTACTAGCTTTCTAGATACAAGTTTGTACTCTTCAAGGTCGTAAACCAGCCTTTAAGTTAAAATCTTCGTTTCCAGTTCCGAAGCCATCATATTTAGGTATATTTTTATAGCTGAACATATATCCTCAGTAGCCATAACCTTGGGCCAACCTGCATTTCAATTTGCTCTCCTTCATTTGCTAACAATTCCATATACAGCATTTCTTTCGATTTGAAAAATACATAAAAAGTACTCTTTGCAATGCCGACTGATGAAGTAATATTCTCAAGAGAAGTAACTCTTAAAACCCTTTTCAATGAAAAAACGATATGCTACTTCTAGTAATTCCTTTCTAATACTTTCTTTCTCTAATTCAGTGAATTTAGCCATAGTCGGGGTACAGCCAACATTTCGGAAATTTTGTACGGTAAGCAAAATTCGACACGAAAAAAGCCAAATACCTGTACGCTAAGGGATTTGGCTTATGTTATGGATTAGTTTTTATTTAAGGGCCTTAGCGAATTAGCTGGTAATCTATTTGAATCAAATTTATATTCTCCAAGAAAATTAATATGTTCCCATCCTAAAGGTGAAATATGCGGAAGCAATTCTTCTCTTAGAACATTATTTTTCTTAAACTCCTTTGTTACTTCACTTAAATACACAGTATTCCATACGCTAATTGCATTGATCAATATATTTAATGCACTGGCTCTCTGTAGTTGATCTTGTATGCCACGCTCTCTAAATTCACCACGTTTACCAAAAAATAAAGCTCTAGCCAATCCATTCATGGCTTCTCCTTTATTTAGCCCACGATGTATCCTTCTTCTTAACGTTTCATTTGTTATATAGTCAAGACTAAAGATTGTCTTTTCAATTCTCCCAATCTCTCGAAGAGCTGTAGCTATTTTATTTTGTCTTGCATATGAACCTAATTTCCCCATGATTAATGATCCAGAAACTCTTCCTTCTCGAATCGAATGTGCCAACCTTAGTACATCATCAAAATTTTCTTTAATAACGTTTGTGTTAATTTTACCCCGAAGTATGCCTTTAATGTTTGGAAAATCAGTAGGGGAAGAAATAGTATATAATTTTGCGTCACTTATATCTCTTAGTCTTGGTGCGAAACGGAACCCTAACAAATGGCTTAATCCGAAAACTTGATCCGTGTAACCAGCCGTATCAGTGTAATGCTCTTCAATTGAAAGATCAGATTCATGATGTAATAATCCATCTATCACATGTACGGCATCCCTTGCATTTGTATTAATAACTTTTGCATAAAAGGAAGAAAACTGATCACTTGTAAAACGATAAATGGTCGTACCTTTCCCAGTTCCATAATGCGGATTTGCATCTGCGTGTAATGATGATACTCCAACAGGGACACGCATACCATCTGAAGAAGATGTTGTCCCATCTCCCCAATATGTAGCTAAAGATAAACGGTGCTGATAATTTACAAGTGTAGCTTGAGCGCGAGTCATCGCATCTTCATGTAATCTCCATTGCATAACATTGGCCATCTGGCGATATGAAATATCAGGAGTTGCTTCTGCCATTTTAGTTAATCCAATATTTGTCCCCATCGCCATTAATGAAGCCATCACAATAGACTTTTCCTCACCTTTAGGCGGTTGATTTGAAGAAGCGTGAACAAATGATTCTTCAAATCCAGTCCATTCAGCTACCTCCATTAATAAATCAGTAAGTTTAACTCTAGGAAGCATATTATAAAGCGATAAGCTGAAATTTCTAGCTTCTTCAGGAGTATCAGCTTGAAGTCTCTCAATATGTATCTTTTGTTTTTCAATGTTGATACTTTCAACTTTATCAATATTTTTGGAAATCCATTGAAGTTTAGTATTTAAAGTTTCACATCTTTCCTGTATATACTGTTCAAAACTTACATTAACAGCTATATTAGTCCCTTTATTCTTTGCTTTTCCCCAATCATCTTTTGATACTAAATATTCTTCAAAATACTTATGTAATCGACTACCTTCAACCCAAACATCACCAGAACGGATATAGTTTTTGAGTTCTGTTAAGGCAGCCATTTCATAATATTGACGGTTAATATTACCCTCATCATCAAAAACATGTTTTTGCCAACGTTTAGGAACAAAACTCAAAGGTGAGCCATCAGGGATTTTCCTTTTTCCAGAATCATTTAATTCACGTATGGTATCTAATGCTTTCAATAAAGGCTCTGCTGATTTAGTAGATTTGAACACTAAAGAATCCAACAGATTTGGAGTATATTTCCTTAAATAGTTATATCGAGTTTTTATTAAATCAAGGTAATCATAATCCATTGGTCTTGATAATAATTTAGCTTCCTCAATCGATTCTACAATTTTATCCCACGGCATTACTTGCTCTAGTGCCACATAGGGATCGATCCCTTCCTCTTTGGCTTTAATTAAAGCCGTTCCTATATCTGCGTAATGCACAACTTTTTCATTTACTGACTTTCCATTTTGTTTTTGCATCTCTTCTTGAGTTTTTCTGCCTTTCGCTTGTAACACCATCATTTGTCTATCATGAATTTCAATGGCATGGTCAGTTAAGTCTTGGGAAAGAGTGATTAAGTGAGAGACTAATAATGCATATCTTTTATCTTCGTTAAATCTTCTAAAAGAATGGGGTTCATATCTTGCCCCAATTCGTGCCAATTGTAAAAGTCTATTGGGGTGTATTAATGCCGTATTGGCTGCAATATTCATTTCTTTAATGTACTTTAATCTTTTTATGACCTTTAAAAAAGAATCTGGTGACGACTGTCCGGGAATTTCTCGAAGCCAAGCTAATTGGGTTTTATTATTGTTTACCGTTAAATCGATTAACTTTTCTAGTTCACGCTTATGTCTTTCGGAAAGATTACTTGTTAGTATGGCATATATTTTTTTCTCTGCACGCGTTCTTGCCAGCCAAACCATCCTTTCGATTGTTGGTATGGCAGGAAGGATTATTTTTTCCTTTCTTAATAAATCAATTGCTGTGCGTACTAGATACATCGAATTTCCATTTTCCAATGCGGATTTTAAAAGAACATTAGAAATCGTACGATAATCACTGTTATTAAAGTTTCTATATCCATAAACTTGACGTATTTCTTCTAAATGTTCACGTCTAGTTGTATCACGTTGAGCATATGAAGAGTAAACCTCTGGATCTACATTAATTTGATTTGCGACATATTTAATAAGGTTTTCGGGTATTTCTAACATATTTATTAAAGAACAACCGGGGTTTCTAAGAATGCATAATTGGAGTGCGAACCCTAAGCGATTATGATCTCTTCTATGACGGTTTATAACATCAATATCATAGTCAGATAGACTGTAATAAGAAGTAACTTCAAATTCTGATAAATTATTAAGGTTTAAAATTTCCTTGCGCTGTTCTTGTGTCAGTAGTTCTTTCACACTCAAGTTATATCAATCCTTATAATTAATTTTGAGACTAATTTAATTTGTCTAAGTATCTGTACAGTGAGGTTTTACTGATTCCTGTTGCTTCTGTAATTTCGTTGATTGTATAATCCTTACTTTTATACATTTTTATTGCCATTTCAACTTTGTCCTTTTTCTTCGATGGTCTGCCACCTTTCCTTCCTCTGGATCTTGCTGCTTGAAGCCCTGACTTTGTCCTTTCGCTAATAATATCTCGTTCTAACTCTGCAATATTTGCCATTGTACGAAAGAAAAACTTCCCCATTGCAGTTGAAGTATCAATACTGTCATTAATAGAGACAAAATCTACGCCCATATCATTGAATGATTCACTAAGTTCAATTAGATGTTTTGTAGAACGTGAAATACGATCCAGTTTATATACAACAATTTTGTCGCCACTGCGTAAGACTTTAAGGAGTTCTTCTAGTTGGGGTCTATCTTTTCTAGTTCCGGTCAATTTCTCTTTATAAATTTTTTCTACTCCAAATTTTGTAAGGGCATCAACTTGCATATCCAAGTTTTGCTCCTCCGTACTTACTCGTGCATAACCAAATATCATCATTCATCACCTGCAAAAGTAATTTATAACCCTATATTAGCACCAAAAAAGGCATTAGATATTAAAAATGTTACTTTGATTTTGGGAATGAGTTTTGGTTCTATAGATTAATAGAAATAGGTTGTTTTTTTTAAAATATTTATCAGTACCATAAACGGTCGTTTGTGGAACAGTATTTATGAAGATAGTTCAAGAGGAATGATATTATGAAACAGGGGATATCCCTCATTTTTTTTATAAAAATTTCATTTAATTTAAGCCAAATACTAAACTACTTTGTCTAATAGGTATAAGGGAAAAAAGTAGAGAGGATGAATTTCGATTATTAGATTAGTAAAAAAAGCCCAAAAGGGTGACGATAAAGCCTTTTTAAAGCTTTTCCAAAAATATGAACAAGATATTTATCGAATGGCTTATGTATATGTCAAAAACAAAGATGATACATTAGATATCGTTCAAGAAGTAGCATATCGTTCATTTAAAAAAATAGATACATTAAAAAAACCAGAGTATTTTAAAACATGGTTAATCAAAATCACCATTAGTTGTGCTATTGATTGTTTAAGAAAAAACAAAAAGGTGGTTCAACTAAAACCAGAATATGAAGAGATTATTAGTTCAGATGTTGAAGATATCCCCCTTTCATTATCACTTCATCAATTATTAGATGAGTTAAATGAAAATGAAAAAAGTATCGTTATTTTAAAATTTTATGAGGGGTATTCATTTAAAGAAATAGCTGAGTTGTTAAATATTCCATTAGGGACATCAAAATCAATATTATATCGTGCGTTAGATAAACTTCGAAAACAAGCTAAGGGGGCTGATATTTGTGAATAATAAAGTAAAACAAGAATTAGAAAGGATTGAAATTCCAAAAGAATTACACATGAGGGCGAAACTAGGGGTAAAAAGGGCGAAATCGGAACAGCCAAAAAGAAGATTCAAAAAAACAGTTACAATTCCATTGGTAGCATCTTTATTTCTTGTATTTTCAGTTGGGGTAGGGGCAGCTACTATTCCAAGTTTTAATAATTTATTATCTATTGTTAGTCCCCAAACTGCTTTATTTCTCCAACCTATTGAAACTAGTAGTGAAGATGATGGTATTAAAATGGAAGTGGTCGCTGCAATGAATGATGATGAAATGGCAGTCATTTATGTTACAATGCAAGATTTGACAGGTAATAGAATAGATAAAACTCTTGATCTTTATGATTACTCATTGACTGAAGGTCATATGTTTAATAGTCAAATTGTAGATTACGATGAAACCACTAATACTGCTACCTTACGAATTCAAGCCAATGGAGGAAAGGCCCTTAACAATAAAAAAATAAACTTTCATATCAGTTCTTTCCTAAGTCATAAACACAAATTTGAAGAAATCAAGGTTGATGCCGATCTTATGAAGATAAAAGACAATATTCCCAAAACAATACCATTGGATATGAATAATATCTCAGGTGGTGGAGGAAAAACTTTTGGAGATTTAAAGGAACAGGGAACAGTCCAAGTTTTAAAGCCAGATGAAACTGAGCTCTACCTTCAAAAAATAAATTTTATGCATATATCAAATTTAGGTTTTATTAATAATCGCCTTCACATCCAAACTAAATGGACAGGGGATGATATAGATAGTCATGGAGATTTATATTTAATTGATACTTCAGGAAATAAAATACACGCTTCCAACATTTATTTCGGGGTAGATAAATTAGGTAATACAAATTACGGAAACGAATATATAGAATACATCTTTGACATTGATAATTTAGACATAAATAGGCTAAATTTAATGGGGGACTTTGTATCCAATGGCAATCATACAAAAGGTAATTGGAATACTACGTTTAAAATACAATCTGTAGATAAAGAAAAAAAAATGGACTTTAGTAAGAACTTTGGGACGTGGAGGGCGAATAGAATTACCGTTTCACCATTGGGAATAACTTTATATGGAAACGGTGATTTTAATAATTCAAATAAAATCGTAGTAAGTGCAAAAATGAATGATGGTAGTGTTCAAACATTGGATTCTATGACCAGTTTTAGTGAGAACAAAAAGGTTAAAGCAAAATTCTTATCTTCTTTGCCTTTAGATATTTCAAAAATTGAATCAATTAATATTGACGGTACAAAAATAGATTTTTAATGATTAATGGAAAGTAAGAAAAGGTATATGTATAGTAACTTGGTCCTTAATGAATGCATTTAGTAGAGTAAGACAAAATAAAAAGTCGATTCCTTCAATTAATGGAAATCGGCTTTTTAAAGGCTTAGCGTACAAAATTTCCGAAATGTTGGCTGTACCCCTTTTCCATCTCATTTTTAATGTCAAAGCGGGAGTCGAACTGAAGCAAACGCCCTATTTAGTCAAATAGAACTAAAAATAAATAAAAAAACATATAAATTTCTTCAATGGGTATATTATATACAAGTTATATCAATTTATAGTAGGAGGTTTTACTTGTGAAAGCAGTTACTTTTCAAGGTTCCAAGGATATGCAAGTGAAAGAAGTTCCAGATGCGAAGCTTCAACAAAAAGACGATATTGTCGTGCGCATTACATCAACAGCGATATGCGGATCTGACTTACATATTTATCAAGGTGCCCTGCCAGCTGAAAAAGATTACGTAGTTGGCCACGAGCCTATGGGTATTGTAGAAGAAGTAGGGCCAGAGGTAACAAAAGTGAAGAAAGGGGACAGAGTTGTCATACCGTTTAATATTTCGTGTGGCAGCTGTTTCTATTGTCAGCATGATTTGGAGAGCCAATGCGATAATTCTAATCCAAATCCAGAAATTGATACAGGCGGATATTTTGGATTTACGGAGCGTTACGGTAATCATCCAGGTGGACAAGCTGAATATTTGCGTGTTCCTTATGGGAATTTTATGCCTTTTGTAATTCCTGAATCTGTTGAACTTGAAGATGAAGCATTACTGTTTATGTCTGATGTACTACCAACTGCTTATTGGAGCATTGAAAGTGCAGGGGTAAAAAAAGGGGATACAGTTGCCGTACTCGGCTGTGGACCGGTTGGGTTAATGGCGCAAAAGTTTGCATGGATGAAAGGCGCAAAAAGAGTCATTGCGGTCGATAATCTTCCATATAGGCTTGAACGTGCCAAAAAAATGAACAATGTTGAAATTTATAATTTTGATGAATTTGATGATATGGGTTCCCATATTAAAGAAATCACAAATGGCGGTGTAGACGCAGTCATTGACTGCGTAGGGATGGATGGTAAAAAAACACCCCTCGAAGCTGCCGAACAAAAGATGAAGCTTATTGGTGGAACAATTAGCCCGATCAAAATCGGTATGAATGCTGTGAGAAAATTTGGAACGTTGCAGCTGACTGGGGTCTACGGGTCCAAATATAACCAGTTCCCTTTAGGGAATATATTTGAAAGAAATGTACAAATAAAAATGGGCCAAGCACCTGTCATACATTACATGCCAATGCTCTTTAAAATGATTACGTCGGGAGAGTTGGACCCAACAGAAATCGTCTCTCATAAAATGCGTCTAGACCAGGCGAGCGAAGCCTATCAAATCTTTAATGATCACGAAGATGAGTGTGTCAAAGTCATTCTTCAACCCTAATCTTACTATACACTTCCAGATTGTATTATAACCAATAGTATACTTTTTATCACTATGTAAAAGTAAAGTGTGTACTTACAAAATAATGCTATATTGGGGTACGACCGAGATACATGTAAAAAAGGGTCATAGTATGGTATTGTTTACCATTTATAACCCTTTCTTGCTCTTTACTTTCTTATATACTATACAGGAATATCTTCCTCGATTGGTTGTGGAATATTTTCTAAATCGATCATATAGTCTCCGAAACGTTTTATATGCCTAGTCAGATAAGGGCTAAGCATGACAATATCTTCTTTTGAAAATACATAGCCTTCTTTAGAAAGTTCCCACAAAATAAGTGTTATATCACATACATTTTGGAATATTACTGCGTTGGCAACTAAATCATTATATTTAATTCGCTTTTCTTGTTCTTCTGGATCATTTTCTGAAATGATCCCATCGCCACCAAAAAATAGCCATTTGGAAAAGCCGTTATATGCTTCGACTTTGTTTGTACTAGCACCAATTTGCTCTCTTAGTTTTATATCAGAAATATATTTAAGCAAAAATACAGTTCTTACAATCCTTCCTAATTCCCTAAAAGCTTGATATAATCGGTTTTTTCTACTATAGTTACTTAGTTTTCTAAGTAGTGTAGAGGGTAATATTTTACCAGCTTTTATAGAAAGAACCACTTGGAGCAGATCTTGCCAGTGTGTTTCAATTAGGTCCCAGTCAACGGTATCACTAAACAACTGATCAATGTGGTGATATTTTGTGTCCTTATCAGCCCTGTAAAATTTTAAATCCTTCCAATTTCGAATACGAGGCATTAAATTAATCCCCAATAAATGTGCAAGTGCAAAAACAGGCGTTGATTGACCTTGCGTATCAGCATGTAACGTATCGGGCTGAATGTCTGATTTATTTTTCAGCAAACCATCAATAATATAAACTGCTTCCCAAACTCCACATGGAATGAAGTGACTAAAGAGTGCAATATAAGTATCTGAAACATGATGATATGCAATCCCCCCATAACCTCCGTATCGAATGTGGTATTCAGAGATTAAGTTTTCTTCGTAGAGATCAAATTTTGTTCCATCTGCAGCAGCCGTTTTTCCATCACCCCATAGTCTAGGCAAACTAAATTGATTGTATTGATTTAAAATATTACGAATAGCTTCGTCTATTTTAGATGCATTAATATGTCGCCGATTTACAAATGAAATCATGTGTGGGGTTACTGCTTTTTTCATGTGCTTAGAAGTCTGTGTTGGTCCTAAATTACATCCGTATCCAAAAGAAGTAATGATATAACGTTCCATTGCATTTTCAAGCTTAGGATCTGAACCAGATAATGGTCCAAAATGCCGTGTCCAATTTGTCCAATGTTCTACATTACAAAGAATATCTAAGACATTTCGTTCAGGTAACCGTTGAGAAATAACTACCTCTAACGCCTTACTTGTCTGAGGTTGTTCTTTTCTCATTATTTTTCTCAACGTTGGTTCTCCATTTTCATTAATGATTACCTGGCCGTTATCAGGGTAGTTTAAATCTACTTTTTGTGCAGTATCTCCTAGCCAGAGCTTTAATTGTTGAACAAAATCCCCTGAATTTGAAGAAAAGCCAAGTTCCTTACAGTATTCATCTACCATAGGTTTACACTCATCCCAAGAAAGGAGCTGTTCACGGTAATCAGCAAAATTCTCTGATCCTTTTACACAAAGGTCTCCCGTTTTTAAATCGCTTGCAAGATAGGAAAAAATACAGATTTCAAGGTGTTTACGATGGATTAAGTTATTTTCTTTAGGTACATAAATCGTTTTTTTCCACTGTTCACTAGCAAATGAAAGATCCAAATCTATTTGTAGCTTTACAATTTTTCGGTTCTCATTATCACGTAAAAATTGTAAAGCTTCTAAAAGTGATTGATCCTGTGTGGTTGAATTAATTTCAATCATACTAATCAATCTAAAAAGAGTTTTCCTGTGGCTTTAAAGAGGAAGGTAGTTATTGCCATTATATGATGAAATTGATTCACAATCTTCTTTTAATGCGTCGATACCACCTCTTCTCCCTAATAACTCCCTTATTTTCTGACCAGTCAAGGTATCGTTCTCATTTATACTTGTGGCATTTAAGACTTCCGCCAAAACAGATATAAGATTTTCAGTTTTTGATCTATGTTTTTCTCGAAGAAGTTCTAGCTCCTCTTTGCCTTTGTTATGTATAGTTCTGACTCTTTTGAGAAACATCTCTACCAAACTATCTATAGCTGAAATTTTTGAGCGATAAATCATACAAAGTAGCAGCATATATCTTTTAGCTAAATTAAAGTCTTTTAATTCTGATGCATCAAGCGCTTTTGCTTCTAAAGCGAAGTGTTTAATTTTTAAATTTGGAATATCCTCTAGTAAGCTATCAATTTCTTCTATAAAATCAGTTAACAGAAGTAACCTATTTTGTATTTCTTTCATATGCGAAAGTGTTGCGCTTTTTGGAATTTCTTTTAATAAGTTATATTCAGAAGTCCGATTATCATTTTTAGTAACTAGTAATTGATCTAATTTTCGCTCAATTTAAGGAGTCAATTTTGAAAATACTGAATTAAATAACTGGTGATTCACTAATGTTCTTATACGACGAGCCAATCGATCTAATGTACTAAAAGCAGGTAATTCACACCTTTCTTTTATTAATATTTCAATGGATACGTTGATAAGATCGGCTGGATTGTCCATTACCTGTGTAGCCTTATAAATTGAAGTAGTTGCAATATGTAAGGCTTCTTTTCCATAAGGACGTACATTGAGGTAATCTCTAATTGCTTTTTGATGTCGGTAAATTGATTTACTATTGTAATTCGGTTCAACACTAGCAGAGAGATTCAAACAGGTCCGAATATGAATCATGATCTCTACAGGAATATCTTTCGGTGGAGGAAAGTAACCAAGTCGTTGGAAAGACTTTAACATAACTAATAGACTTAGAACTGAAACAGGTCCTCTAGCAACTTTATGCGCAAATTGGTTTTCTTCAGGTGTAGGGGAGTAAACATCACGAAGTTCTTTTGAAGTAGGACGTTTTTTAAATCTTGGATAAGCCGTACGTTCTCATAGATGACAAATTACCAACTCCATTCAAATTAAGTTGGGGGTGGTGACAGAGTAGCTGCCCTAGTCCGTCACATAATTCCCTAAAAATATAAGAGATTATTAATTTGCTTCTACTAGTTTTCTTTTATTAATCGCTCGATATAATGATCCCTGTGAAAGTCCTGTACCTTCTACAATTTCTTTTACCGAGTATTCTTTACTGTCATACATCCTCAAGGCTATTTCAATTTTCCCTTGATCCACTTTAGGCCTTCCTAGTTTTTTTCCTCTTCTTTTACTCGCTTCTAACCCTTCTTTAACTCTTTCTACAATTAAATTTCTTTCTAACTCTGCGATGACACACATCATTTGAAACATGGCTTTTCCCGTTGATGTTCTTGTATCCATGTTCTCCTTAATAGAAACGAACTTTACACCAGTATCCTCGAATTGCTGAATAATAGAAAGAATATCAAGTGTTTTTCTCCCTAAGCGTGAAATACTTTCTACTACAACGGTATCACCTTTCCTTATTACATCTAGCAATGAGTTAAGTCCATCTCTATCCTTTGTAGTCCCAGTAAATTTCTCTTGAACCATTTTTTCACAGCCGTACTCAGAAAGTAATATAATTTGTCGGTCTAAATTTTGGTCAACTGTCGAAACTCGAGCATAACCGATTATCATAAAGAAGCCTCCTGCACAATTTAATAATCTAATTGTACAAGAGACATCATTTTTGTAAAAGTATTTGGTAAAACTTTTGGTAATTATTTTTGGTAACCTATATAATTAGTAAAATCAAGCATCAGTATTTCTCATAAATATTGTTACAAAAAATATGCTTTCAAGCAAGTAATAAGTGAACTGATCCAACAAAAGAAAATGGAGAATGTTCAAAATGAGGGAGACACTCGAAAAGTATTAGGAACGATAAGATTCTTGGAAATATTACTTGAAATCAAAACAGAAGACATACTAAGTGCCGATGTAGAGAGGGACCATTGAGTTTTCTTAATACTAACTATCTTTTAATGTACGCTATTGATAATTACACGGTCCCACTAAGGATTTTTCAAAATTGAAAAGGGGGAGTTTAAATGTGTTTTTAAAAACTTCCCTTATATACTGTAGAAAAGGAGAATGCACTAACATGAAACGTTTTACTATGCCGAGAGATCTTTTTTACGGAGAAGGATCTCCGATTGAAGCAGCTAAGCTAAATTTGATTGAAAGGGGAAGTAATGTATGACTATTTCGTTTGATTACTCCAATGCATTAGCATTTATGAAAAAGAGTGAAGTAGATAATCTAAGTGAATTTGTAAAAGTGGCTCATAAAATGCTACATGAAAAAACAGGCCCCGGCTCTGATTATCTTGGTTGGGTCGATTTGCCACTAAACTATGATAAGAGTGAATTTGAAAGAATTAAACAAGCTGCTGAAAGAATCAAGAAACATTCAGACGCAATGGTTGTAATTGGTATTGGTGGTTCGTATTTGGGTGCAAGATCAGCTATAGAAGCTTTGTCCCATAGCTTTCATAACCAAATGAACGATAAGACAAAAGTGTATTTTGCCGGTCACAATATCAGTTCTACTTATATATCTCATTTATTTGAACTATTAGAGGGGAAAGATATCTCTGTTAACGTCATTTCCAAATCAGGAACAACGACAGAGCCAGCCCTTGCTTTCCGTATTTTTCGTGACTATATGGAGAAAAAATACGGAAAAGAAGAGGCGAGAAAACGTATTTTTGCCACTACAGATCAGGAAAAAGGCGTATTAAAAAAGCTTGCGGACAAAGAAGGATATGAAACGTTTGTTATTCCGGATGATGTAGGTGGAAGGTATTCTGTGCTAACAGCAGTTGGTCTCTTACCAATTGCCGTAGCAGGACTTGATATTGATCATATGATGGAAGGGGCAGCAGCAGCAGCCCGTAAATACAACAATCCTGATTTATTGACAAATGAGAGCTATCAGTATGCTGCGGTCCGAAATGTACTCTACAATAAGGGAAAAGCAATTGAAGTGCTTGTTAACTATGAGCCCTCCCTTCACTACGTATCGGAATGGTGGAAGCAGCTGTTTGGGGAAAGTGAAGGAAAAGATCAAAAGGGGCTATTCCCTGCTTCCGTTGATTTTTCAACGGATTTGCATTCCATGGGGCAATATGTACAAGAAGGTCGACGAAACCTTTTAGAAACGGTTTTACAGATTAAGAAACCTCGAATTGAAGTGACTATTCAGGAGGATCCAGAAAATATTGATGGATTAAACTTCCTGGCAGGTAAGACGATGGATGAAGTCAACAAAAGTGCATTTCAGGGTACCCTTATGGCCCATATAGATGGAGAAGTACCTAATCTCGTGATTGAACTGGATGAAATGAATGAATACACTTACGGTGAGATGGTTTACTTTTTTGAGAAGGCATGTGGGATTAGTGGCCATCTATTAGGAGTTAACCCATTTGACCAGCCTGGAGTCGAAGCATACAAGAAGAATATGTTTGCTTTACTTGACAAACCTGGTTTTGAAGCAGAAAAAGCTACTCTCATGGAGCGTTTATCAAAATAATTATATCTGATTGGTTTTGTATTAATAAAAAGATTGTTACCAAAAACCATTGGTTTTTATAAGCCATTCTCCAACCAGTAGCTTAGTTGAGTCTCTCTCGTGTTCGGTTTTGACAGCAAATAAACTTTCGGTATCTGTCTCTCTTAACGTGATTGAATTAAAATCTTCGCTCATTTGAATCCGAAAATAATTCCTTTCACTATCATAATATTTTCCGTCCCTTAGAAGAAAATACTCTATCCCTAATACTATTTCATAAAAGGGCTCATTATCTGATGGAGAATGGAGTTCTTTTACTTCGATATTCTTCACCATGTCTAAATAGGTTTCTAAACCATATTGTGTGTTAATGATTTTTGCATCCAATACGTTCATGATGTCACACCTCAATATTGTTTTATTTTTTTGGCTCTGTTAAACTTGTCTGTTGGCTCCAGGTGCTCGCTTTCCGCGGGCGAGCCGGGAGCCTCCTCGGCGCTGTGCGGCTGCGGGTCTCCCTTGTCATGTTTTTCCCGCAGGACGTTGAATCATCATCCGTGAATAGGCACCGCACGAGAAAATGTGAATGCATTTTCGAGGAGTCTCGCTCCTTCCGCTTCAATCAACATAGTTAGCACTATCAACGACTTAAGTAAATATACCAATTTTTGGGATATACCAAACTAAAAATCCAATGAATTTCCGGCTCATTTTAACGAAAGACATATACAGCAGATGACTTTATGATTTTTCCACAGCATGTCCGCCAAATTCATTACGAAGGGAAGCTACCACTTTACCTGTAAATGTATCATTGTCTAATGAACGGTAACGCATTAGTAAAGACATAGCGATAACAGGGGTAGCTGTTTGAAGATCCAAAGCGGTTTCAACTGTCCATTTCCCTTCCCCAGAAGAATGCATAATGCCCTTAATTTCATCTAATTTTGCATCTTTAGAAAATGCGCGTTCTGTCAATTCCATGAGCCATGAGCGGATGACAGAACCGTTATTCCACACCCGTGCCACTTTTTCATAGTCAAAATCGAAATCGCTTTTTTCCAGGACTTCGAATCCTTCACCAATGGCGGCCATCATTCCGTATTCTATTCCATTGTGGACCATTTTTAAGAAGTGGCCACTACCAGATTTCCCAGCATATAAATACCCATTATCTACAGCTGTATCTCTAAAAATCGGCTCGACAATGCTCCATGCTTCAGGATCTCCACCAATCATATAACAAGCACCATAGCGAGCACCTTCCATCCCCCCAGAAGTACCGGCATCCATAAAGCTCACTCCAACTTTCTTCAACTGTTCGTAACGACGAATGGATTCCTTATAATGCGAATTACCAGCTTCAATGACGATATCTCCTTCACTTAGAAATGGTGTGATTTCACTAATAACTGAATCAACGACTGAGTGTGGGACCATTATCCAAACAACTCGTGGCTTTTCTAATGATTGAACAAGATCTTGTAAACTGGATGCTCCTTCAACTCCGTATTTTTTAATTTCTTCAATAGTATTTGTATTTAGATCAAACGCCATTACACGGTGTTTATTGTCAATTAAGTTTTTTCCTAAGTTCATACCCATTTTCCCTAATCCAATTAATCCTACTTTCACTTGAGTTTCCTCCTTTAAATTACAAAAAATAGCCTGTATTATTATGCTACCCATTTGTTGTTCTTCATGGTCTCCTTATGGAACCATAAGGATTCAACAAATACTTTAAGTTCCTTGGGTAAATCGCGTAACAATTATCTGTCAAATCCAACCTCGGTTTGCTCTCTTCATACCAATAGCCTTCCAGGGAGGTGCGGATTAAACTCCCCCCTAGTTTCCCACCATTTAAAACCATCCTCCTCCAATAATTGCGAAGCAGCTTGTGGCCCCATCGAACCGGCTTGATATAGGTGGAGTGGAAGGGCATTTTCCTCAAACGCCTCTAAAACGGGCTGTACCCATTTCCAAGATAATTCAACTTCGTCCCAATGAGCAAAGAAGGTAGAGTCCCCACGCAGAGCATCAAATATTAAGAGTTCATATGCTTCGGGCACGTCTTTTTTACTCGCTGAAAAATCAACAACAATAGGTTCTAATTTTCCATTTATCGGGTTTTTACTATTTAACTGCAACGAAACACCTTCATTAGGACTTACATTAATAACTAATAGATTGGGTTCAGCATTTTGGATTTCATTGGTATACAAATTCTTTAATGGGTTTTTGAATTCAATCACAATCCGCGTTAATTTTTCCGTCATTCTTTTTCCTGTCCGGATATAGAATGGGACCCCGTCCCAGAAGGAATTATCAATCCATAGACGAGCAGCGACGAATGTATCGTTTTTAGAAGAAGCATCAACGCCAGGTTCTTCTAAGTATCTGACTACTGGTGTACCGTTTATTTCACCTGATCCATATTGGCCACGAACGACGTGGATACCTACAGTATTTTTCTGTAATGGTCGCAGAGATTCCATAACTTTTCTTTTCTCATTACGGATATCTTTTGCACTAATCTGTTTTGGGAGATGCATGGCTGTCATCATCAACAGCTGTAGCATATGATTTTGAACCATATCACGAATAGCGCCTGCTTGGTCATAATAACCAGCCCTCTCTTCTACACCAACCGTTTCACTAGCCGTAATTTGCACATTGGCAATAAACCGATTGTTCCAAAGTGATTGCAGTACAGGATTGGCAAATTCCAAGGCTTCAAGGTTTTGAACCATTGGTTTTCCGAGATAATGGTCAATCCGAAAAATTTCGTCTTCTTCAAAAGCTTTGCTTAATTTTTCGTTTAAATCTTCAGCAGATTTTAAGTCATACCCAAATGGTTTTTCGATAATCAATCGTTTCCATCCCTTTGTCGAACCTAAGCCACTCTTCTTTATGTTTAAAGCAATTACATCAAAGAATTCAGGAGCAACAGAAAGATAAAACATTCGATTCTCTTCAATACTCTGGTCTTTTTCATTTTGTTGAACGACTTCAACTAACTTCTTATACCCTTCAGCATTCGTGAAATCTAATTGGCAATAACGAAATGCCTTTACAAACTCTTGTTTTTCGGATTTATCATTTATCAAGTGTCTAGAAAAAGTGTATAGCGAGTCTGTTACATGGTTTTGAAAATCAACATCAGACATTTCGTCTATTCCTACACCAATGATCAAAAAAGAATCTGGTAATTTTTGATTCAAATATAAATTAAACAAGGCAGGGTAGATTTTTCGCTTAGCTAAATCCCCAGTTGCCCCAAATAAGACAAACGTCATAGAATCCACTTTTCATTCCTCCACTTTTTCAAAGCATTTTTAAATGGAAAAATGCCTGATTTTCTTCGTTTTCCCTACAAAACAACAGGGATTTTCGCTATTGCGTTATCCTACTTTTGGATGTAAGATTCGTTTATTTCTCCCAGCTTGTCCGGTAATAATGATATCTCTTAATTGAGAATGTCCACATTTTGGACAGGTTTCATTATTTATGGTGATGGTTAGACATCTTTCACAAACTTTTCGCTGCTTAGTTTTGAACTTTCCCATGCGGACCTCTCCTTTCGTAAAAAGCAACAACATGTATAAATTATTAAATGAAGTTTCACTTCATCTCACCATACTTGTAGCAGTATTCCCTTAAGGTTTGGTAGTATTTTTTAAGCTCGCTATTACTTGAGCAAAATCAGTATATTACGTATGTTATACTTTTGAAAGTACGCACTTTATTAACATATAGATACATTCGTATAACATAGTGTTAAAAATAATACTATAAACTTGAATCCAATACCAAGCGTGAAAAGCCAAGGACAGCGATTATACAAGATTCGCTGCCCTTGGCTTTTTAGTAACTGATTCTTTTATTAAATGTTGTGTTTTTTCAACCTTGGGGTACCGTCAGGAAAATGCGGATTTACAACGCTAAGCCTATTTTCCTGACGGTACCCCATATTTATCACCTCAAGATTTTCTTAATACAAGTTTAAATCAAAAAAGACTGTAAGCAAACTCAATTTTCATGAGTTTGTCTACAGTCTGACTTAAGCTTGCTTAAGTTTCTTTTGTTTATTTTTCTTTACAATTTTCTTAGAGATTATTGTTATATTCAATAAACCCTATATACATCTGGACATTCGGATTCAACAGGTGAGTAGAAGCAATGAAGTTTATATCGGCCACTGTTCCACTGATTCCACCACTGGGCAGGGCAAGTGCCATTCGGTCTAAAAAACCATAGTGCTCGTTCTGCTGGATGATGCCTTTCACCATTAATTATTCGTTCTGCTAATCTGATTTCTTTTTCTCTTGCCCTTTGATAAAAGTATGGATGGTGTACGGCTTCAAATCCTCCAGGGGACTGCCAAACCATTCGTTCTACAGAATTAATATCAACAAAATCTAAACACCTTACTCGTACTCTATTTACACAAACATTGGCGACTAATAACATTCCTTGCTCCCCTTCACCTTCTGCTTCCGCACGGATAAGTCTTGCTAGAAGTCTTTTATCATTATAACTTGCCTTTATTACAGCCATGATGCCCTCCTTTGCATAAACTAAGTCGTACTTAAATACTATTCATTAAAGCCATGATAAATACTCAGCAAATTTTTTTATTTAACCATCCCGGTATCAATTATTTTAACGGTAACACTAGGGGTAACATTCAACCTGTCAATTGTCTTGGGCCAGTCCAAGTTTTTCCATGTTTGATAATCCATTTTTTGTTTTATATACTTTCCTAAACCGAGGTTATCTATTTGATGTTCCTTCATAGTTTCCAATATATCTCGTATTTGATTTTCAATATTTTCTTGAATGTAATTCTCTAATGCTTCTATTTCTTTTTCATTAGTGATGTCTTTATTTCCTTGGTATTCCAGTAAGAAGCCTTTAAAATCAATTGACAACTTCACATCTATTTCTTCTTTATCTCCTAGTGTAACATCTATACTTCTTTTATTCGTTATAAAACTAAATAATACTTTTTCTTCTTCGTTTTTAATTAATAAATCACCTTCTTTAAACTCTCCAGTTAGTAAAAAAAAGATTCTTGCTTGTATGGCTGGTATGGTTGTTTTTAACTGGTCACCACTAAATAACCCTATTCCGTCCGACATTATTCCGTCTTCCGATTGTAAAATAATAGGAGCAATAGGATCAATAGCATCGTCTAGGTAATCTTTTGCAAATTTATGTATATCCATTTCAGGAATTGTATTTAACCTTGCTTCTTTTTTTAGAATATTTTCGATTACAATGTCAACCATTTGATATTCTGAATAGTCCTTTGATAATAATTGTTTTGGATTGCTTTTTACTATTGACAGTTTTACTGTAGGTCTTGAAACAGGGTCTCGATAAAATGTGTCAATTAAATCCCATACTCCCTTTTCTGCTAGTTTCTCTCCAATTAAAATACTTCGAACTTGCCCGGAAACTAAATTTTTAGCTGTTTTTTTATTTAAAAATATAGGAGATTCCTTCGGAGTTTCAACCACTGTAGTGATTGTCTTTTGTTTTAAGGTTTCTGCTACTGGTAGAGATATTGTCACTTCAAGTTTCCCTGAATTTTCTCCTTCTTCAATTAACTCATAACCTATTGTATGAATAAACCCTAACTCTTCTACAATTTTTTGGTCCCTACATCCCGGTAGTACCAACAATATTAGAATAATTAGTAAGATTCTAGACATGTTTTCTCCTTCTTTTTAAAAATATAATTGTCAATACTAACAGTGGTAAGAAAATGGATATTAGTATTTGAACTTTTGCTAATAAAGATAACAAAGAAGTAAGTTCATTTTTGGTGACAAATGGTAATGTCACTAAGTATCCAACTACCAATAATACAAAAGCACTACGTTGAGCACTCCACATAACAACTCTTTTAAACGTAACTAAACT
Source organism: Halalkalibacter krulwichiae (assembly GCF_002109385.1). Taxonomy (NCBI): domain Bacteria; kingdom Bacillati; phylum Bacillota; class Bacilli; order Caryophanales; family Bacillaceae; genus Halalkalibacter; species Halalkalibacter krulwichiae. The sequence continues at coordinate 1,276,320 of NZ_CP020814.1, read as the reverse complement.
AATCCATATATACATCGTTATAGTAATTATTAACTTCAAATAAAATAATATAAAAAATGCGGAGTCCAATCGTTCAATAAAGTCAAATTCTATATACTGCAATAAATTTATTACGGGATAAACTTGATAATTTAATTGTTGGAAACTATTAAACCCGTAACAAAAAATCGTTAAACTCAAATATAGTAATGTCGTATACAGGTGCCCCAAAAACACGTATTTAAAAATCTTTTTCTCTTTTTTTATGTAAGGAAACAGGAATAGTGTTACTTCAAACCCTAGAAATGCTGTATATACCTCTATCATGCCTCCATAAAAGTCATTATGTTCATTAAAAACAAAGGTAGAAAATCGCAAAAAAGAGAAATCGGGAACAAAATAAATTAAAAGCAATATAATTGGTGCTGATAAGAAGAAAAACAATGTAGAGACGTGAGCAATTGTTACGATTCCACTTGTCACAAGGTAATACGTAAGAATTAATGTTAACAGTAAAAACCATTGTATATTTGTTTGTGGAAAGTATAAAAACTTCATAACATGTACATATTGTTTTGCAACTGTAATGGAAAAAACGGACCAAAATATACTCAAACAAAGATACAAAGGTTTGGCAATAATATTCACCTTTGAAAAAGAAGTCTCGATTGTTTGAAAAATTGAACTTCCTTTATTAAAATAATAAATTCCAGCAATTAATCCAATTTGAATCATAGCAAAAACTGAAATGGGTATAATCATTAACCAACCATTATATCCAAAATAATTGGCTATCATGTTAGGTAACATAAAGAGCACTATACCCGTTTGAGTCATATAAGTAATAAAAAAGAGATAGAACGGTTTCAATTTTTCAGTTTGCATATAAGGCTCCCTCCTTAACCTATTTCTTAAAAAACTGATAAGGAGCACGAATGATGGTATCTTTTATATCCTTCAAAGATAGTGGGGATATAGGCTTTAAATAATACTCCCCTAAATTCTTTAACCTGCAGAGGTGAATCACTAAAATAGTAAATCCAAAAATGATCCCAAAAAAACCAAAAATGGATGCAAGAATAATAAAGTAAAATCGAGTAATTCTTAAAGATGCTGTCATTATGATATGTGGTACTACAAAAGATGACATGGCAGATATAGAAACTACAATAATTAGAACATTGCTTGAAAAACCAGCATCTACTGCCGCGGTACCAATTACTATTCCCCCAACTATGCCAATTGTTTGTCCAATTTTAGAAGGCAGTCTTGCTCCTGCTTCTCTTAACAATTCAATAATACCTTCAATAATTAATGCCTCAATTACTGGATTAAATGGTACTTTACTTCTTGATCGAATAAACTCATGAAGTAATTGAACAGGGATAATCTCATAATGAAACATTGACACTGCTACATAAAAAGCGGAAGCGAATAATGTTATAAATAGTGCAGCAAATCTTAATAACCTAGATAAAGTACCAAGTAACCACCGTTGATTATAATCATCTGGCGATTGAAAGAATTCAAAGAAATTTGTTGGGGTTGATAATGAGTAGGGACTGCCATCCATTAAACAAAGAACTCTGCCCTCAAGTAACTTAGATGTCGAGACATCTGGTCTCTCCGTCGTAAAATACTGCGGAAAAACAGATAACGGCTTCTTGTCTAAATACTGTATCACTTGATTTAAGTCATTAACTCCTTTTATATCAATGTTTTTGATCTTTTCTTGCAATCCTTTAACTAATATAGGAGAAGTGATCCCCTCAATATATAACAAATACATTTTCGTTTGTGTGATGGTACCTATGTTATAACTAATAACTTTTAAATAGTCTGATTTAACCCTTCTCCTAATCATAGACAAGTTAGTTCCAATATCTTCTATAAAGGCTTCTTTCGATCCTACAATTACTGTTTCCATTTCTGCTGGAGTGACACTTCTTGTTTTAGGAACATAAATATCCACTACATACGCAAGTGAATTTTGGTATATTATTAATGCTTTTCCTTCAAGTACTCCCTTAACCATTAAATTAATATCTTCTTCTTGTTGATATTGTTTTCTTCTTAATATAATTTTTACTTCCTCATCATTTGTATTTGAAAAAGGTTGTAAAATGTTATTTTTCAACTCTTCTTCCCCTACTAGATGACCAAAATATAATACCTCAATTTTCAACTCTGGAAATGTCCTAATTACTAAGTCATCACAATAATCTAATCGATCTTTGACATGTACAGATAAGTTTTTATTTATGTACATAATATCCTCTCAAAATGTTAGTTTACAGTTAGCATTACAAAATTATGGTATTGTTATTCATAATTATTTATGTTGGTTATAGAAAACATGTTATTACAAAAATTGACCAAATAATCTTTTGTTAATTGTAAAACAAAAAAGACAAGTTATTTAACCTGTCTTTCTCTTTCGATGAATTAATTACAATTTAGGTACTATAATGATTATTTATTAGCTTATATAAAGCCTATGATCCTTATCAGATTTATAAAAAGTTTTTCTTAATATTATCTGTTAACTCAGAAATGACCTTTTTCTTTTGTTGTTCAGGTGAATGAATAGTTAAAATTATCAAATCCACCAAATCAGGACTTTCTTTAGCTAATTCCTGCATGTAGTCATACCCGAAATCTTTCATGACCGGTAGCAATTTACTCATGTTACTGGAAACTTACATCTATCTTCTTTTTTACGTCCTTCGCCACTTTTGGCATTGTTATTTCAAGTATTCCATTTTTGTAGGTAGCTTTAACCCCATCATGTGAAACGGGGCTTGGAAGTGTTATCATACGTTGAAAACGACCTGTATAGCGTTCCTTTTTTAACATATTTTCTTCTTTTATTTCATTGGTACGCTTGATAGAACCACTAATGCTTAATCTGTTATTTTGTATATCAATATCTACATCTTCTTTCTTTTCAAGACCAGGTAAATCACATGTTGCCACAACCTCATTCTCAGTTTCATGAACATCTACTCGAATCCCACCTATACCATGTTCATTGTCAAACGAAATTGGTAATTCCGAAAAGAAACGATCGAATTCTCTTCTCATATTTGATAATTGTCTAAATGGATCATAAGGTACTAATGACATATTCAATCCTCCTTGTTTATTTTCAAAGATATTATTCCCATTTTGTATACGTTTATTCATAAATCCTTTACTTTACGTTCTGTACAAATGGATTCGTATCTGTACCAATTTTTAGAGTGTTTCTTTTAACACAACTTCCATAGAATCAACCCAAATAGCAGAATACAAACCCTTCAAGACCAATAATAATCTACTCAATCTCACATTCTATTTCCGTTTCATCTAACAAACTCACAACAATTCTTTCCCCTTCAAATACAGTAAACTTTCTAATCAATGTAAAATATAACTCCAAATCAAACTCTGTTATTGGCTCTGCTTTTTCAATGAGCTCAATAAACTGTCTTACTCTATATTTTTGTAAATAATCTTCACTATCTATGTTCTGCTGCCATTTTTCTAAAAAATAATCTTTGTTCTCTATGATGGCATTAAACGTGTTAATAAAAGCTTGGTATAAGACTTTATCGTCAATATGTTTGTTCTGACAGCTTTTTTCACCTTTGACACTGTATTTTCCATTACATCTCCAGACAATTCTTCTAAGCCTTTCATCGGTAGAGTTCCATACCTTTCTTCCAAATGGGCTACCACAATGCCCACAAATAACTTTTCCTGCAAATGGGTTGTCTACTGTTGCATAATCAATCTTTGAAATGCCATGTTTTTCTGCAAAGTTTTTTTTCTTTCCATTTCAAGCTGCACCGCTTCCCACATGTTGGTGAATATTGTTTACCCTGGAAGATATAAATTACATGAACATGGTGAATCCACCTCGTGATTATGGCAAGTGAAAATATTACCTCACCTTGCTTCTTCTGCTTAGAGTTGGAGAAGCAGGTTTTTGTTTCCAAAAAATAGTTTAACGTTGTAAATCCGCATTTTCCTGACGGAACCCCTAAAGGAAGTCGTCAACACCAAGATTTTGATAATTATTTAGTGGCAAAAGAAACATGGGAGCAAAACAAGCATCTTAATGAACTTATCGCACCTCCTTCTGTTGATGAATACTTGGAAGAGAAAATGGATGCATTACATAATCGGCTTGAATGGATTAAAGCTAATATTACAGAATTAGATGGGGTTAATTTTGAAGATGGATCTCTGCTTCTCTCATCATGGGAAAACTAGGTTCTTATTCTCGTCAAAATAGCCTTGCAACAACTTTAAGGGAGATGGGACGTATAGATAAAACCTTGTTTATCTTAGATTATATTTCTAGCGAAACATTACGTCGGCGAATCCAACGTGGATTAAATAAGGGTGAAGCAATGAATGCCTTGGCACGAGCTATTTTCTTTGGGAAACATGGGGAACTTAGAGAAAGAGCATTACAAGATCAATTACAACGTGCCAGCGCCTTAAACCTCATTATAAATGCTATTAGTACTTGGAATACCGTGTATCTATCACAAGAAATTTAACATTTGAAAACAACAGGAAAATATAAAGAGGAATTACTTCCTCATATATCTCCTTTGGGATGGGAATACATTAACTTCTTAGGTGAATATTCATTTAAACCTGAGATTTCAAACTCTGTCCATTCCCTGCGCCCACTTAGAATATAAATAAAACCTTGATTTTTCTACGCTAAGGAGAAAAATCAAGGTTTTAACTTCCATAAAATGTCTTACCGTATAATATCCGCGTTTTGTCGGCAGGACCCCTATTGAGCAAGGTGCTCGCCTTCTTTCTCCATTATTATAAATTAATATATCTTAAATCTAGATTTTTAACATTTTAAAAAGGAGTAAACCCGTGTTAAAAGAACTTTTAGCACGGAATTTTTATTTAAGAAGAAAAGACATGACAAAAAAAGGGCATACTATAACGGAGCTAGGAATGTAATGAATTTTCATTAAAATATAGTGGTGATATCAATAGATAATATAGTTGAAAATCTTAAAGAAATCCGTTTATTAGAAGATAAGCTGTATCATTTAGAGTTAAATGGTTGGCTAAAAAATGAGTTTTTAACTTGGGAATGGTGGATGTTAGTTGGTTTTTTAATTGTGCCTTGGGTTATATGGGTTAAACTTGTTAAACGGAACATTATTTTAGAAATTTTATTATTTGGTACCATAATTATGATGATAACAACCTTATTAGATGTAGTTGGTGCACAATATAGTTTTTGGGATTACCCCATTGCATTCCTACCGATTATTCCTTGGGCCTTTCCTTTTGAAATGGTACCTGTAGCTTACATGTTGTTATATCAATATTTTAGAACATGGAAATTTTATATTTTAGCCCAGGTTATTATGGCACTAACATATGCCTTTATTGGTGAACCTTTTTGTGAGTGGTTCAATCTTGTTAATTATGTAGAGTGGAGATACAGATATTCATTCATGTATTACATCATTGTTGGAATTGTAACTCGTGCTTTCATACTAAAACTAGCCTCTTTATCTAAACCTTAAGATTTTACAACTAAGTAAAGTGAAATAATCAATATTAGATCTAAAGTCCAACCATTTTATTTTTTCTTGAATACTTAGTTTGCTTGTTTTAAAAGAAGAATTGGAACAGGAATATCAAAAAATTTCATTTTGGATAAATAATTTGGATACAAAAATTTCTGTCGCCTTAGGCGCTTCAGGCGTATTATTAGGATTCGTTTTGTCAAATCAGGACCTAGGAAAAACATTAAAGAAACATTTAAAAACTTTAATGTTTTGGAATGAATCACTTATTTTTTTACTCTTTGGTGTAACTGTTGCCTTATTAGTAACATCATTATGGTTTTTTCAGAATGGTTTAAAGGCTAAAATAAACTCAAAAAAGTATCACCAATCTCAAATGGTTTCCCCTTCCAATATTTTTTGGGGATATATCGAAAAACAGTTTTGACTCTTATAAATATCGTCTAGATAATTCTTGTGATAAAGATTGGAAGCAAGACATGATGACACAAATTTATATTAATAGCTGTATCTGTATCCAAAAATAGTATTACAATAGGGGTATTACTACTTTGAAGTTGTCTTTAATTTGCTTTGTTTTTTATCATATATGGATAATGGTTTTTTATTTAGAAAAACCTCTTTCCGTATTAACTGGTTTTGGCATAGTAAAGGACAGGTTTGATACAATATGACGAATAATAATTTTTGTTTATTCCAGAATAGGGCGCGTTAGTTCAATAAGAAATTAAATTAAGGACCACACATATTAGACTATCCTAAAATGTGTGGTCCTTTTATTTTCTAGTATTTCACCTATCTATCCTAAATATATTATTTAAAGCTCTTTTTAAAATTAATATCCCCATAATCTCTTTGTATCTAAAGGTATATAGACCTTATCGCCTTTAATTTGTCGATGAATCAATGGGTTGTTAAAAAGCTGCTCCACATCAAATTCCTTTTGCTTATGTCTTACTCGTACAGGTACAAAGAATTCATAATTCGTTAACATGTTGCTAGTTCCTCCAAATCAAAATTTGTAAATAGAATAGAATCCTATTTTCTTCGGTTTTTTTGTATTTTATACAGAATTGCAAAGGTATTAAACATGATCTTTGCTTGACAGCTCCTGGTTTGATTTCTCGAACACACTGATCTTACCATTGGGTTCCAAAAATACCTGTTGGACTTCTGAGGGGATTTAAATCCTTTTACTCGTAATTCTTCGTTCAATTCATTTTTGCTTAATCTTGCTTTATGTAACCCTTTCATAATGATGGAACCATTTTCAATCACCTTGATAGGCTTTCCTGCGACGATTCTTTCAAAGGCTATACTTTTAAGGGAGAGCCAACTAAAAACGATCTGGGCGATAACGAGTGCTAAAATAGCAACCACTGAAATCCACAGATTTAAATCCGGGTCTGATAGTGGTTTAGCGATTAACGCACCAATAGCAATTGCTACTACTAGATCAAAATCAGTTAATCTGCCAACGGCTTGACTGCCCATTAAACGGAAAGCTGTAAGCCCAACAATAAACATACCTAGCGCTTTAATAAACGAAATCACATATTCCAACGTCACACGAAAAGGTGAAATATATCCTTCTACTAACCCAACATAATAACCTACGATTTTATAAAGGGAGAAACCATATCGTGAACTTGTTTCATTTGTTCAGCACACCATTTATATGTTTTTTTAGCCTGTACATTTTCTGTATCAAGGGCAAACAATTCCATATCGGCATTTACTTTTTTGATGCTTGCTTCAAGCAATGGTAATTCAGTTGGCTGTGGTACTTGAAGAATATCATCAAATAAATCAATTGTTAACTGACCATATTCATCTATTTGTGCCATGAAGACATTTTCAACAATGGCATCCATGTTCTTTAACTCCGTTTTTAACCATTCCTGACTTAATCCTCTTGTAGCCAATGGTTCATGAAGGATTTTCCCATCCATAATAACCGTTTCAGGTTCCTTAACGGGTGGTACATGATGATGCAACATTTTCGCAGTAAGGGGCTGTTGTTCTTTTTTAACAAGAACATTTAACTCACCATTCCCTTCTAGAACAGCAAATTCAACATCCGCCACCTGAAACACTTGTTTTGCTCTAAGTTTTCGGAGTAATTCGTCAGTAGTTAACTGATGCTTTTTCATGTTATCCTCAAGAATTTTTCCATCTTTCATAATAGGAATACCTTTCCCAAAAATGGTTGAACGGAAAGAGGCATTTTTAAGACTGAAAAATGCAATTCCAATCGTCCCCCGGCCCAAATGAGTAACGCAACTAATAAGTATGAGATCGGTATCGCTAGCTGGATTGAACCGATTGCTAAAATAATAGATACCGCAGCAATTAGACCAAATTCTAGTTGCGATGTTTCTCCAATGGGCTTTCTGACAAAAATTCTACCTATGGCAATTAACAATATAAAACCAACGAAACTTCGAAGTGCAACCTCAATCCAACCTTGCATGTTAATCCCTCCTTTTACGTTTGTTGATATTGTGGCTCCTCAAATTCAATTTGACCCTTTCTTTTTTGGATTTCTTGTATGACTTTTCGGGTTTTTAATGCACCTTGATGAAAAGCTTCACTTGCTTCACGTTCCTTCGTTTTTATCGCTAGTGATGAAAGGATCGCATCAATTGATTGTAATGAAATAAGTAATCCTTGAACCTGACTTCCTACTGTCATCATTTCAACTCCTTTATCCTTTTGGTTTAAATATAAGTGAAGCAATAAATCCAAAAATGATCGCTGCGGAAATCCCAGCGCTTGTCACTTCAAAAATCCCTGTAATTACACCTACTAAGCCATTAGCTTCCGCTTCAGCCATGGCCCCATGTACAAGTGAATTACCAAAGCTTGTAATAGGTACAGTCGCACCTGCACCAGCAAAATCGATTAATGGTTCATATAATCCAAAGCCATCCAAAATAGCACCTGATACAACGAGCGCACTCATCGTATGAGCTGGTGTTAGTTTAAATACATCCATTAAGATTTGTCCGATGACACAAATAAGGCCACCAACAACAAATGCCGTTATAAAAATCACGTCATTCCACCTCCTGCCTCAATTGAAACAGCATGAGCGATACAAGGAATCGTCTCCTGTTGCTGATAGGATAGAGGTGACAATAATGCTCCTGTTGCTACAATTAATATTCGATTTAGTTCGCCTCTTTTCATCCGATTTAATAAATGGCCATATGTTACTGCCGCTGAACATCCAGCACCGCTACCTCCAGCAAGGACCGGTTGTCCTTCACGATAAATCATCAAACCACAGTCTTGGAACGTATCTTCTGGTAAATCCAACCCTTTCTGCTTCAGAAGGTCTTTTGCAATGGGAAGGCCAATTTCACCTAAATCCCCAGAAGCAACAAGATCGTAATGGTCTGGTGGAAGGTTTCGATCTCTAAAATGAGCAACGATGGTATCTGCTGCAGCAGGCGCCATTGCTCCGCCCATATTAAATGGATCTGACAAACCCATGTCTATGACTTTTCCTATCGTAGCTGATGTTACAACGGGACCATCTCCAACATTAGAAATAATAGCAGCACCAGAAGCCGTTACGGTCCATTGTGAAGTAGGGGGTTTCTGTCCTCCATATTCAGTTGGATATCGAAATTGCTTTTCGGTAGCTGCATTGTGACTGGAAGCAGCCGTAACCACTCTTTCAGCACCTTTAGCATTCACGAGAAAAGCCGCTAGTGCTAACCCTTCCATCGATGTTGAACAAGCACCAAATAGACCCAAATAAGGAATAGCGAGAGTTCTGCTGGCAAAGCTAGAAGGGGTTATCTGATTAATTAAATCCCCAGCAAACATAAATTGAATATCTTCATTTCGTAATTCAGACTTTTCAATGGCACGCGAAATAGATTTTTCAATTAAAACTTTTTGGGCCTTTTCATAAGAATCTTGTTTAAGCCATAAATCCTCATGTAATAAATCAAAATCGTCGGCTAATTCACCTTTGGCTTCAAAAGGACCACCAACAGTACCGGTTGAAAGTATAACTGGTTGGTTCTCGAATTCCCATGTTTGATGGCCTCTTAGCATCCTACAACCCTCCCCATTGAATGAGAATCGTCTTTATAATAGCAATAAAAAAGGCTGCCACTGTACCAAACACAATAACGGATCCAGCGAGTTTAAACATTTTTCCACCTACACCAAGGACATAACCTTCTGTTCGATGTTCAATAGCAGCCGATGCAATTGAATTGGCAAATCCTGTGACAGGCACTGCCGTACCAGCACCAGCAAATTGCGCATATCGATCATATACTCCAAATCCAGTTAATAAAACGGAAATTAAGATTAGCGTTGCTACTGTTGGATCGCCTGCAGTTCGTTGAGTGAAATCAAAGAAAGTGTAATAAAACACATGAAAGCCTTGTCCGATTAAACAAATAAGGCCACCAATAAAAAAAGCTCGAATACAGTTTTGAACAACTGGACGTTTTTTTTCGTAGTTACTCGCTAATTTCTGATACTTTTCTTGAGCAGGAGTTACATTTTTCTTTTTACTCGAAGACATCTATGTTCACCTCATTATCCTTTCATCATTTCATCAAGCTTTTTTAATTTTTGTTTTAATCGTTTTTCACTTATCGTTCTTTTTTGTAGCTCTTGTTCTAGTTTTTCAAGTTCCATGAATATCTTTTGATCCGTTGATACATGAACGGTTGCCTGTGGATAACGTTTTTTTACAGCATCATGACTTTGTTTGCGAATTTTTTTTAACCTGAAACGGTCAAAGTGCTTTACTTTTGGGGCCAAATAAATATTGTCTTCATCTGAAACACCTTTAATTTCGACTACTTCTTCCATTGAGAGGACAATTATCTTTGCTTCATCAGCGCGTTCTTGATCAATAATGACTGTTTCTGATAACTGGATTGGCCTTACATCATATCCAGTCCCTGTTAATGTTTGACAACCGGCTAACAAGCTTACCACAATTATTCCGTTGATTATCCCTTTCATCATTTTTCTCCTCTCATAATAGTTATGTATAACAAAGGGTGACTCTAAAGAGTCTGCCCACACACAATTGTGCATAACGCTCACTATTGTAAAAAAATGCGACCAGACCTTTTTTGTTTGAGTCACCCTAATAACTTATTCTTGTTTATATTGAGGCTCTTCTTCTTCAATTTGCTGAAGACGAGGCTCCAAGCCATCAACGACTCCTTGTGTTTGTTGGGCGGCTTGTTGGAAAAGCTGTTTTGCCTGTTCATTTTCTGTTTCAAGTGCAAACGTTTCTAGGCTTGCCTGAGCGCTCTTTAATCCAGCTAATGTTTGTTTTACTTTTGCTGCTACTGTCATTTGGAAATCCTCCTTGGGGTTCAATACGAATTTTGAAGTGTGATAACTTCAATTTATATTGATGAGATTATATTGGTGATATTTGTAGCAAATTATTATAAAAAAATTTATGAATATTATTATTTGAAACGAGATAAAATACAGAAATGATTTTACAAAAGGAGAAAAAATGAAAAACTTTCCAATTAAGGTTATGTTATTTTTTTATATAATGCTATCTAGGTTAAGTCTATGTGAAGCACTATCTCGCTTGATCCTTGGGGAGCCGACCATTTAAATAAAAAATGGAGAGATTGTTCAAAAAAACTTGAAAACAAATTCGCTATTCTATAACGGAATTATTATCGAGCATTTGTTCTTTGGGTTATCCAGATATTAAAGGTATAGAATATGCTATCTTAGAACTAAATGGTCAACTATGTGTAATCCCTAAAATTATATACGTGCTTTAACACCTAAAGATTTAAACATAAATCCTGATCATCCAAATTTACCGATAATCATTGCAGTAGAATTAAACATAACAATCTCACTTTTATGAATAAAACGGAAGAGTCGACAGTGAATAAGAAGGTAAGGTTTCTATAAATTTGTTCGATTTATTACGAGGAAGGTTCTTGTTTTTTTGCTTAACACACTAAAAAAGAACAGATTATATTTACTCTGTTCCTTTTTAAGTAAGATCTTAATTTAATAGCTCATGGTCTTTAAGTACGCACTAAAGAACCATACATATTTCTCTAAGGGGTTCCGTCAGGAAAATGCGGATTTACAACGTTAAACTATTTTTTGGGAAACAAAAACCTTGCTTCCCCAACGCTAAGCAGAAGAAGCAAGGTGAGTTAATAATTTCACTTGCCAGAATCACGAGGTGGATTCACCATGTTCATGTAATTTATATCTTCCAGGGTAAACAATATTCACCTCAACCTTTACATGGCGCAGGGAATCTTGGTTTAAAACGAGTTGCTGTTTTCCTGTGGCAATGCTCTTCCATTGATGTGGATGTTTGCGATACAAAGATTCGCCCAAATTGTAAATATCTATACCCTCTTTAAAAGCAGTTTGATACGTTTTGCGGATTTGCTCCTCTATTTTTTCCTGAGCCATTTGTGTGAGTTCCTTTTCGGTAAGGTCCGTATGCAATTCATTGATCCCCGCCTTCACTTTTACTGAAATATCGAAATACGCCTTGTTCAATTTCACAATAGGAGTCACTTCATATTTGGGTTTTTCTGCGACAAGAACAGCCGCAAGCTTCTCTTCGGTAAACAAATCAAGAGTACTCGGATCGTGTGAGTACTTAGCCAGGGCATTCCCGACAAATCCTTAAGATCCATTCGTCCATAATAATTGTTTAGATCATATACTTGTACGCCTGAATATCTAAGCAGCTCTTTTGGTTTATTACTTTCCTGCCATTGACCTTTGCGAAGCGATAATTCCGGTATATAACTGGTTCTAGCCTTTTCGTTTGAGTCCAGTACAAATTGTTGCAGGCGGACCGGAGCAAGGATAGAGAACTGTCTGAAACTTTGCTCGGGATTGTGAAGAATGGATGCCTTTGGCGATAATCTAAAAAATGGAGTTGCCAGCAAGATTTCTTCAAGAGGCTCTCTTATACTAAACAGCCAGGCCAAGTATCTTATTTCACGATAACGGTTGATCAATTCCAGCACTTGAGTTCTAATTGTAATTGACTCGAATCGGCTATTTCCTCCTGATGATGAAAACCATTGTTTTCATAAAATCGGGTCAAATGAGGAAGCGCAGTTTCATGAATGAACGTTTGGTTGTCACTTAAACCCTCATAATAAAGCAACAGGATTCTCGATTGTTCATCATTAGGGTTTAATTTGTAAACATGGTGCTTAACATCTTGACACATTTTAAAGTGTTGGATGAGTGATTGTTCATTAAGTGGTTGCAAGACGGTTGCCTCTGTATTAGGCGTTGGCCTCTTGCTTTCTGCCCCCTGATTTCCAAATAATCTTATCATTCGTCGGAATAGTTTATTCATCCTAGCTAGTCACTCCTTTTGGCTAATTCTTGAGATGATTATTCGACCGATATACAGGATCAAGGTCCCTGCTGTAAAGATACAAAATGAAGGAAAATAAAATCTTCCTAACGAGTCTAGAAAAGCCATGTCGCTCATCGGCAGCAAAATGGCAACAAGCATGGCCAATGCGCCAAATAACACGGGTAACCATCTGCGTTTTTGTAAATTCCACAATTCTCCCAAGAGATAGATAGAAAGGGACACACGAATAAATGTACCGGATAGCCACTGATAAATCGAAAAAAAATCGACATGCTTCACATCTTCTCCCAGTCTCACGATTCTCCATTGAGCGTAAGCGGGGTATCTTTGGTTAGCCGCTTCATCAGGGCCAAATATAGCAATCGATCCCATTAATGGTCCTAACGTAAGTCCTGTAAGGATGAAGCACATCAACATCAAGCTTTTAAATCCTGTTTTTTTTGTTAATTTGTGCTGAATCAGCAACATCAAGAAAGACAACTCCAGCAATCCCCCGGCAACGTAAGGAACACCTTTCCATAATGGAGTTGTCCCGTTTTCTAACAAAGGAAAAAGCAGGGTATAATCTTTAAACTGAAAATTGGCAATCGCCACAAGATGACCTAGAATAACAACAAATGGCAACAATATTCCGCTCACAATTGCAATTGTACGGAGTCCTTGAAAAGCAGCAAAGAAGCATGCAACAAGTGTGGTTCCCGCAAGAACTAGTATCGGTGTTTGCGGCAAGTAAGATGCGATTGTCCATGTTAGAGTATCTTTTAAGGAAATAAAGCCCATGAGCCATAATAACAAACTATAAATAATTACTAAGATTGCAGATAAAAACTTTCCAAAGTGCTGATCTAGCCACTTTTTCATGTGTTGATTGTTCGTGTTTTGAATGATGTAGTTCAAGCACCAATCCAAACAGGTGAAGCGACAAAAACAAGAAGCACTACGAGCCAGGCATCTCGCTTTGATGCTTCGAGTAGTAAAGGGATAATAATCACGTGGTTCATTAATCCAACCGAAAGCATAATAATCATGTATGACTGAATAGGAGTAATCTTAGGCAAAAACTCACCTCAAATCCAACAATTGGAAATAGAAACATCATGAGCTATAATTCCCTCAACAACTTCGTTCTATTCATCTGATATTAAGCTAGTCCTGGCTTATATCGGCCGGACTAACTTAGAGCAAGAAAAAAATGCTAAGCCCGTCACATCAAAGGCTTAGCGTATATTTTGTTCATCCAGCCTAGTTATCCATTTTGATAAAACTTTAACGTGCTCGCAGTCAAGCAACCGTTTTCCCAACGAAACTACACATTTTCAATAATAATCCTTTGTGCTGTTCTCAGGTTGCGTTTTACAGTTCTCAACACATTTTCTTCTTCTGCGTAAGCACCTACTTGCACACCGTCAACAATTACACGTTTAATAGCCATATTGCTTTTCAGATTAGTCGATTTTCTCTTCAAATTAAACGCGCGTGCTAACCCATTAACATGCCCTTGGGCAACCGCTTGCCGCCAATTCGGGTCTCTTAATTTTTGGGCATCGCTTGCATGATCAATAAATCCGTTCTCCGTTAATAAAGCGGGCATTCTGGTTTCTCGCAGTACATGGAAATCGGCCTTTTTTTTACCACGGTTATGCAAGTTATTTACTTTGACAATTTCTTCATGCATAATGTCCCGAATTAACGCTGTTCTCGATGAATCAGACAAACTGTTATGAATATAATCTTCATACCCATGAGCTGAACCGTTAAATGCATTAACGTGGATGGATAGAAAATAATCTGCACCCCAAGCATTCGCATCATCTGTACGTTCTTTCAAGCTGCGCGTAATATCTGCTGTTCTACTCATTTTAATTTGCAGGCCTTCATAATGGTTTTCCAAGAGATTTCGGATGCTATGGGAAATATTTAAGGTAATTTCTTTTTCCTGCATCCCATTGCCAATAGCTCCTGGGTCCACTCCCCCGTGACCAGGATCTAAATATAATTTAAACATTTTACACCACCTCGTACAAATACAATATGATCGAAGAGTAACGGAGGTATAGGAATTCGTCTGAGGTACATATAAAAATAGGTGATGATAGGCATTACATTTCATTGAATCAGATGATTTATTTTAAATCTAAGAAATTTTCCAAATGCGAGACCATATGTATGAGCAGCAGGAATTAATGTTCCATATTTTTCGTGGGTCAGGCAAACTCTTGTTCATCTAGACAGTAGGCTGATTGATTATTGATGCTTCTTTCTTAACAAAACACCTAAGTGATTCTCTGTGCATATACTGTATCATTACTACAGGATTATGATTAAATACAACTCAATCCATACATAAAATAATCAAGGAGAGGTTAATTTTGAAAATTCCAAAGACAGCCAAAGTTAGTATCCCCTTTCCATCCGTATGGGGGATTGATGCTTCTATTGCGGGGAGATCCATTATTAGAGGTATACTTACCATTGATTCCATTGTAGACAACAAAGTAGTAGGTACAGTTAATTTTCGTGGTATACCTATTCCGATTAATGGGTATTGGGACGAAAGCGCTAAACAAATAAGTTTCGATTCACCATATGCCTCCTTTTTTGGCAACTTGACAATATTTGATGAGACCGCTATAAGCATTCGGCATTTCGTTTTAAGTGGACGGTTTATAATGAAACCTCCCTCTTTGCTGGCTGGTGAATATGGAAATTGGATTGCTACAACCTTTACACCCCGTTTGGGACCTCCCATATATACTAATGTTTTACCACCTGCTGGTGCCTTTTCAGTCTCAAGTATGCTCTTGGGACAGCAATTGTTTTAATTAGACCATGACTTTATAAAAACAACCTTCGTTTGTGATTGACTAAGGTTGTTTTTTATAAAGTGTTCTCGGAAAATACAGCCTTGCTTTAAATCTGAGTTTAGCGTATATCTCCGTTAAAATGTACTCGGAACCCTTTGATGATCGTGCCTAGTTAGATAAACAAATATTGATACTTCCTTATAGAAATAGCCTGCTTGGTTAGGTACGTTGTTTCACAATCCCCGGAAATTTTTAATATAAGTAATGAATGCTTATTTTTTCCTTCCGATAGCTTTCTATATAAAGAAGCTCTAGATACATTTGTAATTTCACAAATTTGATTTACAGTCATATTTCCTTCTTTATATAGCTTTACTGCATAATTCATTCCTGCGTGATTTTTATGATATTTCTTTAACCGTCCTTTAAACTTCCCTTCTTTCTTTGCGAGCTCAATTCCTTCACGCTGACGCATACGAATAAAGTCTCGCTCTAATTGGTTAACGCCAGCCATTACCGTAATTAAGAATTGGCTATATGGATTATCTTCTGATAAATCTAGCCATGTATCCTTAAGTGATTTTAAGCTTGCCTTTTTATTTCGTATTAAATCAATCAATTCAAATAAATCTTGCGTACTTCGAGTGATCCGAGTTAAATCTGTAACATAAATAATGTCACCTTCCTGTAAATCCTCTAACATTTTTTGAAGTTGTTCACGATCTTTTGTGGCTCCTGAAGTTTTTTCTTCATAAATAATATCCATTCCAATTTCGTTCAATTGCCGAAATTGTCTTGAAGGATTTTGGCTAGTCGAACTGACGCGTACATAACCGATTTTCTGCAAAATTTCACCTCGTTTTTGAGACAAGTCTTATGAGACACTCTTAACTATGATTTTATCAGTCTACTTGTATCAATAGAGTACACTCTATTGATATATAATTGAGCTAATAAATTGAAAAATACAGAAATGGGCTGATACTGAATGAAAATTGCTAGAGGTAGAGAATTGCTTACACCGGAACAGAGACAGGCTTTTATGCAAATTCCTGAAGATGAATGGATATTGGGGACCTACTTCACCTTTTCCAAACGTGATTTAGAAATCATTAATAAGAGAAGGAGGGAAGAAAACCGTTTAGGGTTTTCCGTTCAATTAGCTATTCTTCGGTATCCCGGTTGGCCATACACTCATATTAAAAGCATCCCAGATTCGGTTATACAATATATATCGAAACAAATCAGTGCTAGTCCATCCTCGCTTAGCTATTATCCTCAAAGGGAAAATACACTTTGGGATCATTTGAAAGAAATTCGAAGTGAATACGACTTTGTAACTTTTACCTTGAGTGAATATCGAATGACATTTAAGCACCTTCATCAATTAGCTTTGGAAAATGGTGATGCCATTCATCTACTGCATGAATGCATAGATTTTCTAAGAAAAAACAAAATCATACTGCCTGCTATCACTACACTTGAAAGAATAGTGTGGGAGGCGAGAGAAATGGCTGAAAAGAAGCTGTTTAATACAGTTAGTCAATCTCTAACAAGTGAGCAAAAAGAAAAGCTTGAAGAAATCATTACTTCGCAACATTCATCCGATTCCAATAAAACGATATTGGGTTGGTTAAAGGAACCACCGGGTCATCCTTCATCCGAAACATTTCTAAAAGTAATAGAACGACTCGAATACATACGAGGTATGGAATTAGAAACGGTACAAATTAATCATTTGCATCGCAATCGCTTGTTACAGCTATCCCGCTTAGGTTCAAGATATGAGCCTTATGCGTTCCGTGACTTTCAAGAAAATAAACGATACTCGATTTTAACCGTCTATTTATTACACCTTACTCAGGATTTAACGGATAAAGCCTTTGAAATTCATGACAGACAAATACTCAGTCTGTTATCAAAAGGCCGTAAGGCTCAAGAAGAAATTCAGAAACAAAACGGGAAAAAGCTGAATGAGAAGGTTATACACTATACGAACATCGGACAAGCTTTAATCAAAGCAAAACGGGAAAAACTAGACGTTTTTGAGGTTTTAGAATCGGTTATTGAATGGAATTCTTTTGTTTCTTCAGTGGAAGAAGCTCAAGAGCTTGCACGTCCTGCCGACTATGACTATTTAGACTTACTGCAAAAACGATTTTATTCTCTTAGAAAATATACGCCAACCCTATTAAGGGTATTGGAATTTCATTCCACAAAGGCGAATGAGCCACTTTTACAAGCTGTAGAGATTATACGAGGAATGAACGAATCTGGGAAGCGAAAAGTACCTGATAACTCACCTTTGGATTTTATTTCAAAACGGTGGAAAAAGCATTTATACGAGGATGATGGTACAACAATCAATCGGCATTACTATGAAATGGCTGTTTTAACAGAACTTCGGGAGCATATTCGGGCTGGTGATGTTTCTATTGTGGGCAGTAGACAATATAGAGATTTTGAGGAATATTTGTTTTCCGAAGATACATGGAATCAAACGAAGGAGAATACAAGATTATCGGTTAGTTTATCATTCAAGGATTATATTACAGAGAGAACTAGCAGCCTTAATGGGAGGTTACATTGGTTAGCTGGTAATTCCAACAAGTTAGATGGAGTTTCTCTTGAAAAAGGAAAGCTGTCGATTTCACGATTAGAAAAAGATGTTCCAGAAGAAGCAAAGAAATTTAGTGCAAGCCTGTATCAGATGCTACCAAGAATAAAATTAACCGATTTACTTATGGATGTTGCCCATATAACAGGATTTCATGAGCAATTTACACATGCTTCTAACAAACGAAAACCAGATAAAGAAGAAACAATCATTATTATGGCTGCTCTTTTAGGAATGGGAATGAATATTGGCTTGAGCAAAATGGCTCAAGCAACACCCGGGCTTACATATAAGCAACTAGCCAATGTGTCTCAATGGCGCATGTATGAAGACGCAATGAATAAAGCCCAAGCTGTATTAGTAAATTTTCATCACAAGCTACAATTGTCTTCTTATTGGGGAGACGGCACAACATCCTCGTCAGATGGTATGAGAATGCAGCTAGGAGTTTCATCACTACATGCAGATGCAAATCCACATTATGGAACGGGGAAAGGAGCCACCATCTACCGTTTCACTAGTGATCAATTTTCTTCTTACTACACAAAGATCATTCATACTAATTCAAGGGATGCGATTCATGTTTTGGATGGTTTGTTGCACCATGAGACGGATTTAAACATAGAAGAGCATTATACAGATACAGCCGGTTACACAGACCAAATTTTCGGATTGACTCATTTATTAGGATTTAAATTTGCTCCAAGAATAAGAGATTTATCAGATTCAAAATTATTTACAATAGATAAAGCAAGCGAATATCCAAAATTAGAAGCCATTTTACGTGGACAAATAAATACAAAGGTCATTAAAGAAAATTATGAAGATGTTTTGCGATTAGCTCATTCTATAAGGGAAGGAACAGTTTCAGCATCCCTTATTATGGGGAAACTAGGTTCCTATTCAAGACAAAACAGCTTAGCTACCGCCTTACGTGAGATGGGCCGAATAGAAAAAACGATCTTTATTTTGAATTATATATCGGATGAATCATTAAGAAGAAAAATACAACGAGGATTGAATAAAGGAGAAGCCATGAATGGATTGGCAAGGGCTATTTTCTTTGGAAAACAAGGTGAGCTTAGGGAACGAACCATACAGCATCAATTGCAAAGGGCCAGTGCCTTAAATATAATCATTAATGCCATCAGTATCTGGAATACTTTACATCTAACAAAGGCAGTTGAATATCAAAAACGGTCAGGTAGTTTTAATGAAGAATTATTGCACCATATGTCACCTCTAGGTTGGGAACATATTAATTTACTTGGAGAATACCATTTTAATTCGGAGAAAATGGTCTCGTTAGATTCTTTAAGACCCTTGAAACTTTCTTAACGTTGTTAAAACTGGGGAATAGTCGGGGAAATGGGCTTAGCGTTGTAAATCCGCATTTTCCTGACTGTACCCCACCTTTTAAATACGTAGAGATATAAAAAAACACGGACAGCATCTTTATTAAGATAGCTAACCGTGGTTTGTTAGTATATGAACTTTTTTACACTTTTTCGAACCTCTAGGAGAAACTCTTTTTTCTACTGAATAGACGATTTGTTTTCTGTTTCTTTTTCCAATACATTTTCAATATAATCTTTACCCCAGTCATACATAGCATCCAGAATAGGCATCAGACTTCTTCCATACTCAGTGAGTGAGTATTCAACTTTTGGTGGAACGACAGGATAGACTTCACGATGAACAATCAAATGGTCTTCAAGTTCGCGCAATTGATTAACAAGCATTCTTTGAGTGATACCCGGCATGAGGGCCTTTAGTTCACCAAAACGTTTGGTTCCTTCTTTTCCTAGATGCCACAATACCAACATTTTCCATTTTCCACCAATAATCGAAAGAGTCAATTCTTTTTCACAATTAAACACTTTTTCCCCAAGATTCGGCATTCATTTCACCTCCAACCCTTATTATGTCCCATAGTATACTTTTTGTTACTATATGATAAAAAAGTGCATACTTTTAATTTAGTAACATACCCAGTATACTGAGTATCATACCGTTAGTAAATAGCTATCAATTGGATACAATAACACTGTGCAAAAGAAAGCTATACGGCACAATTATACTATTATATAAGGAGCGAGTAATAAATGAAATTACAATTAGCATTAGATCTTGTAGATATTCCAGGAGCCATTGAATTGGTGAAAGAAGTAGAAAATCATATAGATGTTGTAGAAATCGGCACGCCGGTTGTGATTAATGAAGGCCTTAAAGCAGTAAAGGAAGTGAAAGCTGCCTTCCCTAACTTAACTGTATTAGCTGACCTTAAAATCATGGATGCAGCTGGATATGAAGTTAGCCAAGCATCTGCAGCAGGCGCTGACATCATCACCATTCTTGGTACAGCTGAAGACGAGTCCATTAAAGGTGCTGTAGAAGAAGCAAAAAAACAAGGTAAACAAATCCTTGCTGATATGATCGCAGTTAAAGACATTGAAGGTCGTGCGAAAGAACTGGATGAACTAGGAGTAGATTATATCTGCGTTCACACAGGTTATGACCTTCAAGCTGTAGGAAAAAATTCTTTCGAAGACCTTGCAACCATTAAGAGCGTTGTAAAAAATGCGAAAACTGCTATTGCAGGCGGAATCAAATTAGAAACACTTCCAGATGTGATTAAAGTACAACCAGATCTTGTCATCGTAGGTGGCGGTATCACAAGCAAAGACGATAAAAAAGCAGTTGCAGCTAAAATGCAAGAATTGATTAAACAAGGTTCATTATAACTATGAAAACTACTCAATATTTAGCTGAAGTCGTTCAAGAATTAAGTCGGACAGTCGACTTAATCTCTGACGAAGAAGCAGAGAAGTTGGTTAATAAGATTCTGGAATCCAAAAAAATCTTTGTTGCAGGTGCGGGCAGATCTGGATTTATGGGCAAATCTTTCGTGATGAGAATGATGCACATGGGGATCGATGCTTATGTAATCGGTGAAACTGTAACAGCAAATTTAGAAAAAGATGATTTGTTGATCATCGGTTCAGGTTCAGGTGAAACGAAAACCTTGGTTTCAATCGCTGAAAAAGCAAAAAGTTTAGGTGGGACGGTCGCAGCTGTAACGATTTCCCCTGACTCCACGATTGGAAAATTAGCTGATATTATCATTAAATTGCCTGGATCACCGAAAGATCAATCTGAAAGTGAATATAAGACCATACAACCAATGGGGTCACTTTTTGAGCAAACGATGTTATTATTTTATGATGCATTGATCTTGCGTTTTATGGAAAAAAAAGGCTTAGACTCTACTAAAATGTACGGCAAACATGCCAATCTCGAATAGAGTACACTTTAAAAAATATGGAAACATCGTAAAGACCGCATTTATTTCTTTTATGAATTGCGGTCTTTACTGCATATTACAAATAACACAGTCCATACAGGAAAGAAAAAATAGCCTCTGATTCAGTCCCTTCTATGGCCGGATCAGAGATCATTATTGGGTGGGGCACAGCCAAGAATTTAGCCATCACTCACAGTATGAGCCCTATTTGGGTTATCACCAATATTTCACTGGTAGGCCCCATGTCTATATAAGTTTTTTTATGGGAAAATAAAATCCTATTGGCGATGAAAAACGCTTCATAAGTGTAGTAAACAAAACTCTTCGTTTTATAAAACAAAGGAATGAGGTTGAATAAATGGTTCAATTCGGCGTAATCGGTACTAATTGGATTACAGAAAGATTACTTGAAGCAGCAAATGATGTAGAAGATTTTAAACTAACTGCTGTTTATTCTCGCACGATTAGTAGAGCAGAAGAATTTGCAAGTAAATATGGAGTAACAAAAATATTTACAAACCTAAAAGAAATGGCAGTTAGTCAAGAAATTGACGCGGTGTACATTGGCTACTCCCAATTCATATCACGCAGAACAAGCTATTTTATTTTTGCAAAATGGCAAACATGTGTTATGTGAAAAGCCACTGGCTGTTAATGCAACCGAAGTAGCGAGGATGATTCAAGCCGCAAAAGATCATAACGCCCTATTAATGGAAGCAATGAAATCAACCTTACTTCCAAACTTCAAGGTCATTCAAGATAATTTACATAAAATTGGTCCTATCCGTAGATACTTTGCAAGCTATTGTCAGTATTCATCTCGTTATGATAAATACAAAGAAGGAATTGTCCTTAATGCCTTCAATCCAGAGTTTGCGAACGGTTCATTAATGGACCTTGGTGTCTATTGTTTGTATCCACTTATTACATTATTTGGTGAACCAAAAGAAGTGAAGGCAACTGGCATTATGCTTGATTCGGGTGTGGATGGTGAAGGTAGCGTCATCTTAAAATATGATGATAAAGATGCGATTGTGATGTATTCCAAAATAACGAACTCTTATTTACCAAGCGAAATTCAAGGCGAAAAAGGAAGTATCATGATTGATAAGATTCATACGGCTGAAAAAGTAGAAATTCACTACACTGACGGCACGGTTGAACAATTAACAGTCGACCAATCTCATCCAGCTATGTATTACGAAGTGAAAGAATTTATTGAATTAATCAACCGAGGAAAAACAGAGTCTGATACTAACTCATATAAAAATTCATACACCACGATACAAGTGTTGGATAAAGTGAGAGATGAAATAGGTCTTGTATATCAAAGTGATCATAAGTGAAAAAACACAAAAACCCCTACAGCGACTTGTATTATTCTCTTGAGAAATTACGAATCTGGCCTGTTTGTCGAAGAATAAAAGAAATCGTTTTAGAACTTACCTAAACTATTTTGCATCCATTCTTTTTTATAAGAGCATTATAGCATTTTCTACCCGGCTAACAAATTTTAAAGGACTTTTGCTTATTATGCAAAGGTTCAATGCTCATTTTTTAAGATGTGTTTCTTCTTATTAATTTGTGATTTAGTTTAAGTATTCCTTAATAGGAGTAGCGACAATGACACTACCCCTATTAGGATCCTACCAACAACCGCACTTTTCTGACCCCACCCTACCCTACAGAGTAAAAAGGGTTGTAAATGTAAAAAAAATCCATGCTATGACCCTTTTTTACAAGTACCTCGGTCGTACCCCATATTAAGCATCCTCACCATATTCAATCAACTCAAGCATCATGATTTACACCACCCCCGCGGGTAGGATTTCGTCAGCCATAATCACTGTTACGGTAAATTCTCACGCCTTTTTGCCGAGCTTATAACACTGCGACTCTTACTAATTTCAGTGCTAATCGACTAAGAGAGAGCCCTTCAAGACGTTACTCTATCATTTGACTCTTCGATATAATCCTTCAGTTCCCAGAAGGAACTGTCTAGCCTTTACCAGAGTGATGTGACCATCCTCCATTTACGCTAGAAACATTTCGCACCATTAGTCGAGTAGAAGAGAACCTCTCCACCTTTCGGTTGATTGTGTTCTCCCCCTCACAGAACCGTGCTTGCGCTACTCACGCACACGGCTCCTCCTAGTTACCATTCACAAAAATAACTTGCAATTCCTGCTATCCTTACTAGTTTTGTTTCCATTTAATCGTCCTACCTCTGAGTGTAGGTCTACCTCTGCGTGTAGTAAATGTTTCCCTAGCAAGGGTGGTAATAAGGTAGCAGCCTTTCCTCCATCGGCATTACCCAACTTCATTGGTACTACGCTGCTATCCGACTCCCTAACCAGCATTTGGTTTCCTTGCTTATTATCGCTTGTACACCATACTCTTCTATTTAAGAAAAGACTGATAGGGTCTCCCGAGTTGCCGTATCATATCAATGTGTAACGTGCCAAGGTCTCTGACCCCAGAGAGGTTTCATTCCTCTTGCCATTTACAAAGAATGAAATGTTGCTTTCTATCGCAGGTAAGACATCAGCCCTCTCGATTTACTAACATTATGGGGCTCAATCCCTTCAACCATTTGGCTTTCGGCCCGCTACCTAACTGTCTACGCTTAAAGACTAAAGTTACCTTTAGTCCTCCAAGACTCGCTACGAGTGAATGGCTAGTTCTTACTCGACGGGAATCCCACCCGCTATATGATACGACCTAGGCTCGGCCGCACACCTGCTTCGTTAGTTTAAGTGAATTTATTCACAATCTCATAGATCTTCACAATAATACCAAAAATAACGGATATTGTTCTTATTTTTTCATAAAAAATGGGAATACCTCTTCAAACATATTAATGGCGAAAACCCTTTTTGAGTTCATGCTTTTGAATTACAAATATATAATTTAATCCTAATAGTTTGCTGCACAGTATCCGTCTACTACGCAGTAATTATAATGACCTCTTCTTCCGTATTGCTATTTACTTATTTCCCTTACTAAGTATCTTTTCGCAAAACCATCTACGTTTTTGCATTTACACCCAAATGCCTTGTTAAACAATCTGGCCCTTTAAAAGAGTACCATGAGTAACATGATTGGAATTTTTAAACATCTTTTTCCTTTTTAACTATTAGCTTTAGCTAAAAAAGAAGAAGCTTTAACCCAAGCTTCTTCTTTTATGAACCAAACCTCTGAACACGACCGTTAAAGACATTCGCCCAATATCCAGAAGTCATATCTACAAAAGCTACTCCTGTACTTGATTGCGCTCCAATAAACTGACCATCACCAGCGTAAATCCCAACATGACCGTCAATCTTATAAGTATCAAAAAATACAAGATCACCTGGCTTCATTTCGCTAGGTGGTACACTTTGTCCCATATGTTTTAACGTATCTGTCGTAACCGAATGTAACGGTCCCACCTCTACACCAACCTGATTAAAAGCCCAATGAATGAAGCTTGAACAATCAAAACGTCCAACGGCTATATCACTTTGATTTCTCCCACCACCAAACACATACGTTGAGCTACCAATCCATTTTGTACCAACTTGAACTAGCTCATTTGTAACACCACTCGGTAGATAATCAAAATCGAGGGCCACAAATCCATCTACATAACGATCAGCATAGGAAAGAACATCATCGACATACCAGCTTGCACGATTATAAGCAAACACGGCTCCTTCAAAATCTCCGGTAGCGGCGCCATTCGCTGCTAAATAATTGGCTGCTGAAAAGATCGCATCCTCAAGATCCCATGGATCAGCCATGCCGTTCCCAGACGCATCAACTCCATATCCTCCATACTTTTCAATCATGGCCGGATCTGTTTTTACATGATCAGGTATATTTCCTGCCCCTAGACCACTACAACTTGGATGGTTCCACCCTACCCACGTACAAGGCATGAACTGGGTGTGACCTTCTGCTCCTACAGGTGACTGCATCGGATCTAGGGTAGAAAAAACAGTTTCTACTCGGTGTATGGCTGCTAGAAGATTCCATGGCACACCATATTCTTGTTCAGCCGCTTGATAAATCGGGATAAATTCAGCTGGGATTTCATTTTCTCCAATTTCAGACAAAGCCCCTCCCCAATAGCCATCATATCCTTGATCTTCCGGACTTGTACTGAAAAAAATCACAAAAGCGTACAGAGCAATCATCATGAAAAGGACGAGAAATACAACGGCAATTCCACCTAATACATAAGGATTGAAAAGCGTGGTAGCTCCACCCTTAACAGCAGCTTTTTTGACAAGTATTTTCCCTACTTGCTTACCAACTTCTTTCGTTTTAGATGGCTTATTTTCCTGGGGTTCTTGATCGTTAAAGTCATGTTGACTCATCAATCCTCACCTCCGTTACTAACCACCCACGTTCTTCATTCTGTGTTAAAGCTACATGATACCAACTTTCATCTTCTCTTTTATTTCCTTCAACATCGGTTATTTCACCTTGAATCATAACGACCCATGCAACATTACCGGTCCCTCTATGATGAGCCGATTCCATTAAAGATGTTTCGATTACTTCAGCTTTCACTCTCGCCAATGTACTTCTTGATTGCTCTTGATTCCGTCTTTCACGAGAATACATGGGATCCGTCATAAATTCTCTGCTATTCTCAATGTGGCCCATCGGATCCACTTCATCATAAGCGTAAAAAGCTTCCGCAAAGTCTTGAGCAACTTGTTTTGCTTCTTCTTCGTCTTTTTCATCTGTTGGGGGAGATGGTTCAGAAGAAGTGACACCTTTTTCTGAACCTTCGCTATCTCCATTGGAAACCTCTCCCCACTCAAGGTCAGTCTCTTCTGCTGTTGTTTCAAGTGACTCATTGCTCCCTCTTTCATATAAAGCACCAGTGATCCACCAAATAGAAACCGCACCGAACGAAAACAAGGAGAAGAGCAAAACAAACAATTTTTTTCGATCGCCTGAATTTTCAAAATTCCATCCAAACATTTACTCCCCTCCTATCTTTTTTTACGGTTCCTTTCGTTAATTTGTTGCTGAGCTTCCCATTGCGTAATATGCTTATCCCTTTTCTCATTTGAATATCTACTAACTGTATTTTTAGAAGTTCGTGAAAGGACATCTTCTTTGTGATCTTCATTTCTCTCTACTCGTTTTGTCACACTTTTTCGATCAGAGGTTGTTTCAGTTGAAACGATTTCTTTGCGATTCATCCTATTATTTTCATTCTCTATCTTTGTTGTGTTTTCGACTTGATTTCGATTAGCTACCGAATTCACATTCTTCTTACTTTCTGTATTCGTACGTTCTTTTCGGTCAAGAACGTGGGCTTTTCTATCCTCTTTCACTAAGTTATCTTGAACTTCGTTCGTTTTTACATGCTGTGTATTTTTTGTTCGTATATCCTGTTGCGTTTCGGTCTGCGCTTCTTGCTCAATCTTCTGACCTTGTTTTGGGAGTACTGTTTGCTTTTCCCCTTTTACATCACGCTTTGCTAATGTACCTTTTGATAGTCCAGATTGGGTACGCTGATAATCCTTAGTAGCAGCCATTTCATTTTGACCACTAGCCCGAAGTCGTTCATCCGGTTTTTGTTGACCAGCATTCCGCTCTTTCATACGGTCAACCTCTGCTCTTTTTTCTTTGTTACTTAATCCTTTTAAATGATTAGGTTGAAGACCCAATTCTTCTGCTTTTTTCTCGAACTCCCGACCTGTCATTTCTTTAGCCATAGCTTGACCTTCAGCCATTTGACGTTGATATGGTTGATTTGTAGCCTTTTCATGACGTTTTGTCTTAGATTCTTCTTTCTTCTTCCGCCGTTCAGCTAAGTCATCTTTTGAGTAAACACCAACACCTGGTCGTTCTTTTAAAGCCTCTATACGGCCCTTAATACCGGTTGCTCGTCTTTTTAATCCATATGCTCTTGTTCCTGCAGTTACCGCACCGCCTTTATGACCTAATAAGTTCCTCATAGAGCGGTTCTGCATAGCATTTTGTACTTTCCTTCTGTAATGATTCAATTGTTGCCCAGTATTACCCTCAGAGCTCATAACACCGCCACTCGCTTGCGTAATAAGACCGAATAGGTCTCTTCTCTTCATCCAAATGCCAACAAAACAAAGAATTTGAATGACCATCATAAGCAAGTAACCGACTTGGCTATCATCAGCTGCTTGATACAATATAGTCGAAACGGTAAATAAAATCGTCAATAGTAGCGCGATACCAATTTTCATCAGCTGCGCATGAATAACTTTTAATACCCAGTTCGTAGCTGCCGTCTGCATACTTGGAATCATACCTAAAAGTAACGGAACCGGCGCAAACAATACTAATACAAGGAAAAGAATTTGATACATGATAATCATGCAAGAAATAATGAGTAACATCCCACCTATTAATAGATTTGAAATACCTATTAATGGTAAAAACAATAAACGATCAACAAGACCACCAGCCGTCATCATGGTATTATCGTGTTGCTCTACTTCACGATTTACATATTCTTCTCTTTCCTCGGAATATGGACTAACAGATAATAGATTATGGACTCTGCCTTCTCCTGTAGCTTCTATATCAGAACGACTTGAAGTACCATATTGCATTAATAAATAGGGACGCTCCACTAAAATATCATGCATTTGATTTCTCATAGCCGCAATGCCTTCTCCCTGAGAATAGCTTAATCCAGGTGAAACGATACTGGAAACTGAGGAAAGAATAGAGTTTTGCAAATCAGCTGACGCATCATTGATCATCGTTAATATCCTGTCGGCATTAGCGAAAAAACCCAATGCACAGACAAAAATAACAAAAGATGAAAGAATGCCTGATAACGCTCTAGAAGATTCTCGTTTCACAATTCCAACATAAGCGGCCCATGTGCCGACTAACACTAAAATGAAAAGCACTAAAGCTCCCCATACACCGCCATCTTGAAAGCCATTATCAAAACCAGCGATTGAACGGACCGATTCAGATATAATTGAAACCACACTTCCAACGAAGTCTAACGTAAAAGCCTGTTCAACCACATTCATCACAAAGAAAACCCATATAATATTGATCATTATTCTTCTAGTTCTGCAATGATATTTCTATAATCAGTTGTCTCGTCTGGGGGAGCCTGTTCTTCCTCAATTACTGTTTCATTTGTACCTTTTGTATCATCTAATCCGCAAGCTGATAGCACACTCGCTAATACAACAATCAAAAACAATTTATGAATCTGCATGTAAGTTAACACCTTCTTGTTATTACGAACTGCCACTATACTCGTATTTTTTACTTCAATATTATTTTCATGCATCCATTACAGTCTTTAAAACTAAAGAAGTATTTTAAAAGCTTATTTATTGTAATGAAATCTTACGAGAAGCGATACATGTGTACAACAAGTTGATATGATGAAATTACCAAAACAAACAGCCTTAGGAGGAATGAACATGTCAGCTAAACTGAAAAACCCAGGAATGTTTACATTAGTGGCTTTAACATTCACCATTTTCTTTTCGTAATAATTCCTCAATATACTTATCATTAAAGGAACCTAGTCTTTTTTTGACTAGGTTCTCTTATTATTTATTCACTTATCTTTTCGAGGATAAAACCTGGTACCTGTCCTTCTTTTAATGTTTCAAACTCTGGATAACTAGATTGCTTATAAAAATAGCCTATAATATAGTCACCGCGGTGGTCGCCACCTGATTGCCTGAGTAGTTCCTCTAGTTGCTTATTGTCCTCAACCTTAATGACGTTATCTTGGCCGGCAAAGTTATGCTCTAAATGATAAGAATAGACCATATCATACATATCCCTATTTTGTTCATTTTTTATTACATAGGCATAGCTGATATCCTCTGGAGTTTGTCTAGCTTGAGTGATCATTCCTTTTTCCTCAAGCCAATCTTCAATAAGTGTATATGACTTTTTCCAACTTAGACTAAGCCACTTATTTTCCTTGAATTCATATTTGATTTCCGATGACCAATAACGATCGTCGTTAAGATCCTCAATTGATTGATCTGCTACATCTTGTTGTAACAATAGATGAAATTCAATTATGTCTTCACGTTCCGTTATAGTCACTTGCTTACCTGTTCGGTAAGAGTCGATCGTAATCCTATTCAGATTCGATAGATCCTTCACTTGTAAAATAGGGTTTTGTTTATTCTTATACTCTTCCGTTTCAATAATCGCTCTGTACAGTTTTTGGTATGGTTCAATCGGCATTTGATAATAACGAACAATTTGATCCCCGTTCTTCATATCATACCGAATGGCTACCGAGTTGGTTCGATCGGCCGTTGTTTGAAGTTGTTCTTTCTCTAGGATGATTTGTTCATGTAACTTCACAATGTTTTCAATTGTCTCTGCCTCTTCAAAGTAATAGCTCGCCTCAATATAATTGACTCGTTCCATCATTGAATCATGAGACTGAACAGGGTCTGGATCCAAGATGTAAAAAATCGAGTCACCAAAATACACTCCTTGCACTTCATCGACATTCGGTACTTTTTTCTCAAAACCTAAAATATCGATTTGGAAAGACATACCTAATATCGTAATGATAACAGCGTAGACAACATACCCTTTCCACTTGTCAAAAACTCTCCATGTTTTCTCTAAGATCATTGTAGCTACAATATAACCAAGAATGGATGCTGTAATGTACCCAAATAGAATCCATCCTAGTCCCGCTTCATAGCTTGAAAAATAGATTCCCCCAACTAACATGGAACAAAATGTTACACCAAATTTAAAAATGGGACGTAATTTCTCAAAAGCAATCGCTTGCGTTGCCGATTCTGACTGTCTCTTTTTATAAACGAGTAAGGCACAAAGATAAAACAAAAGACTAATCACAATGTAAGAAGTTACTTCTATATAAGTTAATGGGTGCTGGTCTAATTGAGTCATCCGGATAAACGGAATCATTCGTTCAAACTGTTGAGTGAGATAGTAATGTGATGTGAAACCAAATAAATAAAATTCGAGATTAGATAGGAACAAAACAGTCACTCCAACAGGAAAAACAAACAGAATGTACGTAAACGCACCTTGTAAAAGCGACATCCCCGTAAACATAGCAACAAATACCCCAGCTAAAAAGACAAATACGCTAAAAAGAATCATCACCCCTCCCCACTGAAATATGGTTGCAAAAGTCAGAAGTTCTGTATAAGGGAGAAATTGACCTAAAACTAGTAAACTAACTCCTGTTACTAAAATAGGAGCGAGCAATATAAGTATGCCAATTACAACATGCTGATTTAGAAGATGTCCTCTAGTGATAGGTAAGCTATGAATAAAATCACTTGCTAGTTTTACATGTATATAACGAAATAGAAAAATGGCTAACAGTACTGGAAAAATAAACGTCATCATTATCTGAAATTCACTTGAGATTGCAAATAAACTTTCTGGAACTTGTGATTGTCGATATGGATCCTGATTTGTGTAGAGCATCAAAAGCTGAAGAGGAAGTGCAAACAATAAACAAAGCATATATCCTACACTAACCCAACCAACATTTCGCAGGTCTTGAGTAAAGAGTCCGCGATTAAACAATGATGTTTTCAATTTCATAGCCAACATCCCTCATTTCATATATAAATATTTCCTCTAACGTTAATGGAAGGATATCAAAGATAGCCGGCTTAAAAGCACGCACATGATTTGTAATCTCCTCGACTTTTCCTCTGACAATATAAAGATGTACACTTCCCCTTACTTCTTTATATAAAACAGGCAGTTTCTTTAAAAAGGATGGAGGTACCTCTTGTTTGAATGCCACTTGAATTTTATGAACATCTGATTTTAAATCATCCAAATCTTTCTCAATAATCATTTTTCCATCATGCATGATTCCGACATTATCACAAACATCTTCTACCTCTCTAAGATTGTGAGAGGAGATCAAGATCGTCATTTCCCTTTCTGCTACGTCTTGAATCAGGAGGTTCTTGATTTTCTTTCGCATAACAGCATCTAAGCCATCTAATGGTTCATCTAAGATTAGAACATCTGGCATCGTGGAAAGCGTTAACCAAAATGCTACTTGACGCTGCATCCCTTTTGAGAGACGGTGAATCTTTTTCTTAGGGTCAATTTGAAAAACATTTTGTAAAGCAACAAATCTTTCTTCACTCCATAACGAATACATCGATTGATAAAACTGTGCTGCCTGTTGAATAGTTGTATTCGGGTAAAAAAACAACGAATCTGCTAAGAAAATCATCTTTTGCTTCCTATGTACATTTTCAAAGACTGGCTCATTGTTTATACGAACCTCACCTGTGTCAGGCTTGTATATACCGGCGAGCATTTTCAGCAACGTTGTTTTCCCAGCACCATTTGAACCTAGTAAGCCAAAAATGGATCCTTTTTCAACACTAAGGGTAATTCCATCGACAGCCAAACTACCATCAAATTCTTTACAAAGATTATTTGCCTTAATCAACTTCACTCTCTCCTTTCGTTGATTGCTCAGCAACCTTCATTAGCTCGAGTATTTCTTCTTTATCGATGCCAAGATACAGAGCTTCAGATAATAATTTCAATAACTCTTCTTTCATCTTTGTCACCTTCTCTTCATTTGTCGTTGTTGCTTGTGGTGCAACAAACTTTCCTTTTCCCGGAATGGAATAAATATATCCTTGATGTTCCAGTTCACGGTAAGCTTTTTGAATCGTATTAGGGTTTACGGTTAATTCCTGTGCTAGAACTCGTACAGAAGGTAATTGTTGGTCTGGCTGATACACTTCATGAATGATAAGTTCTTTTAACTTTTCCACTAATTGCTCATAAATTGGGACTCTACTTCTGATGTCTAATTGAAACATATAATCCTCCTTTCAACACTAAATAACTGTATTAACTGTACTATAAATAATAATACGGTTAATACAGTGTTGGCAAGACTTTTTTAAAAAAATAATCAATTCGTTATTGTCATTATTCACATGACAAGATCAACAGGCACCGTAAACAAATCCTCAGACCTCGTCTTATAAATATTGCCGAATAAAAGTTCTTCTCCTTCATATTAATTACTATACTCGGGGTATAACTTTGACGATAAAAGGAGGAGCTTATGGCGATAAAACCACCAGCATTACAAAGTGGAGACACAATTGGCTTGGTTACTCCAGGAAGTCCTCTTGATGCAAATATTATTAACGCTAGAATCCAAACGTTAATGAATATGGGATTTAACATCGCGTATGGTCGTTATATGTATTCTTTTGATGGGATTGTCTCTGCTCCAGCTCCACAAAGAGCAGAAGATATTATGACTATGTTTCAAAATCCTCAAGTTAAATTGATTTTAGCAACCCGCGGAGGGACTGGTGTACAAACACTCCTGCCTTTTTTAGACTATGACATCATCAGACAAAACCCTAAAATTATATCAGGCTATAGTGATATTACTGTCCTTTTAAATACTTTGTATCAATCTTCTGATTTAATTACGTTCCACAGTTTGATGCTTGGTGACTTTCGACCAGACACGCCTACTTATAATTTCAATCAATTTTTTGAAGCAACTTCAACGGGAGTTTCACCGAGAGTGATTCAGAATCCACCAAACTTCCCACAAGTGAGCTTAGTCCCAGGAAATGTAACCGCTCCTATCATTGGCGGAAATATGACCTCTCTTGTAAATACGCTTGGAACTCCTTATGAAATCGACACGAAGGGTAAGATTCTTTTCTTAGAAGAGGTAAACTCCCCTACCACGATGATTTATCGGTACCTCGCTCAATTACAAATGGCAGGAAAATTTCAGGATTGTCTTGGGATTATCATGGGAGAGTGCACCAACTGCCTCGTTTCTTGGGGAACGACTTACCAGCAATTGATTAATCAGTTTTTAGTTCCATTAAGAAAGCCACTTATGATCAATCTTTCTACAGGACACGGACTGTATAAAGCAACAATTCCAATTGGTGCAACTGTAAACTTGAATACAACCGAGAACCGCTTAACTGTCGTGGAACCGACTGTCTCTTTTGTATGACTTATCTTGTCCATCAATTCAGCAAACTCCTTTTTAGGCTGAACTACGTTTGCTATAAATAGAAGACTAGTGACTTTAACCGGATCAGTTTTTGATCTTCTCCAGTCACTAGTCTCTTTTCTTTGCCCCTCCTTTTCTACAATATCTTCCTTCTTTTCAAGTACAAGCAGCGAATGCTATATCTAACAAATGGAAACCGTATTAATGGACGGACAAGCAAACACCTTTATCAAATTCATTATTTTACTAAGAAAATAATGAATCTTTTTCAAAAAACTTTGACAACCTAATAAAATTCATGTATATTACCAAATGGGCGAACGATTTGAAAAGTGAGCCAACACAATATTCGTGTTTAGGAGTGTGCAACATGGAAAATGTATTTGATTACGAAGATATCCAATTGATTCCCGCAAAGTGTGTAGTAAACAGCAGATCTGAGTGTGATACGAGCATTACACTAGGTGGACATACATTCAAGTTGCCTGTAGTGCCTGCAAATATGCAAACAATTATTGATGAAAAAATCGCAATTTTCTTAGCAGAGAATGGTTACTTCTATATAATGCATCGTTTTGAACCAGAAAAACGAATTAACTTTATTAAAGATATGCAGTCAAAAGGACTTTTCTCCTCAATCAGTGTAGGAGTTAAAACTGAAGAATATGATTTCATTGAGCAACTAGTTGCTGAACAGCTCTGTCCTAATTACATTACAATCGATATAGCTCATGGCCATTCCAATGCTGTTATTGAAATGATTCAACATATTAAAAAACATTTACCAAATAGTTTTGTCATCGCTGGAAATGTCGGTACTCCAGAAGCAGTTAGAGAATTAGAAAATGCTGGTGCTGACGCAACAAAGGTTGGAATCGGCCCAGGGAAAGTTTGTATTACGAAGATTAAAACCGGTTTTGGAACTGGCGGTTGGCAGTTAGCTGCCTTACGTTGGTGTGCAAAAGCTGCTAGCAAACCAATTATTGCTGACGGTGGTATTCGTACACATGGTGATATTGCTAAGTCCATTCGATTTGGTGCTTCAATGGTTATGATTGGCTCTTTATTCGCGGGTCATGAAGAATCTCCAGGTGAAACGGTTGAAAAAGACGGAAAGCTTTTCAAGGAATACTTCGGATCTGCTTCGGAATTCCAAAAAGGTGAGAAGAAAAATGTTGAAGGGAAGAAAATGCTCGTTCAACACAAAGGTTCTTTACAAGATACATTAGTGGAAATGGAGCAAGACCTTCAATCATCAATTTCTTACGCTGGCGGAAAGAAATTAGACTCGATTCGAAACGTAGACTACGTTGTCGTGAAAAATTCGATCTTTAACGGTGATAAAGTATATTAATTAATTACGCCCCCTTTCAGACTGAAAGGGGGCTCTATTTGGAACTTAAAAAAGCCTCTACTTATAGAGGCTTTAAAAAATAAACATCACAGCAACATATAATCCTGTCGTAATGGCAGCTGCAATTAAAGCTGGTTTTAATTTGTATTTGGCATATTCCATCACTGATAAACCTAATATTTTTGCTATTGTATTAGTATCATCACTTAGTGGCGAAGAAAATGCCCCAAACGATCCACTTGCAAATACTGCCCCTATCACTAATGGTAAAGACACTTCACTTACCATTGCAAGTGATACACCAAGTGGCATTAAAATCCCCATGTCCCCAAGCTGAGCCAATAAAATAAGAGACAGCTGCCCCAAACACAAATATAAGCGGCGCAATAAACGCTTGTGGAATCCAACCAGTATGGGCAACAATAAAACTTGAAAAACCTAAGTCATCTGTAATTGATGAAAGTCCCCAAACAACAGATAAAAGCAAAATAACAGACATTAACTCATTGCCACCTGCTATGAAACCTGAGATTAACTCTTCTAACTTAAAACGTTGAAATAGGTACATCGCAAAAGAAATTAATACGGTAATTAACAGACCAATAACCATTGCATCTAAGACTTCCGCTTTTATAAACGCCTCTAAGAAACCAAATCCTTGTACGTGCCCATCCCACCATGTCAAAAATAAGGTGAGTGCAATGACAAGAACGAGAGGCAATAAAAGATTGAGCGGTTTTATTGGCAATTCTTTCGAAACGGACGGATGACAATCATGCCAATCCTCTTCCTCTTCAACCGTTTCTTCTTCAATCTGCATTGGAGCATTCGACTTCTTTTTAGAATGGTGAAAGAAGCTCAAATAGACACCTAATACAATCATAACTATGGAAAAAAAGTTAAAAGGAATGCTTTGAATAAACAATGAATACGGATCTATCTCCAGCCCTTGATTCTCAGTTGCAATTTGAATAATCGAAACCATATATCCAACGAATGCTGTAGCTACTGGAATCAATACAATAACTGGAGTTGCCGTCGTCTCTATTACAAAACCAAGCTCCGCAGTAGTCATCTTCACTTTTTTTAACAATGCTCTCATAATCGGGGCAATTGTAACAAACCTGAATGTAGGAGAAGCAAATGTTCCGATTGTAGAGACATATGTTAAAAGCAAAGCTTGCTTTCTTGTCTGAATTCTCTCTGCTGCTTTTTCAACAAAGCCTCTAATCCCCCTGTCATTTTAATCATGCCGACAAGTCCAGAAAAGGCGTACAGAAATACAATAATTTTAATATTGTTTGGATCAATAAGTGCTTGTACAACATAAATAAACATCGTTTGGATCCCACCGATAATTGTAGGCTCAAGCAAGTAAGATCCAACTAACAAACCTAGAAAAAGAGCCGGAAGTACTTGTTTCGTATATATAGCTACGGGGATCACGACTAAAAACGGAATGATCGATAGCCAGCTTGCTTCCATTACCATCACCTACCTTCAGATCTCAACGAATTAATAAAACCCTTCTTTGTTAGCATGTGATGGAGCTCCAATATTATACTTTCGCTTTGCTTTCGCTCATTTAGTCTAGTCTATTGCATAATCATTCTTTACATCATTTGGTATTGAAATGACCCAATTCCGATAATAACTGGATGAAATAATGACCACCAAATATATTAACGGCAAAACGAACCAGCTTCGAACTTTCAATACACCTTTTTTAATTAAGATAAAATCAACTATTAAAAATGAGAAAAACAATTTAGCTTTAGATAACATTCGGTTGCTTTTGAACGTCCAAAAGGTTAAAGCTGAAACGAAATACCCAATGAAAGGAGCTACTTTAAAATGCTGCTTCCACGATAAATTTTTCGCCCCATACCTAATTTCCCCAAGTAACGCTAATACAAAAATAATATTCATCCAAGTCATTTGAATCATGTTATAGAATGAAATATTTAAAATTGTTTCGTTCCCTTTAGTTAACTTACGGCTCCAATAATCATTTAATAGAAAGGATAAGAAAATAAAACTAAACGTATAGGTTGTTTTCCACCACTTATTTTGATACACAGCTAATTTAGTAAAAATCCGTTCAATCAGTACAAAATAAGAGCTAAATAACAACTTCGCCTTCCAACCAAACCCAAATACAGTTATGAATAAGGCCGTTATAGGAACATAAAAGAACTGTGACATGATCGAGCCAGCAATATTATCGATCTCTTTCTGGTTCGAGAATTTGGGTTTATATACATACCCTTTAAACAATGTAACAACTAAATAATCTAAGCAATAGGCAAAGCCTGTAAAATTAAATAAAAGAACGATATCCCTTTTTCGATTATTGCTTTTATAAAATGTATAGCCAAGCATGAATATATGGATCAATCCTAAGATCAGAAATGGAATCTTATTAGGTTTCCTACGAAGTTTCATCTGAAGTCACTTCCATTTAGCATTTTGTTTTAGTATTAGTCTCTTAATGATAAAATAATCGAAATCAAAAATTGGAAAAAACGTCTGGAATCGCTTTAAAATGGAGCATAGCAAGAGGGATAGTTCGACTTTCATCCACCAAGATTTCAAAAATTCCCTTTTACTGTGACGAACATCACATTATAATCTGAATAGATCGATTATTCTAAACAAGAAGACATGTTAGATACTAAGGAGAGTGAAGGTAATGAGTTATAATACGATTCTTGTAGCTGTAGATGGTTCAAATGAAGCGAAGCGCGCTCTACATAGAGCCATTGATCTTGCCAAAAATGATGAAGCAAAGCTTGTTATTTCTTATGTAATTGATAATCGCACAACGGGCACCCTTGAATATTATGATCGCACCTTTACAGAAAGAACAGAAGCACATGGAAAAGCCCTACTTGACGAATCTCAAACACTTGCATTAGAAGCAGGTGTGAAAGAAGTTGTAACAGACCTTGGTTACGGCTCGCCACGAGCGAAAATTCCTAAAGAAATCGCTGAAAAACACTCAGTTGACTTAATTGTAGCTGGAGCAACAGGATTAAATACCGTTGAGAGATTTTTAATGGGAAGTGTTTCAGAAGGTATCGTTAGAAGGGCTAAATGCGATGTCATTATTGTTCGAAATGAATAGAAAGAACTAGAAACAAGGTTTAAGTATGAGCACTTAAACCTTGTTTTTACCCTTTAGGACTCGAGAAATAAAGCTGCATTGAATTGAATCCAACACAGCTTTAAAGAAACTTTAATATAATTTTCCTTGGCGATACAATACGGTAGACAGTTTCATAACAGAATGAATGAAACAATTCTGGCGTAATGTAAAAGGGTCACCAAAATATTGTGGTAAGATCATTTCCATGGTTCCTGTCATTTTTCCAACTAGCAACTTGAACACTTCTTCTTCCGTATAGAATTGTGTTTCACGGCCTTGAAGCCATTCAAAATATGAAACGATTACACCACCGGCATTTGCTAATATGTCTGGAATGATGATAACCCCTTTATCACTTAAATAACGATCGGCTTCACCCGTGACCGGTGCATTGGCCCCTTCCACAATTATTCTCGCTTTGATCTGCTCCATATTGTCTTTGTGAATTTGATCTTCTAATGCAGCAAGCATTAACACATCGACATCAAGTGTTAAAATTTGATCCCGGTCATGAATGTCAGCTTTTACTCCGCAATGAGCTAATTGTTCCTCCGATGTCGGCAAGTCTCCGCGGTTTTTTGACGTGAATTCAATCAGAGCTGGTATGTTAAGCCCTTCTGAGTTATAAAGCATAACGTTACGGTCGCTAACTGCTACGACTTTATTTTGTAGCATTTTACAGTGATACGCTTCAAGAGCGGCCACTGAACCAACGTTACCAAACCCTTGTACCGCAAGCTTTAGTGGTTTATCTGTATAATGAAGCAAGGTTTGAGCGAACTGATTATCACTTTTTCTTAAAAAAGCTTGCTTCTCCTGCAAGAAATCATGAACCATGTAACGAAAAGAGAAATACACTCCTTTACCCGTTGCTTCTCTTCGGCCTAATGATCCACCATTAACAACACTTTTACCCGTAAAGCTGCCAAGATAGGCTTCTCCAGGTCTTATGCTCTTATATTCGGCCATCATCCAATCCATTTCCCTGTCTCCAGAACCCATATCTGGAGCTGGAATATCTTTATCTGGTCCTAAAATATCACTAAAATAATGAACATATTTTTGACAGATCAAATTTATTTCTTTCGCAGAATGATTTCGAGGGTTGACGATAATTCCACCTTTCCCTCCCCCAAACGGCACATCATGTAGTGCATTTTTCAATGTCATCAAAGCAGCAAGATTCATCACTTCTTCTTCATTAACTGATTCATGAAAACGAATTCCACCTTTGTAAGGGCCAAGTGTATTATTATGTTGTACACGAAACGCTGGAATCCGAACAACTTTTCCATCGTCTAACGTGACTCGTAGAAAAGCCTTATGTACTTTGTTTGGTGTTGATAAAATAGCAGCCAATGAGGCAAAGGCTTGATTTCTATCCTGATTTTGTAGCTCTGGCAGAAAAGAGGAATCCTCCAATAATGCTTTTAACGATGCTTGTACAATTTCTCCAGTTTGACTTCCCATTACAAAACCTCCTATTGCATTCTTGGATGTTTCTAATTAATAAATACCCTCACAACAATATATAAAACGTTTTCTTCTTTTTTATTCTATAAAAGTGTAATCATTTAGTTTTTAGCTCTGCCTTTATTTCATGAATAATATCCATTTTGTTATCCCAACACTTTTGACTTAAGTCAACTGGATATTCTTCAGGGTTTAAAGTACGTTGATATTCTTCCCAAAGTACATTCAGATTTTCTAAAGCAAATTGTTGAATTGCAAAAATGTCAGGATTCTTATAAACGAGCTCTCCATCAACAAATACATTTGTTAACAACTCACGCGCTTCAAAATTCGATACATACTTACTAATGAACGTATGAGTAGGATGAAACATTTTTAATTGTTCTTCTTTTTGAGGTTCTTCATCTTCAAGAGTGATATAATCCCCTTCAGACTTCTGATTAAGTGTATTAATAATTCGATACACCTTCTTCATACCAGGCGTGGTTACTTTTTCTGGGTTAGAAGAAATCTTAATCGTATCGACCATCTCGCCTTCTTCGTTTTCTATGGCAACAATTTTATACACTGCACCTAAAGCTGGCTGATCAAAAGCTGTAATTAGCTTTGTCCCAATCCCCCAAACATCAATTTGGGCCCCCTGAGCTTTTAAACTTAAAATGGTCTGTTCGTCAAGATCACTGGACGCGACAATTTGCGTTTGTTGGAAGCCCGCCTGATCTAACATCTTTCGTGTTTCCTTTGAAAGATAGGCCATATCTCCCCCGTCTAGACGTACACCTAAGAACTCGACCTTTCCTTTGAATTCCTTTGCTACCTTAATCGCTGCAGGCACTCCTGAACGGAGAACATCGTACGTATCGACAAGGGGAATGAAGACTTTATTTTTCCTCCGCACACAGCTTTCAGCGTATTTTTTCATAGCTAAGTAATCACTTTTATACACTTGTATCATCGAATGCGCGTGCGTTCCAGACACAGGAATTCCAAACTTCTTCCCTGCCCGCACATTACTAGTTGAATCAAATCCCGCAATAAAAGCGGCTCTAGTTCCCCAAATTGCTGCATCCATTTCTTGTGCTCTGCGCGAGCCAAACTCAAGTGCCTTCTCCTTCCCAATCACCTGCTTAATTCTCGATGCTTTTGTTGCAATAAGCGTTTGATAATTAACGATGTTCAGTAATGCAGTTTCTAATAATTGCGCTTCCGCTAACGTTGACTCTACTTGCAGAATTGGTTCATTCCCAAATACGAGTTCCCCTTCACGCATTGAGCGAATCGTGCCCGTGAATGTAAGTGACTTTAAGTATTGAAGAAAGTCCTCTTCATATCCGATCGAGTCACGTAAATACTCAATATCACTGTCACTAAAACGAAATCCCTTCACATATTCAATAATACGCTCTAGCCCAGCAAACATGCCGTATCCATTTCCAAATGGCAACTTTCTAAAATATAATTCAAACACGGCCTTGCGATTATGCATATGATCATGCCAATACGTTTCAGTCATGTTGATTTGATAAGCGTCTGTATGTAGTGCTAAGCTATCATCTTTAAATTCCATCATATACCTCCTGAAAATAACTATTAGTAAATAAGTATTTCCTTAATTATATTATCTAAAAGAAAACTTATCTTGTACTATGCTTTAAACAGAAACCAATTCATAATAAAATAATGAGAATTACTAGAAAGAGGTGACAGGGTGAAAAAAGCAAAAACGAATGCTATGAGGAGTTTGGATCAGCAAAAGATCGCATATGAGATCATAAACTATCACGTGAATGATGGGAAAATAGACGGCGTTTCTGTTGCTAACAAAATTGGCAAACAAGCAGAATATGTATACAAAACTCTCGTAGCCCAAGGTAGTAGTAAACATTTTTATGTGTTTGTTATTCCAGTTGAAGCAGAACTTGATTTGAAAAAAGCTGCAAAAGCAGCCGAAGAAAAGAAAATAGAAATGATCCCAGTTAAAGACATTGTAAAAGTAACAGGCTACATTCGCGGTGGCTGCTCACCAATCGGTATGAAAAAGTCATTTCCTACTTTTATCGCTCATGAAGCACAAACACTTGAAACAATAATTGTTAGTGGTGGAATGATTGGTGTCCAAATTGAGATAACAGTAGAAAATTTAATCGACGTCACAGGTGCAACATTAGCACCAATCATAAAAGGAGATTAAGCATGCAAATATTAATGTAAACAAGAACGGTTTCTAGTATTTTGAAATAATTATTAGTTTACCAGAACTGCTTCACCTATTTCCTAAGAAGTCTTAAGAGCCACTGAAAAAGGAGACACACATCCCTTTTTCAGTGGCTCTTTAATTAACAGGCCCAATTTTATACATTAGAAGAGTCGTCATAATCATAACGAAAGCCGTCTTTTTCAACGTTCTTCATTTTTTCTTTTTCCTGTTTTATTGAAGGAATTTGATTACCCTGCTCTACCTGTCTTTGCTGATTGAATTGTTTTTCCTTTTTCATTTATCCTTCCTCCTTTACATCTAGATGTATATTATTAGTCCAAACAAATTTCTTATGCTCATCTTTTGATTAAACACGCTCCCTTACCTGAAAATAGGCTCGCAGTACTTGAGCTAAATAATCATATGGAGTTGTTTCAACCTGTCCATATTCACTCAAGGTATAAAGATGAGTCGCATTAGGTAACTCCCTTTTCAACTGTTTTCTTAAACTCTTTCCAGCATCATCAGCATCAACAAACACATATACATCTTTATCTTCAATCGGATAGATTAAGTTTTCTAATTTTTCATCACTCAAGGTTCCATATGTGCAAATAATTTCTACAGGCTCAACAAGTACTTTTTTTACACGCTTGCGGTCACTTGTTCCTTCTACAATTAACACTTTCTCCTCCATAGCTTTCACTCCCTCTTTTTACTTTGACCAATCTGAATAAATTTATCGTACTTTTTGTTTTTGTATAGCGATATTCGAATAGATTAATAAATGACGCTCATACTAAATCGTATCGAAAGGAGCGGGTTACCTTGAAGATTGATTTAACAACTATTTATGATCAAATGCCGGACTTTAGAAGTCATGAAGAAGCCCAGTCATGGTTTAAAAGCTTATTTAGTGATCGATTTGTCCTAAAGGATAGCGATGTGATTGAAGGGGAGAAGGTCTATTATTATCACCTTATTAAAGATTATGATGCTTATCAAGAATACATCGAAAATCTTTCAAGTTCGACAGAAGAAATTACTACGGTTGAGCCTTTTAAAAGCTATTCAACAGTCGAAATTAGTGAGCATGGTGGTATTAGTTTTTCAATCTAACAAAGACCTATCCCTTCTTGGCAGTAGGGGTAGGTCTTTCATTTCCTTCTATATTGCTTGCTAACTTTTAGAATAAACAACTTTGGGGATTTCGTTTAAAGCGACCCCTTCTTTATAGTAAAGTCCAGGCTGTAAAATGACAAAAAAGATATGTGCATTTTTATAACCATAGTTATTTACCAATCTATATATCATTGCTGCTATAGCATCATGGGTACTCTGATCTCTTTGAAACATTGAAATTTCAACAAGAGGCGGGTTATTTGTTAACTGTTCCGCATGAAGGAGTTCTACTTTTACTATTTCCATCGGAATTTCAGCAATAGTTGCAAATTCTTCAACAAGATAAGGACTAAGTTGTTCGAGGTCTTGTTTTTCAAAGCCTCTAAACCTTACAAATGGCATGGAATCAATCTCCTTTGCTTGAAATAGCCTTAAAGATTACTGGCACGATTGTTTCTCTTTATTTGATGCTGCATGTTCTTCATTACATATCTTCCATAAACTACATTATACACCGC
The DNA here is from genome assembly GCF_002109385.1 of Halalkalibacter krulwichiae. Taxonomy (NCBI): domain Bacteria; kingdom Bacillati; phylum Bacillota; class Bacilli; order Caryophanales; family Bacillaceae; genus Halalkalibacter; species Halalkalibacter krulwichiae. The sequence continues at coordinate 1,232,846 of NZ_CP020814.1, read as the reverse complement.
CATTCCTAATAAAAGGACAAAGGATGAATAGAAATAAAAGGAATGTAAGCTTATCTCTGCAACGATGATCCCTACGATAAGCGATCCAAACGCAATACCAAGATCAAAAATGGACAAAAATGATGCGAGGGCCAACCCCCGCTTATTAGGAGCCGTTCTTTGAACAGAAATTGTTTGAAAAGTTGGAAACAGAGTCCCCCACCCTAATCCGATAAAAGCAGCAGCTACTAAGAACAGAAATGCAGTCTCTGAAACACTTAAGAGCAACATCCCTACAGCAAAAAAAGCAATGGAGGGATAGACAATCATACTTGCACCAAAGCGGTCAAATCCCCTGCCAGTAAATGGTCTAGAGATAACCATCGCAACAGCATAAACAACAAAAAAGTAACTTGAAATATGCAATAGTCCAATTTCCTCAGCATATACCGGAACAAATGATAATACCGATGAATATATGATCGCAAATAAAGCAGCTACTATTGCTATAGGAACAGCTGTTTTTTCCACCCATTCAAATCTACGTTTTTTCACGCTCTTCTCCACTTCAGCGGCATTGGTTCTAGTCTTGCCAAGAAGCATCGCAAACAACACAGCAAGTATATTGCAAAAAATAACGATTACAAATAACGTAATCATGCTCCAGTCACGAATCGCTGTTAATCCTAAAAATGGACCTAAAACAACGGCAATATTAAATGATAATGCATAGTAGCCCATTCCTTCTCCTCTTCTCGCTTCAGGGATGATATTAGCTACAATGGCTCCTGTTGCCGTAGTCGCAATTCCGAACCCAATTCCGTGAAATAACCTAACAACCATTAATCCAAAAATTGAATCGACAAGTACATACAAGAATGACCCTAAAACCAAAATAGCAAGACCACTAAATAAGACGATTCGTTGTCCATAATCTTCAGCCCACCTTCCGGCAAAAGGGCGAATCACAATCGCTGTAAGTAAAAACAAAGTAACAACGAATCCTGCTTCTGCTTCAGTTCCTCCTAACTCCTGAAGAGTGTATATCGGCATAGTCACAATTAAATAATAAAAACCTAAAAAGACCAAAAGATTGCAAATTGTAATGAAAATAAAATCCTTTGACCAGAGCGCTTGATTAGCCATTATCTTCTCCTAACTCCCAATAATTACCTAGGTAACTATTTCTCACATGTTAATTACTCTAAACTATTAAAGTCGATCTAAATTCTCATGCATTTGCTCGACAACTCGTCTGAAAATATAAAGCTCCTGTTCACTAATTCCTGCTATCGTTTCATTTTCTATCTCTTGCGCAAGCTTTAATAGTTCTGGATAATGTTCACGTGCTTTATCCGTAAGACAAACAAAGCGCTCTCTGCGATCCTTTCCAGACTCTCTATTTATCCAACCATCTTCTTCTAGACGATTCAACGTTCTCGTAATCGTCGGTGCCTCAACGTTCAAATACTTACTAATTTCAATCTGTGTTACTTTCCCCTTCTTAAATAAAAAGTAAAGAATTGCCCACTGTGAACTAAACAGACCAGTTGGCGAAAGCTGTTCATCCCACTTTTTCTTAAATTTGCGAGCCAACTGATTAGTAACATGACCATATAACAATGTCATAGAAATACCTTCCTTCTTTATTCCTCAATTACTTACCTAGGTAATTATAAACCTTTAAATCAACTTTTTCAAACTATTTCCCCTCTCTAAAGAAAAGGCACTTTGTATAAATAATAGACATACAAAAGCTTTGAGCAACGATTAGATTGATTTGGTAAAAATTTACACAATTTCTTTTCATCATTCTATTTACAAAGAAAAATACCTAATAGTAAGATACCTAGAGAAAGCGTTATCAACCCTTATAAGGAGCTGATCAAATTGTTAAAAACTTTTCTTATAACTTCTTTGCTATTGTTACTTGTTGCAAGCTTTATCGAAAAAGCGCCTTTTGGCAATCAAGCTTATACAGATAGTGAATTAAAAGGCAGAATAATGGATGTAAGCGGGAATCATGTATTGCTTCTTATTCATTCCAATAAAGCTCCAACTAGCATTAATAAAATTTGGGTTGAATTACAAGAGGAAGCGGATATTAAACAGGATCAGCGAATTGTTGTCAATCTCATTTCTAATAATCATGAAACGGAAAAAAGCTCTCCAGCTACCCTCGTTGACAAATATCCTTTTGATGGTTGGAACAATTAAAAAATGAAGCCGGGACACAAGAGTTTTTATCATAAAAAATCCGAACGTAGTAGCATAGCCATCCGCTCCGGAATTTCACTTCGCTTTTTTGGAGCGGATGGTGGGCCTCATCGTAAGAACGCACTGTCGAGTATCACCCTTGTCTTTTGATCCAGCAGGAGTTCGTATATGTCCTCCGCTAAGGTTGTCTCAATTAAACACTTTAGTTATGTCCAAGCGGCACCTACTTTCTACTCAACAATTACGAGCAATTCGTTGATTCTTTGTAATGTCTCTTTTGCTTTCCCAGTAATCGTCACATCAAAATCATTCTCGACTTCTTCAAGATTAATTAGAATGGTTTTTCCATTTGAAAGAAATGGAAGTTCACCAGCCGGATAAACCTCTAGACTCGTTCCGATTACAATCACCACATCAGCTTCCTTAATCGTCTCAAACGATTGCTTCCATGCTTGTTGAGGTAACGCCTCACCAAAAAGTACCACGCACGTTCGCAACTTTCCGCCGCAATGCGAACATGGTTTACCCTCTAGAAATTCATCGGTTGTAGCTTCCTTTTCACATTGTTGACACTTCAATTGCTTTATAGAGCCGTGCAGTTCTTCAACATGCTGACTTCCTGCTTCCTGGTGAAGTCCATCAACGTTTTGAGTTGCCACAAGGTGGACTAGGCCCCTCTTCTCCCACTCCGCTAGAATATTATGACCATCATGCGGTTTAATCTTTTGTAAGGATCTCATTCGCATGCTATAAAATTCATGAAACAGAGGATAATCTTGCTCAAGGGCTTCTATCGTGGCAACTGTTCTAGGATCTACTTGTTTCCACCAACCAGAACGAGATCGAAAATCAGGAATGCCACTTTCCGTTGACATACCAGCTCCCGTAAAAACTACTGTTTTAGATGAGGCTTTTATGTATTCGGCAACTTGAAACATTTCAGGAAGACAACTCTTTGCCCATGGCTTGAGGTTTTCTTTAGTAAGACCCTCATTTGTCAACTCATCCCATACTTGCTCTCTATATAAAGAATTGAGAAAGGAAGGTGTTACGTGATTCCAAACAGTACGAAGGCTTTTAAATGCCTCAAGGAAATTAGGATACTGCTTTGCCTCTTCACGTTCCTTTGTTTTAAACACCCACTCATTATCTTCACTTTGACCTCTTAGAATCTCGATCCTTCCGCTTTCTCCATCTCCTACCAACTGCATAACGGTTTCCCAGTTCTTCATTAATCTGTCTCCTTTATGTAAATCTTAATGTTGTTTTATTCACATCCTTTCCAATTCCTCATTACTTCTATTCTTAAACGTAGAATTTGATAAAAAAAAGCAGAGGTTTGTTGAACCTCCACTTTTCACCTACTATCAAATGATCTAAGCCCGCGCTGTCAATAAGTGAGATATCTTTCTCACGACTATTGGCTTTAGCTCATCTAAGTGATGTCTTTTGAAATAACTTTGTTGGAGAGCTTGATAAAATCGGACATGTACTTGTTCAACTTGATATACGTTTAAAAAAGAAATAATGACTGTATAACAAAATAAAAAGTAATATTCATTTTTTGTTCCTTGAACGATCTCTAATCCAACATTCACGTTTTCTTTCGCTTCCTTTGCATTTCCTTCCGCAAAGAGAAGCAAGCCTCTCAAGATCGATGCCATTCCAAGTTCACGTTGATAAGGTCGCTCGATCAACAATTGCTCCACTTCTTCGATTTTCTTTTTAGCTACTACCAACTGTCTTCTACGTAAGTACAACATGAACTCAATCATTAATACAATTGGGTAAAATCCATTGTCTGGCGTGTTCACTTTTTTTTTGGCCAGCTCAATCTGTTCTGTCGCTTCGTCCATCTGATTATTTAGTAAATATTGAATAGGTAAACTGATATACATCAATTCATCTAGTAAGTCAGATTCTAGTTTCATTGTTGCTAATACTTTTTTCGTAACAGCAATTGAGTCATCTAAGTTCCCCTCAAGATGGACATATAGATCAATATAAATATAAACTTTATCCAGTTCGGACAAATGCTCTGACTCTAGAATTTTTTTATATTCTCCTTTTATGATCATTGATAGCAATTGTTGCTTAGGATCAAGAGGAACGGCAAGGGAAGGAGAAGATATCAATGTCTCAATTGCTTTTCCTTGTCCATACATGTAATACAGACGAAATAATTTATTCGTCTGTTCAATAAATTCTCTATTGTTCATAAGGGGATTAGACTTTTCTGGAACTTCAACTATCTTCAAGCAGTACCCATAACCTTTTTTCGTTTCAATTCGAAAAAGGTTGCACCAACGGTTGAGTTTTTTCCGAAGACGGTAAATATGATCATCTACTGTCCGGTCACTAGGAGATTCTAATCGCCAAACAGCATCAAGAAGCTGCTCGCGTGTGAACGTTTTTTCTTTATGCCGATAAAGGTAAGCAAAAAGCAAAAACTCTTTTCTTAGCAATTGAACACTTTCATTCTCAACCGTTACTAAGAATTCTGCCTCATTTAACTCAATAGTCAATAAGAACTCCCCCTCTCTTCTTCCTTTATCATAAGGGAGAATCCCCCATTAACTACTAAATTCCCAAAAAATAAAAAGAAGAAATCAAAGATCTAATGGACCTTTGATTTCTTCTTTTATCGTAACGGAGAATCTTGTTACTTCACAATATTCTTCCACCATCTTGCGTCTCGCTTTATAAGAGTAAATACATCTTTCATAATTAAATCCCACTTTCGCGGCCTTTTTCTTTTTATTTTTGTGTACTGATGTCCTTCTTGTTGCTCCTTTATTTTCTGCATAACCTCTTGCCCATTTATAAATAATTCATACATGTTCATTCGTATCACTCCTTCTATACACTACTTTAAGCCGTGTATGTCAGAGCAATATCAGAGGGAAGAAAAAGTATGCCTAAAATGAGAATTTCCAGAAAAGATTATTCCTAATCTGCTGTTGGAAAATAAGACAAGGATACCTTTAAGTTTGCATTTTTTTCTCTAATCACATTCAATAACTCTTGGTCCTTTACTTCTTTTTTGCTTCTAATTGCATACGTATATTGAATCATTGTACCAAGATTGGTCGTCTCCACTTGCCTCAAAACATGGTAATCGGTTAGTGTAGCAAATATCTCATCAAACATATTCTCATGATTTAGGTTTTCAGGAACGGTCACTTTTAAAATTTGTGTATCCTTGCCCTTGCCATAATCAAATTTATAAAGCAAATAAAAAACAATGCTAGCAAATATCGTCAAAATAATCGCCAACTCAATTTGAAACAATCCACATGTCATACCGATACAAAGTCCAAAGAAAATATAAGCAATATCAATCGCTTCTGTTACCGCACTTCGAAAACGAATCAACGAGAAGATTGCGAAGAGACCTAATGCCACTCCTGCATTATTACTAACTACATTCATAACAACAGAAACCAATACACTCATCATAATAATTGTATGAACAAATGATTGAGAGTAACGCTCTCCAGAAAAGGTTAATTGATACACTTTTGTTACGATTAAACTCAGCCCTGCTGCGCCCATCATTGCAAAAACGGTCATCAGATAAGATGATTGCTCTATGGTTCCACTTGTAAAAAGTTGATTTAATTCTTGCATGTTACATTCCTCCAATCATAACCTTCTCTTTATTTACATGACTACCGGACAGCCATTTGTTACTTAATAGCTCCGCACTCGTACAAAATTTTGAAGCGCTTCTTTGTTCACAATTTAATTCTTGTAGCATTCTTGTTAACCAGAGCGGTACACTATCCGTAACCTTCACTTCAAGTACAACTAAATTAGCATCAATGAAATTGCTCCCATATGGACCATTTTCAATACGAAGATCATTCTTTCGGCACCGTAAGTTCAAGTCAAATGTAATACGAAGATCTGAGTTGGTAATTGAATGAAATGCATGACGATCATAACTAACCACCATCTCAGGTTTTAGATTGTAAAACTTCCGAAAATGATCAATCTCTTTCAATACTTGATAATTTGAAGTTTGATAATCTAAAACCGAGTCACTCTCATGTTTCTCCAAATAGCGATACGCCTCGCGAAGCGGGATGACCATCCTCCTTTTATTAACAACATTATTATATTTCTGCTTTACTTCAAAAAAAGCATCGCCATCAATCGACGTATCATCATAAATACGCAATCTAAGCTTTTGACGAAAATTTAATTTGTTTTTTGTTTCATAATAAATTTTTTGATCTGGCGTCTCGAAATATAAACTTGTTACACTATAACGACCTTCATCTCCAAATTTATCGTAGCGCATATACGGATTCATCTTTTTCACTAATTGCTCGTATTGATGCACTGAAATTAAATACTTTTGCTCTCTGCGGCTAAATATCTCTAATGCCACATGCATCATCCCCTCACTTATTCGTTGTAACTACATACTACAGATCAAATCTGAAGAAATGTTTATAAGGAAATGAGAAAATGCTGAGAATAAATGAAGCTTATGATAAGAAGCACTAGCTAAAGACTTTCTCTAAAAAAGGAAGTAGTCGCCATCTAAGCGACTACTTCCTTTAATTCCTTACAGTTGAATATGCGACGAGATCCATTCCTCATCCTGTGGCGGGTCATAAACTTCTAACAATTTATAGGTTGGCTTTTCGCTACTAAGTAGCTGAAGTTCACTCTCTAGTTTATCGCATAGCACTTTATGAGCTTGTTGTGCATTCAATTTTGTGTCCCAATAATTTAATGCACGATACTCTCCAATTGTATCATCAAAAAAATAAACATTGCCTCTAAAACCTGATAAAGTCCTACTTATTTTATCAAGTTTTTGTGTAATTCTTTCTGCATCTAACCTCTTATTACGACCTAATTGATATTGTACTAAACGTGCATAATACACGATTACCACTCCTATCTTATTGAATCAATTTTTTTATGAATTAAATAATCTCTATAAGATATTAACGTGGGGCAAAAAAGGTTAGACTCTTAATATAACTACTTTGGACTTATCGTGTTTATCTCTTCTTCAAATTATTTCTTTCTTCTTTCCATTCTGATACGAGTACACCGTAAATAACATGATCAACATAATGGTCATATAACCACTCTGCTTGTCTTATCTCTCCTTCTTTTACATAACCTAACCTTTCAGGAATACTACGGCTTCTTTGATTGTTAACCGCGGCTCTAATTTCAACTTTATTTAAACGTAATTCATCAAAGGCATAATCTGTTAACGCTTTAGCCACCCTCGTCATAATACCATTTCCTTGGAAATCTTTTGCAAGCCAATAGCCAATATGACCCACTTTATTGTTCCAATCAAGAACGTTATATCCTGCAATACCTACGGCTTCATCGTTATACAATATAACTGTATTCATACTTTTTTCTTCAGCAAATGCTGTTACACAACCTTTTATAAATCCTTTCGTATGTTCAAGCTCCGTCGTTTGATCTAGCCATGGAAGCCATTGGCGTAAATAAGCTCGTGATTGTTCTGTTAGATGGAAGATCCTTTCGCTATCTCTTATATCAATAAGCTTTAAGGATAGTTCATCGTCAATTTTATGAATAAACATTCTAATCTCCTTTGTGATTGTTTAGATAAATAGATAAATTGTTATACTAATTAGTAACCAAAAGAAAGAGTCTAATAAATAATGCACATATTGCTTTTTTTGTTTTTCATACTTCCATTTTTCGAAACCAAAAAGCAAATTGGTAAAAGCACCTAAAAGGGAAAAGGCCAATAGGAAACCAATTACTTCAAGCAGAAGACTCGTAATTAAAAATAAGCTTAGAAGGGCATAAAATATCGCATGGAACACCTTATGTTGGTGCTTATACCATCCTCTTTTTGCTGTTTGTAGCTTTCCTCTTACCCACAGATGGGTACTAACGGCAAGGACGAATATACTTACAATCAAGATGTAACCCATATCTCACCATCCTTAATGTCTAAGTTGTGATCATTTTATCACAGATGACTTAATCTGGGATTTTCTAGAAATTATTTTGCAAACAATTAATCTAGTGCTATATTTTTCTTCATCTTGCTTTATACTGCGAATAAAAAAGATAAAGCTGACATCTACGTGATATCAGCTTCATCTTTTTTAATAATCATTACTTGCTTTTGCCTGACTAATAACCGTTACTTCTTCTGTTGCTGGCTTATCATATTTAATAAAGAAAGAAAGGATAAGCGTACCTAATGTTAGTACAGCCAGGACAATAAAAGCAATGTTCGCTCCATATATATCAGGATGTGCGATCGCAGGTTGCTGCTGTGCAGAAGTGGCACTAGTCGTCATAATCGTTACTAATATTGCTGTACCTACAGATGCAGCTGTCATTCTCATTGTATTATCCAATGCAGCACCATGAGGTATTAATTTCTTAGGCAATTGATTTAATGCGGCAGTTTGAATCGGCATCATAACAAGTGCCAAACCGAACATTCGGATTGAATACATTATTGTAATATAGGCAAAAGACGTCTCAAGTCCTAAATTTGTAAACGAGAAAGAAGACAATGTTAAAATCGTCAAACCAACCAAAACAAGCCACTTAGCACCAACTTTATCAAAAACCCTTCCAATTATTGGAGAAAGCAAACCTGTGATGAGTGCACCAGGCAATAGCGCTAAACCAGCTTCAAAAGCGGTAAACTCTCGCATGTTTTGCATAAATAACGGAATGAGTGTCTCTACGCCAATTAACCCCATAAATGAAATCATCCCTATTACGACTGCAAATGGGAAAATCGAATACTTAAACACACGAAATTCTAGCATTGGCTGTTCAAGCTTTAATTGCCTTGTGACGAATAGAAATAGTGATAATACACCGACTCCAATGGTGATCAACGTAATCATGTCAGACCAACCGTGGTTGCCAGCACTCGTAAAACCATAAAGAAGTCCACCAAATCCCAAAGAAGAGAATACTATTGAAAGTACGTCTACTTTTGGTTTCGTAACCTCTGTAACATTTTTCAAAGCAAAAACTGCTATTAAAATATCGATTAAAGCGATTGGTAAAATGATGAAGAATAACAGTCTCCAAGAATAATTGCCTGTAACCCACCCAGACAAAGCAGGTCCGACTGCTGGTGCAAAAGAAATAACAAGACCAATCAATCCCATTGCTGCACCGCGCTTATTGATCGGAAAAATCATCAAAAACACAGTTGTCATAAGTGGCAGCATCACACCAGCTCCTGTTGATTGTATAACCCTACCGAGTAGAAGCACTTCAAAATTAGGAGCTACCCCTGCAACTAAAGTTCCAAATGCAAAAATACTCATTGCTGCGATAAATAATTGTCTTGTCGTATAGCGATTTAACAGAAATGCACTAATTGGAATCATAATACCATTCACGAGCATGAATACCGTCGTTAACCATTGCGCACTATTCGCCGTGACATTCATTTCAGCCATAATCGGTGGAATGGCCGTAATCATTAATGTTTGATTTAAGATTGCAATAAAGGATCCTGCAAGTAATAAAGCAACAATTGTTGTTTTATTATAATTCGTTGTTGAGTCCATCAAATTCCCTCTTTCTCTCTATATGTACCTAAGTAAATATTTGAAATAACACTAATACAGATTAAACGAAATGCAAGGATTAATCTATCCTTTTTATATTAAATTACATTTACATTTTCAGGAAAAATAACCAATCCATATATGATACAATAGCCATTGGAAAAGGTGGAGATGAAAACATGATACGTTCTTACCTATTATTAACAATTACAATCATCATATTTTCAGGGAATATATTAGTTGGAAAACTACTAAGCGAAGTTCCTCCCGTTACAATGACATTTTTTCGTTGTTTGATTGCTTTGATCATTTTATTTCCTGTCGGTTTTCGAGAACTAAAAAACAATCAAACACTTTGGTTGAAAGAGTGGAAGGCTCTCCTTTCCTTATCAGTAAGTGGGATCATTGTCTTTAATGTGTTTTTGTACGCTTCGCTTCAATTCACTTCGTCTACAAATGTAGCAGTCATTGAAACAAGTACTCCTGTTTTTGCTCTGTTACTTGGAATGATCTTTTTAAAGGAACGGTTAACGAAAATACAAGTTAGTGGGATCACCCTGTCATTAGTAGGGGCATTATGGGTTATTTCAAAAGGCGATTGGCAAGTCATTCAACATTTTCAATTTAATATTGGAGACATTCTCGTATTAATCGCTGTGTTCGCATGGGCTATTTACTCGTTATTAATTAAACAACATAGTTATATTCCTCTCTATGGAAGTTTGGTTGTTATGTTGTTTTTATCTTTAGTCATTTTGCTTCCATTCGCCCTATACGAATGGAAAGCCGGCATTCCAAATTTATTACAACCGCAATTACTAGCTGGACTTCTTTATTTAGGAATTTTCCCTTCTGTCATTGCACTAATTTTCTGGAATATTGGCGTAGCAACTATTGGACCTTCTCGGGCATCTATTTTTCTAAACCTTCTTCCATTTTTCACGGTCATTGGCGCAGTCTTCTTCCTTGATGAACCACTTTCCTTAAATCAGTTGTTTGGAGGCTTGGTGATTCTTTTTGGTGTTTACCTAACTACTAAGGAGAGAAAAAAGCTGGAAGAGACGTCGATTTCAGCTAGTGGATAGATGCTTAGCAAAAAAGTAAAATGAGAGACCGAAGATTATTAAATGTGTTATTTCTAATACAAAAACCGACAACCTTAGCGGAGGGATATCCCTGCGGGGCAAAAAAAAACGGTGAGACCCCACAATGCGTTAGCATAAGGAGGCTCACCAGCCGTCCGGCAGAAAGCGAAGCATATTTCCGGTGAGGATGCTATGCTATTACGTTCGGATTTCTCGTTAATAAACACTCTTTTGTTTCGGCCTCTCCCAAAACTTATGTCTATCGAATTTTCACACTATAATACCTCAATGCTTTAGGAACACCCTTTATCTCAAACACTCCGTTCATAATTAACGATCTAAGTCGATACTCAATATATTCATCACCAATATATTGGTTGACATGTCCTATCACTTCTCCTATTACTCGTGCCGCTTTTATAAACGACTTATTCACTTGTTCATAATGTAAGTTTCGAGCTTTCTGAACGATATAATCATCATAGAAATCCTCACTTACACTTAAGACTTCATTCCCTTTCCAAATTCGTAGAACATCATGTGCAGTTGCTAATTCTTCCCATTCCTCCTCAAATTGTTGACGCTCCATCTTTTCTAAAAATCGGAGCCTATTTGAATGTTCATAAATCATTTGAACCTTCTCGGGACTTATCTCTCCAGTATACAAAGGGCGGTAAGCGATATTTGAATCGACAGGATAAAGTTTCGATGTATTTAGAACCACCACTTCATTTTGTCTTCCTTTTAATAAATATAGAACAAACCGTAAACCCGTTTGCTCATGAGCGTTGTCACCATACCAGATCAAGATCGGATTATTGTTAGGAATACGTTTCACTTTCTCTATTGTCTTATCAAAACGCTTCAAATAAGAGTCAATGTATTTTTCATGATAATTAATATGATCCTTCAACCACTCATAACGATTAACTTTCCCTACCTCTTCTTCTAGGTTCCACAAAGGTCCAATCGAGAACTGATCAGAAAAAGTTATAACCTCTTCTTTTTCTTTTCCTAATTGCTCTAATACACTTTTTAAGCATCCAGATGCAGAATCGCCGAAAACAATATGCGCTTTTTGGTATTGGGACTCAACGATCGAAGAGCCCTGTTTTTCTAATAGATCTTGATAGAAAGTTTTAAGCTCTGTGAGCTGTACCTCTTGAAAGCTAGATGTTGACTCTAACATGTTCATTTTAAGAAGGAGATGAAACAAAAGCTCTTTTGCTTCCTCTTCATGTAAATGCTCAATTTTTTTCTTTAATTCATTTATCATGTTTAAACCCTCCCTCAACATCTTTGTGGCTTTATCCTTTCTTTATTCTAACAACTCGTATAAAATCCCTTTCTCACTTATATAAATCTCAAAATTAAGTGAATAAAATAACATATTTTTCAAAATAATAACTTAGCAATACTTGGTTTGTTTATAAAATAGGAGGTTAAAACATGTATTTTTATAAAGAAGATCTAATTAACATGATCGTACCTGATAAACCTGACCCAGCTGCAGCAAAAGTACTACAAGAAGCTCTTGGTGGACGTTTCGGTGAAATGAGAACAATGATGCAATTTTCATTTCAGAGTGCTAATTTTCGCGGAAAAGCTAAACCCTACCGAGATTTAATTAGAGGTATTTTTTTAGAAGAAATTAGTCATGTCGAACTTGTTCAAACAACGATTAATCAATTACTAAATGGTTCTGGGGAAGAGGGAGTTGGGAATGTTGGAACAGATGGTGCGCCTTTAGAAGATGCTGTTAAAGAACATGCAAACCCGCACCATTACATAATGGGGGCACAATCTTCGCTACCTGTAGATGCAGGAGGTAATCCTTGGACAGGTGCATATGTATACAGCCATGGAAACCTAATTAGTGACTTGCTAGATAATTTGGTTCTTGAATCAACCGGCGTCCTACAAAAATCGAGAATTTACGAAATGAGTTCAAATAAGACATTTAGAGAGACTTTAGCCTTTTTAATCGTGCGTGACAATGCACATCAAAACGCGTTTGCCAAAGCACTCGAGACACTTGGAGTTGATTGGGGCAAGTTATTCCCAATTCCAAATTATGATATTAATATGTTGACATGGGCTTCCATAATGCCCAATTCAATTTTAGACTAGATCAGACGCAAATTGGCGACATTTTCAAAGGAGAATCACCTAGTCGAAACAGCAATGAATTGCACGTTATCGCCCCACCTGAAGGCTACCCTGTTCCTGACCTTCCTGAGATGCCTAATGAACATAGCCCTGGCCTATCTGACTTGAATTCTTAATTAAAGCCAAAACAAAGAACGATTAATGTGCATAGAAAGTGCCTGTGTTATAAGAACAATAGCACAGGCACTACTATTATGAAAACAACCCTTGTCTATTTTTCACCTTTTCGTACAATTGCTCTAATGTCCCCTGTTCATCTACTCGAAATTGAGGTTGACCACGATCAATAACATGTCCTTCAACTAAAAATGTTTTCATTCCGATGCTACTTGCTGACATATCTTCTTGCTTATCATTTCCAATCATTATACATTCATTTGGTTCTACCCCAAGGCGATTAGCAATTTCTAGATAGTATTCCTTATGTGGTTTCGTAAAAGAAATTTCTTCATAAACAGTGACTATTTCAAATGGAATGTCATCGATCCCCGCCCACTTTAAGCGATGGTAAATGGCAGCTTTAGGAAAAACAGGATTCGTCGCTACCGCCAAGCGAAATCCTTGGTTTAATGCTTCTTCTACCAATTTTTTTGCGAGCGGAGTCGGACTTGATAGGTGGGAAAATGTCGGAAAGACTTTTTCATAAAATTCATCAAGCGCTGGCCAAATTTCTTCTTTTTGTAAGGAAACAAGCGGTAGAAACGTGTCTTCAAACACTTGTGCATTTGTCTTGTTAGGTTCAAGGTTTTTCATCATTGCATCCGTTCCCGTCAGCAAGGCTTTCACAAATACTTGAGGATCTAAAATATGGGAGACTCTCGGAGCTAACTCTTTTATGTAATGGTTCACAAATTTCTCTGTATCCATTGGTAATAACGTTCCGTCTAAATCAAATAATAATACTTTTACCATGATCACACCTCACACCCTTTTCTTCGTTCTCCGAAATAACCATTCCAATTATATCAGATTTTTCCAATTTAACGAATTGACTACCCACATTACTTATTCAATCTCTTTATAAATCATAAAGGTTAGGAAGGAAGAATTCCACTTTATAACTTACACTTTATCATTTCAATAAACACATCTTTCATCTTTCCTATAATCCTTCTTCGCAAGTTACCGAAGTCAATGTAAAGAACAGTCCCTCTTGAATAATAACAGTACCTTCATTATCTATACAATTTTCTGCTATAACTTTATTAGCTTCGTGGTTTTCCTGGATTTGATTGAACCGTATAACAGCAGCGACGACTATTAGTAAGATTGCCGCTAACAAAACCACTTTGTTTTTCAACAAAGAGCCTCCCTCCTTTCAAATTGATAAAAAATCATTAGTTCTTCATTCTTTTTCTTAATATAAAGGCAAATAATAACACGATAAAAGTACAGAAAAACATAGCTCCTGCCAACATTGCAATCCCTATTCCATACCAAGGATTCGTCATGCCTGCTACAACAAAACTACTAAGAAATAAAAAGATAGATACACCAAAACTAGTCATCGTAGGTATATAAGTTCTTCGTTGCTTCTTATGAAAATGAAGAGTAAGAGCAGTTATAAATAAAACATATAAGGAAGCAACTGTCCAACCATTTATAACACGATCGACCGTCTTGAAAAACCAATACTTTACTACTGATTCAGGTAACTCAAACTCTAATTGTTGTAACGCTTTCGTCTCAAGATCCAATGTCATAAAACGATACATTTCTGGCTTTATAGGCCAATTTAAATCTTGCAAAAAGGCGACTGTATTAGATTGATGAAAAAAGATTGGAGCATGAACAAGCGAATCTAGCTCTGTCAGTTTGGTTGTTTGTTCGCTAGCAATATCCTTCATATATAATTCATATTTAAATAGATTACTAGTTAATGATGCTTCAGATATTCCTGTATACAGGACTGAGTTTTTATCTGTTGACACATCAAAAGAGGCTAAATAGGTATCCCTTGGAAACAAATGCTTAAAATCAGCTAATTTTTCATTTTGATCATGAATTGAAAAAGCATAGACTGTATCTCGATTACCGGTAAATACACTATAGTATAATTCCTCGCCATCTTTTGAAAATACAAGAGTGTTTATATGCGGTTGGATACTTGTTGCTAACTGTTCATGATGCTCTCCTAAAAGATCTACCGTATAAATGTTGCTTCCACTCACTGATTCTCCTTCAGCTTTATTTAAATCTGAAGCTGACATTGCAACATAATAAATACGGTCTTCAACCGGTGAAAAGACAGCATCAATGACATGATGCTCTTCATTGGTAAGCTTTAACGGATTCCCCCCATCCTCTCTGCTACATAAAGCGTTTGCACGCCTTCCTTATTTCTCGATAAATAAAGAATGTAATTTCCATCGGCTGAATGATCTGGGCTTCGGTGTCTTTGATCAGTATGTCCAGTTATTTGCTCTACATTGCTTCCATTTAGATCGGCACGATAAATCGCTTCACTTCCATTTAGATAGTAGGAAAAGAGTACAGATGAATCATCAGATGAAAGTGAAAAGTGGTCTCCAATCCCCGTATGGAATTTGTACGGATCATTGTTACCAAACAATTCATAAGCTACTGTCACAAGCAATAGACCAAACAGCACTGCACTTATTACTAAATACGTTTTATTTCGCTTCACTAAATCCCCCTCACTCTCTCCCATTATATTCCATATATATATTTTTTAAAATCCACCTTCTGTATTTGGATCATTATTTGTAAAAGTTAGTTGAATTCCCGTTTCAAAATCGATGATTAGAAAACAACTACTGTTCCAGCCACACAAACAAGCCCAATACGATTCATGTTCTCGAATTGGGCATAGAGTATTTCCTATTATTCAAATGACGGCTTCGTCAAAGGACAATTTCCGGCTTGTTGGCTTAACTCAGGTGCATAAAAGCTTAGTTTTCGAATGAAATAACAGCTCTCAGGGAAATGATGTTCAAGAAAACGCAAAGTCGTTCTATTGAATATTTCAGTCTCCATATACATTTTTACAACATTAACAATGAAGTTATACATATTAATCGTTGTCTGTCCTACTTCTCTAGAAAAACGATGCTGCCTTGAAATTCCTGGTGGAGAAAAGCGCAGATGTCCTTTCATTTGCTCATTTTGAACAATAAAAGCTTGAAATTGCTGAATATACAAATCGTCTGTGCAATGGTTTGCAATTCAACAGGGTCTAAAATATTACGAAGAAGAACAGCAAACCTAATTGATCTTCCAACCATAAATCTAGCAAATCTACTAGAGGCAAAGGAGAATAATTCTCACCATTCATATAATAGGTAAGAATTCTGAGATATTCCTCGTTTTCACTTAATGTTCCATTCAAATACGATGGGGTTAAGTTTAGATTAATTTGATTCTGAACTCGTAAACTTTGCATTTTTCCTTCAAATTGATAATAACCTTCAGCTACTTGATATACTTCCTTTGCAAATTCCATCATACGTGAGGACGTAACGGCTTCTTGCTTGTTGAAATGAATCAATTTCTGTCGTAAATGACCAAATGCATCAATATACTGTTGGGCCATTTCATTCGAATCATCATCTCATTCTAGTAGGATGTATATACTTGTTGAAATACTACCTGTTAAGATTTTAGTACATCATGGTCAACATAACGTTCTCCATTTAACTCACTTACAACATTAATCGCAACTTTAGCACCATCCCCTGCAGTGATAATTGTATGGACACTTACTCCAGCGATTGTGCCACAAGCCCAAATCCCTTCAATATTCGTTTTTCCTTTGGCATCAACATCGAAAATCGTTTTAATTCGAGGTTCTGTACCGTCCTTCGTCTTAATCCCTACTCCTTCAGCTAGGTTAGCAGCTACACCCGTTGCGACAATTACATGCTTTGCTTCGTAGGTAGTGTCTTCTGTTTCCACATGAATACTAGAATCTGTTTTGTTTAAATTAATCACATTCGTTGCCATTACCTCTGCTCCAAACTTTTCAGCTTGTTTTTTTCCGATCTCTATTAATTCAGGTCCCGTAATTTCCATAATACCGTAATGATTTTCAATCCATGCTCTTTTTGTCATACTTTTATCATAATCTAATAGCACCGTCTTCTTCCCCGCTTTCGCGGCAATTAAAGCAGCACTTGCTCCGGCTGGTCCAGCACCAATAATTGCGATATCATACATTATTAAACTCTCCTTTACTATCGTTAGTTAATTACTAAATTTTCAAAAATTATCATAAATGAAAACGATTATGAAATCAATTTATACGCTTGTCCCTAGTTCATCTTACTAAAAACAAAAACAAGGTAGAAATTCTCTTTTCCACCTTGCCTCTCAGTATTATAGCCACCTTTTCGGGTAATGACGATTATGAAACAAATTATTATAAGCAACAGAACTAAGTACAACCAAACAAGCGCTTAACGCTATTGTTAAAAATATTCCCCAGCCTACTCCTGAATTAAGCGCTACAATTGCACTTGCAGCAGCGGGCGGATGCATTGTATTTGATAACAGCATCAGTAAGATAACGACGGCAATCGTTACCCCGATTGTGAGATGAGTCCTACCAAAGATATCCCAAATTAATAAAGCTGCAAAAGTCGAAATAACGTGACCGCCAATAACTTGACGCGGTTGAGAAAATGGACTTGAATGAGCAACAAATACGAGTAGACAACTTGCTCCGACTGGCCCTAATGCCATTGGATATCCTAGCGTGACGGCTAGTAAACTAATGATGGTCATTGCAATTAAACTTCCACCTGCAGATATAAGAGATTCGCTCATATGCAGAGCCGTATTCTCTTTCGCCTCACCTTTCATTTTGCTGATATATGTAGAGAATCGGAAGCTTGAGTTTACATCCGCGGTTTTCCTAAGTTCTTTTTCAGGCATAGAAAACCTCCCCCTCTCAATAAATATAAAACACTAACCTTTGTTAGATTTGTTCACACAAAATTCATTATATACCGAATTTTTAATTAGGTAAATAAGATACATGTTTTATTTCAAAAAGAAAAAGACCGTCTCAAAAGGCCAAAACCAACCTTTTGAAACAGCCCCTACTCAGCTACCGTTTGACCAATTACACGCTTCTGAATGATTTTCAATCGTACAAAGAACCCTATCGCAGCACAAGTTAGCCCCAATATGATCCCAATCCAAAATCCAAATGCATTAAAAGGAGTGAACACAGCAAGCAAATAACCTGATGGAATGCCGATAATCCAATAAGAAATAAATGCCGTAATGAACGGTACTTTGACATCTTTATATCCTCTTAACACACCTTGAAGACCAGCTTGAGCAGCATCAGAGATTTGATACACTATGGCGAAAATAAAAAATTGACCAGCTAAAGCAATAACTTCTGGATCCACAGTATAGAGCGAAGCAATTTCTTCTCTAAATAAATATAAGAAGATTGCCCCTACTGATAAAATTCCTATTCCACCCCATACACCAAGCCGACCATATTGCTTAGCTGTTTGAAATTTCCCCCCACCAACTGAGTAACCAACTACGATCGTTAACGCCATCGAAATACTTAACGGAATCATGAAAATAAGTGAAGTGAAATTCAATGCTACTTGATGCGCAGCGATCGTAACGGTTGTGAACATCATACCAATCAGCAATGTAACTACAGCGAAAATACTTGACTCAAAGAAGATCGATAAACCAATTGGTACACCAATCGATAATTGTTCTTTCATTGCCTTCCAAGAAGGATAGGCCCACTGAACAAATAATCGATACTTTCTTACTGCCTCTACTTTAAATGTCATCCATACACTAAAAAAGAAAATAATCCAATACGTAATCGCTGTAGCATACCCTGCCCCGATTCCACCTAAAGCTGGTAAACCAAGCTTACCGAAAATAAACCCATAATTTAAAACGACATTAAAGGGAACAGCCAAAACTGTAATAATCATTGTGATCCGTGTAAATCCTTGTGCATCGAAGAAATAACGAAGGACACTAGATGCGAACAATGGGATGATCCCAATAGCTAGTCCAACTAAATAGTGAAAAGCAATATGATTAACAGCTGGTTCCAAATTCATCAATGTTAAAATAGGATTAAGCAGAAATCCCCGAACACTACAACTGTTAGTGCTAGCAATATAGATAAATACAAGCCCTGTACAACTGAACCGGCAATTTTTTCACGTTTTCCACTTCCAATTAAATGGGCAACAATAGGTGTAACCGCAAGTAAGATCCCATTGATTCCTGAGAAAATCGGCATCCATAAACTCGCTCCAATTGCAACACCAGCTAAATCATCTGTGCCCACCCGACCAGACATCATTGTATCTACAAGATTCATTGCAAATAAGCTAACTTGAGTCACCATAATCGGCCATAAAATAGCTAAAAAAAGTTTCAATTTTTCTTTCCATGTTTCTGCATGATGCATCATTCTTTCCCCCATGCTTATTTTTGAACAATAGGATTTTCGCCTCAGCAAAAGCAAACTAAGACCCTATCACAAAAGTACTTCTATTCATTCAACCATTGTAAAATGTTTTAAAACAAATATCACTATACTATACACCTCCATAATTAAAACGTCCAATAAAAAAGGACGAGATGATCGAATGCAAGATCGTGTTACGACCTTTCTTCGATCATCTCGTGCAAACACCGTAGTCTTTGTACAATTGAAATCCAATTGTACAATCCTTTGATCTACTCTTAATGTACTCTGTTTTCTTTTTTTTCTAGCACTTTGAAATCAACTTCTTTTAACTCTGAATGTAGCCTTGAAATTGCTTGTTTCAGTTGCTTTGTTGTCTCATATGAAACAGCTTTTAATTGGGTTACTTGTGTATATAAATCTACATGTAGCTTTTCTTGTTCACGATGTTGCAAAGATAAAGCTATCACTTTAGTAATCAACTGATCCAGTTCGACTTGCATTTGCTTTTGCTCTTCTTCATTTTCTTTAACCGTTTTCAACAGATCTTCGTGGTCAATCGACTGTACTCCGACCAGTTGAGCTAATTGTTCTAGCTGCTCTTTATAATTTTCTTGATCTTTCTCTACCTGTTTAACATGAAAATCAGTGTTGATTATTTGACTTTGTTGACGTTTCACCTCATCATCCAAATACTGTTTTGCAATTTCTAACTGTCTTACCTGCTTTGTCAAACAATCTTTTTTGTCATGTAATTGTACTAGCTCTTCCTCTAACTCCTTTTCCTGCTTTTCTATAACATCCACTCGTTCCTTTAACTCTTTCTGCAACTCACTCTTTAATGTAACAAAATTCTTAAGCTCATCGTGCATCTGTTGGACCTTACTTAAACAGAGCTCTTGAGCTTCTAATCTCCTATTAGTAGAAGTATAAAGCCGATCATGCGTTTTGAGTGAGTCGTTTATTTCATTCATTTGATTTCCAATCCGTTCCATTCTTGTATTTTTATAAAATACTGTTTGATTCACATCATTATTTTGTGCTTTCACAAATACTTTTGGAATACCAGGAAATAATTTGTTACTCTTCATATTCCCACTCCTTCCTCTACATATTTTATATTTGTTATCGTTAGTTTATGAGGAATGAACCCATTAGGTGAAAGAACCCTTTATCTAGAGTGATGTTGGTATTTTTTAACGCTATCTTTTTCGGCGGTTGATATGGTAGTCTATATACACAGTGGTCAAGCGCCACCTGATTCAATCATCTATCCAGTGTCGGCGCACTGGATTTTTTACATAATTCTCATGAAAGAAGCTAGACATAACAGTTTTATTAAAAAATACGAATGTTGATAACATTAGCGAAGGATAATTTCGGAGCTGATGCTATGCTATTACGTTCGGATTTCATTAATAAAAACTCTTTTATCCTGGCTTCTTTTGCTTTTTTATTTAAAAAAGTGAGCCAAATTATGCCTCTAAATTGGCCAATTGAATAAATTTTGGTAATTTTTAATATAAGAATTTTTTTATTAGTTTGATTTTTTGCTCATTAACCATTATTATACATGTAAGGGCTTACAATTAGAGATGATTAAAAAAGGAGGAAGTCTATGAAGACAACAAAAAACAGATGGCTCATTGCATTGTCTGCAATTGCTATTCACCTTTCCATTGGTGGAGCGTACGCATACAGTGTTTATACGTATCCGGTCAGTAATCAAATGGGATGGTCTGCTACTGAGGTAACAATTGCCTTTACAATTATGATGGCACTTGCTGGTTCATCTGCTGCTTTATTTGGAAAATTTGTAGAACGTAATGGACCAAGGAAATCAGCGATCGTTGCTGCAGTCTTATTTGGAATTGGGCAAGCAGGTTCAGGTGTTGCGATCGCAATCGGATCACTTCCGTTGTTTCTACTTACATACGGCGTTGCTAGCGGGCTTGGACTTGGAATCGGCTATATTTCACCAGTGTCTACATTAGTTAAATGGTTTCCTGACCGAAGAGGATTGGCAACAGGAATGGCCGTGCTAGGCTTTGGTGCAGGTTCATTAATTACCGCACCAGTTGCAGCAAATCTAATGGTAGCAATAGGCATTTCAAATACGTTTTATTTACTAGGTAGCAGTTACTTTATCCTAATGATTCTTGGTGCCTCTTATATTGCTCCTCCTCAAGAAGGTTGGATGCCTGCTTCAATGAAAAAAGATATTGCATCAGGAAAGAAAATAATAAAAAAAGATTTACAACAACTATCTGCTAAAGAAGCTGTTCGAACAAGACGCTTCTGGATGCTTTGGACGATGATGCTCATTAATACAACTGCTGGTATTATGATGATTTCCGTTGCTTCGCCAATGGCTCAAGAAGTAGTTGGATTATCTGCAGCTGCTGCAGCAACATTAGTAGGTATTATGGGGATCTTTAACGGTGGGGGTCGACTTGGCTGGGCCGCTGCATCTGATTATTTAGGGCGTTCAAACGTATTTATCATTTTCTTTTCCATCCAAGTAGTTGCCTTCTTAACACTTCCTTTTATTACAAGCATTATTCTCTTCCAAATTATGATCTTGCTTGTGGTAAGTTGTTATGGCGGAGGATTCTCGAATTTACCTGCTTTTGTTGGAGATCTATTTGGGACAAAACAACTTGGCGCGATACATGGTTACTTACTAACTACTTGGTCGCTTGGCGGTGTGTTTGGACCAATGATTGTTTCACAAATTAGAGAACGAACAGACAGTTACATTCCTGTATTCTACGTTTTCACTGCGTTAATTCTATTAGGTTTCATTGTTTCAATCTTAATGAAGTTAGATATTAAAAGAAGCGAAAAAGAATTACAAGCGAAGCAAAATCAACACGCAATTTCTTAATTTTTTTATCATGAAAACTAGAAACTAACCGGTCGGTCTGAAGACAACTAAGTGTAACTTGCTTAGTTGTCTTTGTTATTGGATATTTTCACCAATTGATTGCGTATCACATTAGCAGTTAACTGATAAATGATTTTCTCCAATTGTTCTTTAACGTCTTCCTTTGGTTTTTGCTTCAAATACGTCTGTTCAAGTTCACCGAAAATTTGCAGCTTCGCATCGATTATTCTCAATATTTGACTTTTCGTGAATGCACCATGTTTGATGCTTAAAAGAAATTCTCTATCTGAATGACTATACGTTATCGCATTTTTAAAATTTGTAAATCGATTGTTTGCAAATCGTTCAATAAAATCGAGTATACGGTAGGTATGCATAGCAGACTTCGTATCATAACCAAAAAGATGGACAAATTCCTTTGTAGCATTATTTCCCTCTTCAATGTACTTCGCCTTACTTACATACATCCCTTTACAAGCTTTATAAAGGTAGGGAAGGTTCATCGCAGCAATCTGATCTCTCATCTTAAATAGCTGATCCATTGCTTCACGTATTAATTTGTTATCACTCTGAATCACATCAATCGAAAAGAGCACTTCCATAAAGTTCACATTCGATTTCCATAATAAGCCAATAAGCTTACGAATATCGTGATATTCTTCATCTATACTACTGCCGACATTACTTTTCGTAAAAATATAATTATGATATAAATCATCAAAAGTAGGAAGAACAAAAACCTTATAATCTTGATCTGACTCTGGTGTGGCAAGATTATAATTGGCCGATCCTACTAACGCTTTAAAAGCAACCATACGCTTCAAAATCATCGCTCCTTCATTCATTCCAAACTACCATTCAACTAGTTCCATTTAACACTTATACATCTGCAACAAACACAAACCAATGAATTCGTCTAATACTCTCCTTACCTATTCAACATATTATGATCTTGAAATAGACCTTTTAACAAGGAGGATATATAAATGAAAGTAAAAGTGATAAAGCCACTCCTAGCGGATTCGGCTTGTCTTCTTATTAATAAAGCTAGAGAATTTCCTGAAGAGATTTCAATAAAGAAAAGACAATTGTCAGTTGATGCGAAAAATCTACTCGATTTGCTTTCCATCTCTCTTGAAATAGGAGATATTATCGAAATACAGATTATAGGAAGCAGGAAAGACGAAATCACAAACGCCTTGCTAGCTACTGGTGTATTCGAACGTCTGAATTAATAACAAGCAGTGGCTCAAAAGGTTTAAGGAGCCACTTCCTGCTCTCCTTAACATTCGTCAAGCACCTAATCATACAGCTAAAAATCATGCAAAGTGACAATGACGATACGATATAGAAAATAAGAACCTATATAGGCTCCTGTAACTAAAAAAAGCTGATTAAGAAGAATCCCATGAATACTTGTCATAAAAACCTCTTGCAAACTCAAAACTTCATAAATGGTTGTTGTGATAATATAACCAAAAATGATAGTAGAGAAGTATGCTAATACATTAAATAGAGTCCTAGCTCGAATCCATTTCCGTTCAATTACCCACATCATAAGAGGAATGACCACAATCAATATAGCAAAAATACTTTTCATTTAATCACCTACTGTTTGCTCTTTTTTCTATTATGGACACCTTCTCTCTCTTCAAGACTATACACAAGAAAAAAAAGCGAACACAGCACTATCTGCATTCGCTTTTCACTAATTTTCTATTTCTAATTTATATTTTCTACCGTCTAAGTTCTTTACTTTCAACTCGATCTCCACAGCGTGGGGGTTCATTTGAAACTCGTTAAGAAGTTGATCTGCTATTTTCTCTAAATCCTTATTGGATTCGATCTCAATCGTAGCAAAAAGCTCTTCAAGAAACTCCTCTGCCCTTTGATCTTTTAATTTCATTTTTTCATTTTTTAATTCTATCTCTACCTCGGACTTGATATTATTCTTTTTTCTCTCTTGTTTAATTTCAATTTTCGTTTGATCACTTTCTAATTTAACTTCTAATTTTTCTAATTCTTTTAGAAAAGATTTAGGCTCTGAAATATGTTCTCTGTCTTGCTCGTCTGAAAGTTGAGTCGTTTCTTCTTCTTCTTCTAAAGGTCCAGTAAGAATTACAGGTGATTCATTGACTTGCTGTACTTCAACCACTTCTGCAAGATCCTTATCATTATCATTGCTCAACTCTAATTCTACTGAACTACTTGTATCTGCAAATGTAATCAGTCCCATTGAAATAATTAAAGTAAACACTCCGCCAATCACCATGTAGCCAAATTTTCGCATAATTCCTCCCCTAACTAAACATACCTAAAGATTATAAAGAAAAATGGCAAAAGAACAATATGCAAGAAGACACAAGTAAATCTACCTATGAATTCTAACGTTAAACACTCCCCACTCTAATAGAGTGGGGAGTGTTTAAAAAAGAGCAGTCGGTCACCAACTAAATATATATAAACTCTCGGGGGAGAGAATGCCTATTACATATCGTTCTCTTCTGTATCTTCCATTTCTGTTTCCATTTCTGCATCAAATTCTTCTGATTCTTCTGTGTCAAACTCTGTATCTAAATCATTTTCTGTTTCATCAAACTCTGTATCTACGTCCGTTTCAAATTCTTCAATACCATTTGTTTCGTCGAAACCATCCGTTTCAGTACCCATATCCATCTCTTGTTCAAATTCTTGTTCTTCACCCATTGTTGGATCGTCTAATTCACCATCTCCACATGCTGCTAGAATTCCCACAGAAAGAATTGCAGTTGCTACTGTTAAATAAGTTTTTTTCAAAGTAAAAACCTCCTAAAAAGTTTTTGTTCTTGTTTACAATTGTCATCGTAACGTGTTTGCTTTTTCATGTATAGACTTTCCACTGCTTTACCATTTTAACAGGAGGTTTTTACAACGTTTGCAACAGCTCTTGGTGATTTCATGCATACTCTTTGATCTTTCAACTTGATTTTTTCATACTTTAACCGAGCAAAAAGGCTTTTACATAATGGTAAAAACCTTTCTTTTATTTATTTAGTTTTAATCTACTCTCATCAAGACACGTAGGAATTGCTTGTTTAATAAATGCGGAATCCGATCTTCCCTAATTGCTTTGCTTCTGCCAACCTCTTAAAGGCTTGGTCGAACTGCTCAAGAGGAAACATCTCATCTATGACTGGTTTAATCTGATACGTTTGAATAAATTCAAGCATTTCTCTAAATTCTTCAGTACTCCCCATTGTTGTACCGAGCAAATTATACTGTCCATAGAAAAACTGTCTAATATTAATTTCTACGTCATCACCGGCAGAAGCTCCAAAAGTCACAATCGTACCACCTGGTCGAACTCGCTCTAAGGATTTATTAAAGGTCGCAGCCCCAACACATTCAATAACAAGATCCATTTTCTCACCATTAAGCTCTTTTTCCCAATCACTATTAGTATCAATAGCCTGATCTGCACCTAGTTTAATAGCATTTTCACACTTTTTTCTTGAACGCGATGTTACATACACTGTTGCCTCTACTGCTTTTGCGAATTGTAATAAAAACGTTGCTACTCCACTTCCTATTCCAGGTATTAATACTTTCATGCCCGGTTGTATCTTTGCTCTTGTAAACAAAGCACGATAAGCAGTTAAAGCAGCTAGTGATAAGACCCTGCCTCATCCCAAGTTAAGAAAGAAGGTTTTGGAAGGAGGTTTTCGGCTGATACAATGATCTCTTCTGCAAAAGTTCCATTATCAGGATATCCAACAATCTCAAATCCACTAGGTGGAGCATCACTATTTTCTTTCCAACCAAGTCCAGGATTTATGATGACTTCATCACCAATGTTAACGTCGATTACTTCTTCGCCAACTTCTATAACAATCCCAGCACCATCAGAGCCGATCACAAGGGCAGGCTCATTTGGTTGATGACGATTCAAAACAAATAGATCACGGTGATTTAAGCCAGCGGTTTTTACCTTTACTTTTACTTCACCTTTTTTTGGTGCATCTAGCGTAATCTCCCGATATTTGAGTCCGTCAAACCCTATTTTCCCTTTATGCACAACAGCCTTCACCCTAACCACTCCAATCTGTTTGCTTCTTCCCACTTAATTTACTATTGTCATTTCACGTTAATCTTTCATAGGTTATTAGGGTAATCATCCAACCCAAAACGAAGAGGAGGTTTCCTAATGAACCAATATTATTATAACCAATTTTATCCACAACAAAATCCTTCTTACAAACAATATCAAAATGCTTTCCCAAATGAACAACTTATACGCCAGCATGATAGCAGGCAAACTTTAGAACAAAGAGTCAATCAGCTTGAACAACAAAATCAACAACAAGTTCAAGAATTAACACGCCTTAATGAAGAGATCGTACGTCTAAATGGTGAACTAAATCGAGTAAACGATGAAATTATTCGATTAAATCGTAATGATGAGCTTCATACTGGCCGACTAAATCGAGTTAATCAACGTCTTCGAACAGTTGAAAGAAACTTAAATATCCCTTACACAGCTGGAGATGATGGTTTTTAAACAAATAAAGGGCTATTTGCGCGGCACCGCATCCAACTCACGAAAACAAGGATTGAGCTTGAAGCCAATCCTTGTTTTCCAGAATGTTTTCATTAAAAAGTGTGAGCTAAATCTTTCGCACGGGCAATAGCGTTTTCTTTAATCTCTCCGGCTTTCTCAGGCATTGCATTGTGTCCTTCTACAAATAAGCCTTCAAAGGAAGGAACACCAAAAAACTGCATAATAATATCAAGATAACGGTGACCCATTTCCATTTGAGCTGCCGGTCCTTCAGAATAGATTCCACCTCTTGCTTGAATGTGCAGCGCTTTTTTATCCGTTAATAAACCAATTGGACCTTGTGCTGTATATTTAAATGTTTTTCCAGCAACTGCGACCGCATCAATGTAAGCCTTCATAATAGGTGGAAATGAAAAGTTCCATAATGGTGTTACAAAAATATATTTATCAGCACTTATAAACTGCTCACATAATTCGGATAATCGCCCTACTTTTGCTTTTTCATCAGTTGATAGTGCTTCAAACGCTTGACCAGATTGAAGTTTGCCCCAACCATTAAAAACATCAACATCAATATAAGGGATTTCCTCTTTGTAAAGGTCAATCGTTATGATTTCATGATCTGAATTGACTTGCTTATAAGTGTCAATAAAAGCTTTTGCAACTGCCATACTATAAGATGCTGTTTCATCATGTGGATGTGCTGTAATATATAGGACTTTTGTCATTAACTTACCCTCTCTTCTATGGATATACACCTTAGGTTCTGCGAAAAAAAGGGTTCTATTCGTTTAGCAAAAAGAAAAGGCTGTCCTATTAAAGACACCTCTTCCAAATGTGTACTATTCATTTTCTGAAATAAAAAACGGGTTCCCACTAATGTTCGTTCTAGCTTCTTCAGTCAATTTAAATGTTTCCTTCTCTGCTTCGATACGATCATCATTTTGACCACTACCATCATAATGATTAGGTTTCCCTTCCATTTCAACACCTCCACTATTACTATTTACCACTATTTTACTAATTATTAAGTACTAGTTGTAGTAATTTTTTGAAATTCAGAGATTTTTATCTTACAATTCTATTCCGTTATCTCTAGACTTGCGCTTCAATTGCAGTAGCAACATCGTAAAGTGAAAGATCAATCTCCAATTCCTGATCTAATGCCAATTTTGCTAACTCTTTCCCTAAATAAGGGCCGACTGTCAAACCGGAAGAACCTAGTCCATTGGCTACTAAAAGCCTTTTAATGTTTGGCACTGGACCAATGATCGGAAGAAATTCCGGTGCTACTGGACGAAAGCCAACTTTTGTATCAACTAATGTACTATCGGCCAATCCTGGTGCGACCTTTAATGCCTTATCAAAGATCTCGTGTAAGCCACCGAGTGTGGTACGCAGATCATAACCTTTTTCATCCTCATGTGTGGCACCTGCGACAATACGTCCCCTTCAAATGCAAGTAAATATTGGTTTGATGGAGGCATGAGAACTGGCCAAGCACTCGTATCTAGACCAGGTACTTCAAGGTGAACAATTTGTGCTTTTTGTGGCTCAATTTTAAAATGAATACCTAATGGTTCTAGTAGTTGTTTTGACCAAGCTCCTGCTGTCACAATCACTTGATCAGCCGTTATTTTCTCTGTACTAACACAAACCCCTGTCACTGCTTCTTCTGTAAACATCAGCTCCGCATCCCCTGTCAGATACGTTGCCCCATTTCTGATCGCTGCGCGAATTAAAGCGTCGCAAAGTTCCTTTCCATTTACTCTCGCTGCACCACTAACATGTACCGCTCCGTATTCTTCAGAAAGCGGTGGGAAGAACGCTCTTGTTTCTTTTGGAGATAATCGCGTAATTTCTCCAATCTCCGGTGCTTCTTCTTTTCGTTTTCGAACTCTCTCTTCCAATTTATCGAGCTTTCCCTCATCAGTATGAAGGCTAAGTGCTCCCACTTTCGCATAGCCCGTCTTTGTTTCCCCTTCAGCTTCTAATTGTTTGATAAGCGTTGGATAATATTTTGCTCCTCCTTTAGCTAATTGGTACCATGCTTTATTTCTTCTTTGTGAAAGCCAAGGGCAAACAATTCCCGCCGCAGCATTCGTTGCTTTTCCAGGCTCATTTCTGTCAACTAATGTTACTTTAGCCCCTTCCTTTGCTAGTTGATAGGCTGTCGTGGCTCCTAAAATCCCCGCTCCAACAATAATGTATGTATTCATCAAAAAACACCTTCAATTCTTATACTTTTCCACCTTCATTTTACCCATTGAGGTTACCCGAACTCAAGAAATAGAAAGAAATACTCTTAAAAAGCAGCTTTAGGGGTGTTTCAAGAGATTATAAACAAATCTTTTGAAACACCCCCGCTACTTATTCCAATTTCACACCAATCCTATAAAGAACTTTTACTCTTTTCTAACTGACGAAGTTCAACTCTTCGTATTTTTCCTGAAGTCGTTTTTGGTAACTCTTCAATAAATTCAATTGCCCTTGGATATTTATAAGGGGCTGTCAATTGTTTCACATGCTCCTGTAATTCCTTTACTAATGCCTCATTTGATGAGCTAGAATCCTTTAAGATCACATATGCTTTGACAATAGACCCTCTTATCTCATCAGGAGAAGCAACAACTGCACATTCTTTGACAGAAGGATGTTTCACAAGCGCGTCTTCTACTTCAAAAGGGCCAATTGTATAACCAGAACTAATAATAATATCATCAGAACGGCCCTCAAACCAAAAATAACCTTCATCATCCATAGAAGCTTGATCTCCTGTTAAATACCAATCTCCACGAAACGCTTGTGATGTTCGTTCCGGATCATTTAAATATCCTTTAAACAGAGCTGGTGTACTCCGATGAACTGCGATGTCTCCTACTACTCCCGGAAGTACTTCATTGCCCTCTTCATCAATAATTGAGACTTGATTACCTGGTGTCGGTTTCCCCATTGATCCAATTCTTTCTTTCATCCCCATCAATGTTCCAATTAATAAAGTATTTTCTGTCTGACCATATCCATCACGTACTTGCACATTAAAATGCTTTCTGAATGTGTCTATCACCTCTTGATTTAACGGTTCTCCCGCGCTAACAGTACTGCGGAGATAAGGCAAATTGTAAGAACTAAGATTATCTAATTTTGCCATTAATCGATATTCGGTTGGAGTGCAGCAAAGCACATTGACACTATATTTTTCTAATAATGATAAATATTTTTCCGGATCAAATTTACCATCATAAACAAAGCCAGTTGCTCCCGACCCTAATGTTGCAAGGAAAGGTGTCCAGTTCCATTTAGCCCATCCAGGGGCAGCCGTTGCCCATACAAGATCAGTCTCTTTTACATCAAGCCAATGCTTGGCAGCTACAGCTTGATGAGCATATGCCCAACTATGTGCATGCACGACTCCTTTTGGATTCCCTGTTGTACCAGAAGTATAATTTAAAAAAGCAAGATCATCACATTTTGTTTTTACAATTTCAAAATCACCACTTATTCCATCTATTAAACGGTGATAATTAAGCCAACCATCAACCTCATTTCCTACTGTTATAAAACAAGTCAAACTGCTTGCTTGCGCGCGAATTGAATCAAATCGCTCTGTCAATTCAGCAAAACAAATCGTCGCTTTTGCCTGTGAATGTTCAGCACGATACAATATATCTTTTTCTCTAAGCATTTCAGAGCCCGGTGAAATAATGAGACCTAGTTTAAGGGCCCCAAGATAGATTGCATACGTTTCTGGGATCCTTGGCAACGTAATCATCACCTTATCTCCCTTTTTTAAACCAAGATTCACCAGAGCATGAGCAAATTGATTAGACTCTTTTCGCAGCTGCCGATATGTGACCTGTCGTTTTTCTCCTATTTCATTCTCCCAAATTAAAGCTAACTTGTTAGGATCATCAGCATACTTGTCAATATCTTGAGCAATATTATAATATTCGGGTGCTATTAAATGTTTTTGATTCATTTTCTTCTCCCCTTCTTCCTTTATAGGTGAGCGCTTACAAATTTACGATGTTCTCTATACATTCGCTAAAATTGATTTGCATCCTTCTACTTTTATTCTTCAAATAGAATTAATTGATTAAACTTTTATAAAATTCTCATAAATCACTCATTCCTTTTAAAATAAGTAAAAAGCTTATAACTTTCCACTGCTTAACATGGAATAATCCATTGCCTCTCCCCTTAGATTAACTAGTAAAACTATTATTCTCATAAATTAATAATTGTCAATTTTCAGCCATCATGATAATATGACAAAAAATAAAAACAATTCTAATATTTATGTGAAAAGGGCTAAATTTTTCTTTTTCATTTAAATGTCTGACTTCTTCATCCTCTCGATCACAACTTTAGACTCAGGCATTTAATAAGACAATAAAGCTAATTGACATTAATTCGTTTTCAACTAAATTGGATGCGATTTAATATAACCAAAACTATATAAGGGGGCAACACAATGAAAAAGAGATGGTTTAAAAGTATGGGTGCGTTAGTAGCTGGAATGGTACTACTAACAGCATGTGGAGCAGAAGAGTCGGGTTCTGAAGCAGACGATCAAACAAATGAGACAACAGAAGAAGCACCGGCAACCGAGGGAACGGAAGAAATCTTAATTGGAGCTAGCCAAATTGTTGAACATCCATCCCTAGATGCCGCTTTTGAAGGCTTTAAATCTGCGTTAGCAGACAATGGATTTGTTGAAGGTGAGAATACTACATATGATTTTCAATCTGCTCAAGGGGACCAAAACAACGCGAATACAATTGCTACTAACTTCGTCGGTAACCAAGTAGACCTTATCTTTGCTAATTCAACACCTAGCTCATTAGCAGCTTTAAATGCTACTAATGATATTCCAATTGTATTCACTTCCGTTACAGATGCTGTTGGAGCTGGACTTGTGTCATCCCTAGATGAACCAGGGGAAAACATTACTGGTGTACTTGACTTACATCCAGAGTCCATTGAAATGACGATTGAGTTTATTTCTGCCAATTTCCCTGAGGCAACAATCGGGACCATTTACAACGCTGGTGAACAAAATTCAGTTGCACAGATTGAAGCAGTTGAAGCTGCGATTGAGGGTACAGATTTAACGTTAGTAACTCGTACCGTATCGACTTCGGCTGAAGTGCAACAAGCTGCCACAACTCTTGTAGGCGATATTGATTTATTTTACATTGTTACAGACAACACAGTTGTTTCAGCTCTTGAAACAGTAGCTGCTGTTGGAAGCGATTATCAAATTCCATTAATCGTCGGTGAGCCTGATTCGTTAGATCGCGGCGGTTTTGCAACATACGGAATTGACTATTATACAATCGGTTACCGTGCCGGAGAAATGGCAGCTGAAATTTTAAAAGGAGAAAAAACAACTTCAGACATTCCTGTTGAGATTCCACCGAGCATGACTTTGATGATTAACAAAGAAAATGCAGAAGCTCAAGGTGTAACATGGAACGAGGAATGGGATAGTATTGCTGAATTTGTAAATCAAGACTAAACAGAGATAGGATGACTCAAATGGTCAAAGACCTCCCTATGAGTCATCCTCTTATACTTTAGAAAAGGTGCTGATGGTTTGTGCTGATTTCAATTTTTGGTTCAATTGAATCTGGAATTATTTATGCCCTTATGGCATTAGGTGTTTACTTATCATTTCGTATATTAGACTTCCCTGATTTAACAGTTGACGGGAGCTTTGTAACTGGAGCTGCCGTTGCTGCAATTAGTATTATCAATGGTTTTTCTCCTTTAGTTGCTACTTTATTTGCGGTCATAGCTGGTTTTTTAGCTGGATGTGTAACTGGTATTTTACATACAAAGGGGAAAATCAACCCATTACTAGCAGGGATATTAATGATGATCGCCCTTTATTCGATTAACCTGCGGATTATGGGTAGACCCAATTTACCATTATTAAATGAAGAAACCCTTTTCACAAAATTAACAGCGACTTGGCAAAGTCTTGGAATTGATTCGCTTTTTAACCCAATCTTAACAATATTTGGTGCGAGCCAGTTACCAAGAACATGGGCCATTGTTTGTGTAATGTTGATCGTGACATTACTCATCAAGTTTTTGACTGATTATTTTTTGAAAACAGAAATTGGGCTAGCTATACGTGCAACGGGCGATAACAAACGTATGATTCGTAGCTTTGCAGCCAATACAGATTGGCTCATCATTTTAGGTCTTGGTATTTCCAATGGACTAGTAGCTTTATCAGGTGCTCTTATCGCTCAATATGGCGGGTTTGCTGATGTCGGTATGGGTATTGGAATGATAATTATTGGTTTAGCTTCTGTAATTATTGGAGAAGCACTCTTTGGTACGAAAACAATTGCACGGACTACCTTAGCTGTTATTGGCGGAGCAATTATTTATCGAATCGTTGTTACCCTAGCATTACGTGCAGATTTCCTTGAAACAGGAGATATGAAATTAATTACAGCAGTCATTGTAATCGCTGCATTAGTCACGCCAAAATTACTTGACGCACAACGTGAAAAGAAACGCCGTTTACGCAAGCGTCAAGAATTATCTGAGAAACTAAAGCTCGATCATCAACAAAAAGGAGGGAAATCAAGTGCTACATCTTAACAATATTAGCATTACATTTAACGAAGGCACTCCTGATGAAAAGAAAGCCCTTCAACAAATTAACCTTTCCCTTGAACCTGGTGATTTTCTCACTGTGATCGGCAGTAACGGGGCTGGAAAGTCAACTATGATGAACGCAATTTCAGGTTCTCTTCTGACGGATGTCGGGGATGTAATCATTGATGGAAAGAATGTAACCCATCTTCCTGAATACAAACGCGCCTCTTTAATTGGACGTGTCTTCCAAGATCCAATGGCAGGCACTGCACCAAGCATGACGATCGAGGAAAACCTTGCAATGGCCTATTCCAGAAACAAAAAGAGGTCGCTCCGTATTGGAGTAAACAAACAAAGACGAGAAATGTTTAGAGAATACCTCGAAACGCTCAATCTCGGACTAGAGAATCGCTTTACAGCCAAAGTTGGACTACTTTCAGGTGGAGAGCGGCAAGCATTATCCTTATTAATGGCCACTTTTACAGAGCCTAAAATTTTATTGCTAGATGAACATACAGCCGCACTTGATCCATCCCGTGCTGAATTAATCACTGAGTTAACTGGTGAGATTGTTAATAAATTCAAACTCACTTCCTTAATGGTTACGCACAATATGCAACAAGCTTTAGATTTAGGGAATCGCTTAATCATGATGGATAACGGTCAAATTATTTTAGAAGTAAAAGGAAAAGAAAAACAAAAATTGACCATCGATAAACTTTTACAAGAATTCAAACGAATTCGCGGAAAACAAATGGATAGTGATCGAGCGATGCTATCCTAACATCAATATTGGCCCTTGTCGAAATACAGGGCCTTTTTCACTGAGGTTATTTCAATCATTTCGATGGTTGAAATGACTTTTTTTATCCAGTAATAGTTAGAGCTCTTCCCTCAAATGGTCGGGCCGTTAACCAGGCAAAAGCTTAGGCCAGCAGCCCAAAGCAAAATTTCACAAAGCAGCCTTATAAAAAGACAGAGCTCGAATCCGCCAAAAGAAAATTTATTATTCTGAAAAATAGAAAATTCATTGTATTAAGTTTTATTTTGTGTAGAATAGCAGTATACATTTGTATTTTTACAGTGAACATACAACAACAAAGGGAGAATCGACATGAATTTAATTGTAAAGTTAATTATTGGAATTGTGGCAGGAATTGTATTAGGGCTATTCGCTCCTGATTTCTTCATACGTGTACTGATCACAATGAAAGTTTTATTCGGTAGTTTTATTGGATTTATTATTCCTTTTATTATTTTATTCTTTATTGCAAGCGGGGTTGCAGGACTAGGAAAATCCTCTGGCAAGCTTGTTGGAATGACCGTAGGAACAGCTTATCTATCAACGATTGTGGCAGGACTACTTGCATTTTTATTTGCTACGGCCATTATCCCAAACGTAGCAACAGAAGCAACGAATGTTGCTGAAGGAACTGCATTAGAACCTTTCTTAACAATCGAAATTGCTCCGTTAATGGGTGTAGTGACGGCTCTCTTAACGGCATTTGTATTCGGAATCGGAGTGGCTAAAACAAACGCAGAGTGGCTAAAGAAATTCTTTGATGAAGGAAAAGCAATTATCGAATTAGTCATTTCCAAAATCATCATTCCTTTGTTGCCGATTTACATCGCTGGAATTTTTGCCGAAATGGCTTCTGAAGGAACTGTCTTTGAAACACTTAAAGTATTCGGGATTGTCTTATTGCTGGCAATTGTGATGCATTGGATCTGGCTTCTAATTCAGTATTCAGTTGCTGGAACTGTCGCTCGGAAGAATCCTTTTTCATTACTTAAAAATATGATGCCTGCCTATTTTACAGCTGTTGGTACAATGAGCAGTGCAGCAACGATACCTGTCACATTACGATCTGTTAAACGAAATGGTGTAAAAGATAATCTCGCAAACTTTGGGGTACCGCTTTGTGCTACGATTCATTTATCAGGTAGTGTAATTACGATTATTACATGCACTATCGCTGTAATGGTACTCTCCCCTGAAATGGTTCAGCCAACCTTTATTGAGATTATTCCAGTTATATTAATGCTTGGATTAATCATGGTCGCAGCACCTGGAGTTCCAGGTGGAGCTATTATGGCCGCATTAGGAGTTTTGACTTCTATGCTTGGCTTTAATGAGGCTGCAATCGGCCTAATGATCGCTTTATATATGGCACAAGACAGCTTTGGTACAGCAACCAATGTAACTGGTGATGGGGCCGTAAATATCCTCATTGATCGCTGGTCAAAACAATAAAACAAAAAAGGAATTCGTTCCTTTGACTTCATTAGAAACTGGGCGTTTCAAAAGGACAAGAAAGACCTTTTGAAACGCCTCTTTTGTCAGCTTTTGTTAACTTCTCCACTAAATAAATACATTATTTTTCATATTTCAGTAGTTTAATTGATCAAAAGTTGGTATTCTATCAATAGAATACAAGAATTTTTTTACACCATGCATATAATAATAAAAATACTAAACAAATGCTTCTTTGGAAGGAGATGGAGTTATGTTTGAGAGACTTTTCTCTTCTATTGGAATTGGATCTACAAGAGTGAATACGGTACTTTTCCAAGACAAGATTGAACGTAACAAAGAAGTTCAAGGTGAGGTTCATGTGTTTGGAGGAAAAGCAGCCCAAACCATTTCTGAAATCTATATTCATGTTGACACAGAGTTTCATCGTTTTGATGATGAAATGACGGAATTTCGTGATGTAACAGAACCAATCTTAGAAATTAAAATTACCGAACCTTTTGTCATTCAACCAAACGAAGAAAAGAAAATTCCTTTTTCTTTTACGTTACCGTACTACACACCTGTTACATTTAAAGAACAAACGATTCATATTCAAACAGAACTTGATATAAATTATTTTAATCATCCTGTTGAAACACATGATTTTGAAGTAATTGACCCTCTAATCGATCTTCTTAATCAATATTTAATCGAACGTGGATATTATCATAATTTCAAAAGTGGCCAATGTCGTTATAAGCTCCCAACAGAGAGCAATCCAACTCATTGCTTACAAGCATTTCATCTGACCAATGATCAAGGTAAAGAGGTTTACTTTGTCGGAAATGATCAAAATATTCATCTATATGTCCAAGAGAATAATCATTTGAAACATTACGAAATCAAAAGGGATCTAAGTATCGATGAACAGCTACTCACACTACCTGTAGCTATCTAACAAAATCTCAATCTGTAATTCTCTTTTGATCATCTGAAAAGGTCCTATCATTAAGTGACCTTTTCAGATCATTTTCAAACTAAATACGATCTCTTCTATCCCGATTTATCTTTCTTTGGAAAAAGATAAATATCGGAAGAGGAATCAGAATCCAACCTAAACTTTTAATAAAACTATTCAAAGCCCTTTGCTTGCTGCCAGCTATTTGCTGTTCAACCATAGCATCATATTGCCTTTGCAAACGTTCTTCATCTAGCTGATTTTCGTTCATTTGCTCTTCGCTTTTCATTTCCCTCATACTCTTAAATTCTTCAAATGTTTCCAAATAAGGACTAGGGGATACATAATCCGCTAGTGACATAAATGCAAAGACTCCGCCCCCAATGACCATAATCAAAGTTATGAAAGCAACTGCATACTGATAAACTTGTTTCACCATGTCTTCGCGCTCCTCTTCAGTTAACTTAATGGTTGATTGCTTAACACCAAACGTCACAAAACATATAAACACTATAAAGATAACAAGCATTAACAATGTAACTATCACGCTCTCCTCCCACCTCCAACGCTTCGTTATATTATAAAAACGAAAGAATATTTGCTAACGTTTCATTTCTTCTGATTCAATATGAACTATTTTTAATACCTTCTGAACAAAAGAGTGGAGTTGGAATCGCCCTGGGTGTGACTGGTTATACCACTTCCTGACTGTTTCAATTACCCAATAAGGAACTTTCTTTTCAGCAATTAATGTATAGTATTCATAGTAACCCTCTTTTAAGTACTCCCAGCGATGATCATTTCCTTCGTTCAAATATTCAGAGACATCTAACACAACAGCTCTTCCTCCCTGCAATAGAATGTTCTTTAGATGAATATCTCTCGGATTAAGGCCCTTACTTCTTGCAAATTCTCTTGCCCTCTCAACATCTACAATTGCCTGTTCGGGAATCCGCACACCTTTCAATAAACATTCATATAAAGTTAACCCCTCTTCAAAACTTAAAACAAGATAATTTGTTCCATTACTATAATAAGAAGGAAAATAATTGGAATCACCTAATAACGTATACACCTGTTTTTCCCTTTCCAATTTCTTGAGTTTATCTTGACTAAAGACTTTAAATGCAAATTGAGGGGCATCAAGTAATTGAAACACTGCAGCATCTGTCCCCATTCCTATACACTTTATTCCTTTTGGTACCTTTTTAACTGTCACAATTTGATTATTGTTGCGAGAAAACAACTGTATTTGTTTTATTTTTTCATCTACATTTTCTAATAGAAAAGACATCTCCCTCACCCTTTCTAGCATTCAGTCAATTCTTATATTGTTTACCTTTACAGTTGATATTTTTGTTTTAATGAAGGTGGAGCTAGATAAACCATTCTTTCTAACACAAATGTAGCTAGCATGAGATCGTCAAGAATTCCGAAAAATACGAGATAATCAGGAATTAAATCAAATGGAAAAATAAGATAAGCTAATATAAAGCTAATTCCCAATACCTTCTTTGATCTTTTCACTTCTGATGATTGAAAGAATTCCTTCATAAACGGAAGGAACTTTTTTACTTTTAGAATAAATAGTAACCTTTTTGCGTATTTCAACCTGTTTCCCACCCTTAATTACCATTTTAAAAACAAAAAACCTTTACCACTGCTTTGGTAAAGGTTACAAAAAAGACAAATAAAGACCTTTACCATTAGTGTAAAGGTCTTGCTAACAACGTCTATACGCCGCCAACAAAGCCGAGAGGTCTATGCTCCGTAATGACGACTTTGCTGTTAAAGCTACTCCCCTTTGGGAATTTTCAATTTATTTTCTTTATCATAAGCTACGATTCTCATTTCGTCAATTATATTTTCTTCTCGTTTTTCCTTCCGATTCTCTATTGATGTTGTTCATAACTTAGATGAGACCTGGGATAGAACTCTCTCCTATTCCTCTCTTTTCCCACATTTACTCACAAAGCTATGTAACTATCAGGCCTACTAAACATGATTTATGTGAAATCTCGTAATGCCCGTAATACGATTAACATCTTTCTGTTATTTGTGTAATGAAATTGTTACTAGCCTGTTCTTTGTCTCGGAAAGAACCGTGATATAGTTAAATCGCAAGACAAAAGCAACAAAATTTTTGTGGAGGTATAACATGAAGAAAAGCATTCTATCATTAGCAACCGTTGCCGCCCTTACTGGAACTTTAGGTTTTGGCTTTCACGCCTCAGCACATGAGGTAACTGTCGAAAAAGGAGATACACTATGGGGAATTGCCAATACGCATCATATATCAGTTGAAAATTTAAAAGATTGGAATAACCTTTCAAGTGAACTCATTTTCCCAAATGATCGCCTTAAAGTTGCCAATAAAGAAACGTATGAAGTGAAAAAAGGGGATACATTATCTTGTATCGCATCACAGTATGATGGTGTTACTTGGAAGATGATTCAAGAATGGAATGATCTTGACTCAGATCTTATCGTCATTGGACAAACCTTGGACATTTACATACAAGGAAAAGGAAAAAGTTCTACTCCAGCTTCTACTGACATAAAAGAATCAGTAGAAACAACTGAAATTGTTGAAAAAGAGTTGGAAACAAACGAAGAACCGAACACAGAAGAAAACAATTCTTCTTCAGACGAAGAATCAGTCCCTAGCACGGTATCAGCAGAACCTGCAGAAGAATCTGCTTCTACAACAGAAGAACCTGTTAATGAAGAAGTAGCTCAAGAACTAACGATGTCAGCCACTGCTTATACAGCTACTTGTGAAGGATGTACTGGCATAACTGCAACAGGAATAAATCTGTTAGACAATCCAGACAAGAAGGTTATCTCCGTGGACCCTTCTGTAATACCATTAGGATCTGAAGTTTATGTTGAAGGATATGGACATGCAATTGCTGGCGACACAGGTGGAGCGATCGTCGGTAATAAAATTGACATATTCATTCCAAACAAAGATGAAGCCATTAACTGGGGAGTCCAAGACGTAAAGGTAACTGTTTATAAGTAATATTTATTAGAACCAATTCAGCAATAGCTGATTTGGTTCTTTATATGTAACATACAATTCCCTATCAGTTTCCAATTCAAACTTCAAATTTTAATTTATGTAAGAAAGGAGCCTGCCATTCATGAATTCAGACTCCATAATCATCTAATCTTTGCTGCCGTAACGGTCATCTCTCATTTCTAAAGCTAAAGATTGTAATTCATCTGGTATCACATTTGCTATTTCACAATGACTACAATAGACATGGCTCGCAATCCAAAAGTACTCCCTCATGATGTGCTCTTCTATCGGTTTGGGCATTCCACAATAATCACAAAACATGAGATAGTCCATTTTTTTAGCCTCCTTTATTTTTCACCTCTTTAAGTCAATGTATAATCTGGAAGCAATGTCTTTGCTATTTTTATTCCTATATATATACATATGTTGCTATTCCTTTTCAACAACCTAAAATTGGCTTTCTCTATAATTTATGCAATTATTCTCGTAAAAACTACTTACTTCACCTATTCTATTACCCCATTTTATTTTCCTTAAAACAAGATTCACAGAAAAAACATCAAAAATTAAAGACATATCAATTTTTTCGATATAATTGATCAAAACCCTTTAACTATTTGAATTAAATCATTAACATATTATATCATCCAATGATGAACCCTTTTTTATATTTCAATAAAATAAAGTCGAATCGAACATTCACCGATGTCCAATTCGACTTTATCATTCTATGACGCTTGTTTTTCTTTAAAGTTAGTAACCGTTGCCTTCTGTGGTACAACAACTAATTTAGCCATTATGATTGCTAGTACGCAAATTAGACCAGCTAACACAAAGGCTTGTGTAAAAGGAAGAACTTTGACGATTAACGGTCCAGCAAAAGCTGATAAACCGTAAGCTTGATACATAAAACCGTAGTTACTTCCAATATATCTAGTCCCATAATAATCTGCTGTTACAGATGGGAAAAGAGCAAGGAAACCACCAAAACAAAAACCGATAAGCGAAACAGCAATTAAAAATGTCGAATAGTTCATAAAACCAGTACTCATATAAAACATAATAATAGCTGTTAAACTATAAATCATAATTAATGTCTTCTTACGACCTAACCGATCTGAAAGATTACCTAATACAATACGTCCTGCTGCATTGAACAATGCGATCACCATAACTGCATTACCAGCTTGTTCTAATGTTACTTGAACCAAGTCGATACCAATATCAACTGCAAAGCTAATAACCATTAACCCAGATACACTACCAAATAAAAACATGAACCATAATAAGTAAAACTGGTAGGTTCCAAGCATTTGTTTCGGTGTGAAATCATTGTTTGCATCACTAGAAACATTTTCTAGATTCGAAGAAATAGAGTCTTCTTTAGGCGGATTTTTCAACAATTGTGCCCCTGCTACAACTAGCACTAAATATATAATTCCTAAATAAAGAAAAGAGGAAGAGACACCTGTCATTTCTATTAAGGAACTAATTACAGGTTTATAAATTAAACCTCCTAATCCAAATCCAGCGACTGCCACACCACTTATAAAACCTCTTCTATTCGGGAACCATTTCACACAAGCTGAAAGTGGACAAACATACGTCATCCCAATCCCGATTCCTCCAATTACACCATAAAAAAAATAAAGTTGAAGGAGAGTGGACGCTTGACTAGCTAATATTAGCCCAATTCCTAATAACAAACCTCCAATTGTTGCAACCCATCTAGGACCAATTCGATCCTGAAGCCTTCCTGCAAAAATGGTTGCTAACGCAAACGTTGCAATTGTAATGGAAAACGTTACAACGACATCTTCTCTATTCCAGCCAAATTTATCTATTAGAGGCTGATTAAATAAACTCCATGCATACACAGCCCCTAGATTAATTTGAATTAATACAGCACCTAAAACAACTAACCAGCGATTCATTATATAGCCTCCTCTTGCGCTCTTCGCAAAGTTGTCAGAATAATAAATTTTCACAAAAAAAGAGACCAACGGTGATAAAAAACATCAACGTTGGTCTCTTATGCACTCACATTCTGTGTTTACGTAAGCAACCTTCTATCATTTTAAAAAGAAACATTTATTTTCCACTAAAAAACTATGAGAATGATTTCTTACTTCCTTGTTCATCACATTGAAGAAAGCGATCATTGCCGTTGTTCATTATAAGTCACTTTCCTCGTTAGGTCAAACACCCATGTAAATCAGCTATCCAAAACTTACATTACTGACTGCTAGAACGTAATGCCCATCTTTGAATCGCCTTTGCGACACCATTTTCAACATTTGTTGCCGTTATCCAATCGGCAGACTGCTTAACGAATGGTTGTGCGTTACCCATGGCAACCCCAATTCCCGCCTCTTTAATCATGGCTAAGTCATTTAAACTATCTCCCATTGCTAAAACATGATCCATTGTAATGCCTAACCGCTCACAGACTTTCTTCAAGGCATTTGCTTTGTTTACCCCAGCTGCATTTATTTCTATATTAGTTGGACTTGAATTGGTCACTTCAAGTTCTTTATTCTTCTGAAGCTCAGCCAAGATCTTCTTTCTCGTGTCATCCTCTTCAATATCAAAACCAAACTTCATCCACTCATGTGAGGATAAGTCACTAGGAAACTCCTCTCTTATCACTTTATTTACCGTAGCCGCCCAGCAAGTTGCATCATGCTGCTGCTTAAGCCCCCACATCTGTTCGATGTGTTGCAGGTCAAGCAATTGACGTTCAATAAGAGTTCTATTTTCATCCCAAATTTCACTGCCATTGACTGTAATCAAATGAGCATGGAGCGCCAAAGAATTGACCAACTCATCGCATGACATTCTAGTTCTTCCAGTACTAATAACAACGTGAATTCCTTTTTCTTCAGCTTCTTGAATTGCCTTTCTATTTTCCATTGAAATCTCATGACAGTCATTTAACAATGTCCCGTCCATATCAATGGCAATTAATTTAATTTGTCTATTATTAACCATTCTCCACCCTCCCTTTTCTAATTAGTTTCATTGTAACAATCAAACCCTTCTATGTCTTGTCCTTATAAACAAGAACAAAAATAAAATCGACCAAACTGGGGAAGTTCATTTATTTAGCTACCCCCTAAATAATGTGCTATTGTATGAGTAACTCAACAGGAAAGTGGTGTGTTTAATTGAAAATAGAAGTATGGTCAGATTATGTTTGCCCATTTTGTTATATAGGGAAGCGCAGGTTAGAGCAGGCATTGGAATCTCTACCTGAAAGAAAAAACATTGACGTAATATATAAAAGTTTTGAACTTGACCCTAATGCTAAACGGGAGACGACTTTAACGATTCACGAAGCATTAGCTAAAAAGTATGGAACATCACTAGAAGAAGCAAAACGGATGAACAATAGTATAGGACAACAAGCTGCTGAGGAAGGCTTGCAATTTAATTTTGATAATATGAAATTTACTAATACTTTCGATGCCCACCGTTTAGCAAAGTTTGCTGCAACAAAAGGCAAAGCCCATGAAATGACAGAGCGTCTATTACTTGCCTATTTTACTGAAAACAAACAACTAAGTAATCACAATGACTTAATTACCCTTGCAGATGAATTAAACCTGGATCGCGACGAAGTCAAAACGATGTTAGAAGGTTCTCATTTTGAAGAAGATGTTCGATTTGATGAAATGGAAGCCCGGAAGATTGGTGTTCAAGGTGTCCCATTTTTCGTATTTAATCGGAAATATGCCATTTCTGGTGCCCAACCAATCACTGTTTTCCAGGAAACCATAAAAAAAGTTTTAAAAGAAGAATCTGAAGTAACTTTCCAACCAATTGACGGTACAAATACTTGTACTGACGAAGGTTGTGACATACCTAAATCTGAATAACATTCTTACTACAAACACTTGTGCTTCTTATCCAAGTGTTTGTTTTTCTTCTTATCCGTAACAATTACCGGTATACATAATTGAATCAATAACGGGGATACAAAGGATACTACCCTTTGTTTGGAGGTTCTGACTATGTTTATTGGGAGTCATGTTAGTATTCGCGATGGTTATTTACATGCAGCCAAAACCGCTCATCAACTAGGTGCAACTGCCTTTCAATTTTTCCCTAAAAATCCAAGGAGCATAAATGTGAAAGATTTTGATTATACAGATGCACGGGAATGTTCAAATTTTTGTCTCAAACATAACATCGTTTCTATTGCTCACGCCCCTTATCCTACTAAGCTCATTTCGGACAACGAAGTCTCCAAAGAAAAAATGATTAAATCTATCATAAACGATTTAGAAATCGTTGAAGCATGTGGTTCTATCGGTGTTGTTGTCCATTTCGGTGCAACATCACAACTGGAACCTCTTGAAGGATATCGGAAGATGATTGATTTACTAAATGATGTTTTATCTATTTGGGATGGTGATGCAAAAATTTTAATCGAAAATAATGCTGGTACCCAAAATGATATGGGAATTACATCTGAACTATTACTAATGAAGGAATGGGTAAATGATTAACATTGTTATAAATCATTTTTCTTAACACCTTTCTCCTCCCTATAGTAAAATTTATTCATTGGATAACCGTTTTGATAAGGAGGATATTATGGATAAAACAGCATTACTAATTGGTGCAACAGGTCTAATTGGAAGTCACTTGCTTCAAATTCTGCTTGCCGAACCTACCTATAAGAAGATCATTGTCTTTACCCGTAAATCTATACAGACAACTCACCCGAAACTAGAAGAACATGTTCTTGACTTTGATCGTTTAGAAGATCACTTCAGAACAATAAACATACCAATTGATGATGTGTTCAGTTGTTTAGGAACAACGATTAAAAAGGCGAGAACAAAGGAAACCATGCGAAAAATTGATGTCG
The DNA here is from genome assembly GCF_002109385.1 of Halalkalibacter krulwichiae. Classification (NCBI taxonomy): domain Bacteria; kingdom Bacillati; phylum Bacillota; class Bacilli; order Caryophanales; family Bacillaceae; genus Halalkalibacter; species Halalkalibacter krulwichiae. Next base: position 1,188,270 of record NZ_CP020814.1, on the reverse strand, counting down.
ATTATCCTTTAAAAGTAGCAAAATGGACAAAGCAATTAGGTGCCAACCATTTTTTATTAGTCAGCGCTTTAAACGCAAACGCTCAATCGAAGATCTTCTACTCTAAAATAAAAGGTGAATTAGAAGAAAAAGTGACTAGAATTGGGTTTCAAACCGTTTCTATTTTCCGCCCTTCTCTTCTTCTTGGTTCTAGAACTGAATTTCGACTAGGGGAAAAGGCAGGTGCAATGATGTATTCCCTTCTCCCCTTTCTCTTTATCGGATCACTCAAAAAATACAAAGCCATTGCAGGAGAGACCGTTGCTTTAGCCATGTGTAAAACCGCAAATAACCCTCAAAAAGGGATATTTGTCATCCCTTCTCACAAAATCGAGGAGCGGGCTAAACGTTGAACTGTGGGTGTTTAACTCTCTATTATGTATATTTCTCCTAATCGTTCAAATCCTATAAGAAAAACGAAGGAGATAGACAATGAATACGAAGACTATTAAAGAACTAAATCAATTTCTTGAAGGTAATTTCATGGCCATTCATGCCTATGAAAATTACATTGAACATATTGATAATGCGATGATGAAACAAACCCTCCAACAGCTTCAACAAGAACATAAACAACATGCTATGTTAGTTGCTGAGAGAATTCAAAACCTTGGTGGAGTTCCTGTAGACGATGTAGGCTTACGAGGTAACATTGCTGAAATCTTTATTAAACTAAAAGGGACAACCTATGATCCAATCGCTATTATAAAAGATGCCAAAGTCGGTGAACAACGTGGAATTGACAAATCTAAACAAATACTTGAAGGTGATTTAGATAAGGAGAGTTTAGATTTAGTTCAAGATATTTTAAACAAAGATACAGAACATATTGAACGACTTGATCAACTGCTTCACTAACGGAAACACTACTTATCGTCTACTATGCTTCCTACCATGAATTTTATCATGTGCCATCATAAAAACTCTTCTAATACTATTCCTTCATTTGATTTGACTTTTATTTTTTCTGATAAATAAAAGAAACCTAAAAAAAGAATCGTTATTACAACATTTGCAGTTATAAATCTTTTCATCACTTACCCTCCATGCATCTATCATACATAGATGCATTACCCCCTACTTACACCAGATAAACCATGTTTTCATTAACTTTTATTTTTATTTACATAATAAGTTTGCATGACTAATTGTCAATGGAAGTTTAAACTTGCTTAAAAAAATAAGGTTGTCCAATAAGTCAAATCACTGACTTTACTAGGACAACCTTTTCACATTACTTCACTTTAAACTTCTTAATTAACTCTAATAATTGTAAACTAGAGTGATTTAATTGCTCAGCTGATACTGCCACTTGGCTTAATGCATCAATTTGCTGATCCCCAGCTGCCGCTACTTCTTGCGCTGAAGCCGAAGCTTGTTCCGCTACAGCAGCAATATTTTGAATACTATCTACAACTAAGTTCTTTTGGTCTGACATTTGTTCAGCTTCTGTACGTATTAGCGCTAATGAAGTAACAATCTCTTCAACTGAAATGACGATTTGCTTAAAAGATGACTGAGTCTCATCTACAGCTTCTGTCTGTTGCTGAAAAATATCTTTCGTTGTAGTAAGTTCAGTTAAAACTTTCTCAGACTGTGACACAATACCATTAATCGTCTTACGTACACCTTCTGTTGCTTTTCTGGATTGTTCTGCTAACTTCCGAACTTCTGATGCAACAACAGAAAAACCTCTTCCATGCTCCCCTGCTCTAGCAGCTTCTATACTTGCATTTAAAGCCAATAAATTCGTTTGTTCCGAAATTCCATTTATGGTATCAATCACCTGGTCAATTTCTGAAATTTTCCCAGAAAGATCTTTAATTACACGATCAACGGTAGCGAAGACTTCATTCGCTTCATTTGTTTTTATAAGTAAAGTATCAACTTTCATCGTACCATCTTTGCTAATATTCTTTGTACTTACAGCAATCTTTTGCATATGATGTGTTTCAGTTGCCACTTTTTCTATTTGCCCTGATAACACAAATGTTCGTTTCTTCGTATCTTCAACATCTTCAACCTGATTGCTTGCTCCATTTGCGATTTCTGTTACTGCTGCAGCTACCTCTTCACTAGAGGCGGTCGATTCTTCAGACAGTGCGCTTAAACTTTCGGCAGACATGTTGACTTCATTTGCTGAATGTTGAGCAGATTCAATCAACTGTTTCATCTGGTCAACCATCTCATTAAAATCCATTGTAAGTTGTCCGATTTCATCCTTTGAAGATGAAACAGCTTTAACCGTCAAATCTCCTTGAGAGATTTGACTTACATGCTCTTTCAAATTTTTAATCGGCTTTGTGATATTACGAGAAACAAAGTAGGCGATCACTAATGATAACACTAACATTACGACCGATATAATAATGACTTTTGTTCTAATGTCATACAATTCTTTAAGCATATCATGATAATTATAAATAGCGTTGACTTTCCATCCTGTTTCTTGAACCGTGCTAAAATAAATAAGACGCTGTTGTCCATCAATTTGATCATCAATGTTTCCATCAGCTTGACTCAACATCATTTCAATCGCTTTATCTTCTGAAAGATTCTCCCCTTGACGTGATGGATGTACTAATGCCGTACCACTTGCGTCGAATAGGGATGTATACCCATCATGATTCACTTGAACTTGATGAATAATTGTTGCTAGATCATTTAAAGAAAGATCTATTCCTACTACACCTAAAAGCTGGTCTGTCCGCGGCTCAAAAACAGCCTTTGCTGCCGTTACAACAAAACCTCCCTCTTCTCCTTCTGTTTCATATGGATCGGTCCAAATGACTTCACCAGGATTATTTTGGGCTTCAATATACCAAGGTCTCCCGGTTGGATCAAAATCTTCCGGTAAAGGAATTAAAGGCGTCACATTCATGGTTTTCGTCTCACTGCCGATATAAATAAGCTCAACGCTACCCATTAACTTAGTATAATCGATAAAACTAGTTGCAATTGATTGCTCAAGCTGAGTAATAAGATTAGAATCTTCATTATGTAATTCATTAAGGTAATCGATAACTCGAGCATCTGTACTATATAAATTTACTTGATTAGCAATTTGACTTAAATATTGATTCGTATATCTTGTAATCTCATTAACAGCATTATTCGCTTCGATCCGTGTACTTTGATCAATTACATCTTTCGTTTGAAAGTAAGTAACGGATGAAACTGTTGTAATTGCCGTTACTAACACAATTGCAATTAATGCCATCACTTTATGTTGTATTTTTTGAAACATTAGCACTTTCCCCTTTTTCTATTTTTTCACAAAACAAACAAAACTTATTATATCAGAAAAATGCTAGATTCAGTCCTCTTTTCAAATTATATTTACTGTACAACAAAGACATTTGCTTATCTGAAAATCAAAAAAGCTAAATCATAATGATTTAGCTCTTTCTTATTAATTCCGACCCCCACGCTCATTTGAGTGGTTCGGTCCTTTGTTCTTGTTATGGTTGTTCCCATTATTGGCATTGTTATTTCTTGGTCCTTCCTTTTGTTTCGGAGCACCTTTTTGCTCTTGATTCCCTTTTTGCTCTTGATTTCTTTTTTGATTACGATTTTCCTTTTTTTCATTTCCTTTATGATTGTTTTCTTTTTTTCCTTGTTGTTGATTTCCTTTATTAGCCTGATCACTTTGGGTTTTCTTTTGCTTCTTAGCGTTTTCACGATTTTCTTTTGCTGCTTCCCGGTTTCCTTTTTCATTTTGACGTTTCTTTTCTGACTGACCACGCTCATTTACCGGCTTTTCCATATTCTTTGGTTTATTTGATTCTACTTTCTCTTCTTTACGAGCTTGGTTTCTCATTTGCTTCAATTCTGCAAGAGACTTACCACTGATGTCTTCTTTTTTCTTTACTATTCCGCTTGCTTCAAGTACTTTATATTCTTTTAGGTAATTAACAGAGAGATTGTTCTGCTTTGCTTCTTCATATAAATCAACCTCATCATTTGTTACAATTACTTCTGAATCTATTTGAAAATCTTCAAGGGAATCTTGAATAACTTCTGATAATTCCGGAATGACTGATTCTGTATTTTCCTCAAGAGCAACAACTGAAGTTGCAATGATAGGTTCTTCCATTACGATATATCCTGCTGTCACCGTTTCGCTAATAATTTGTTCTAACACTTCAACGAGAGGGCCTTCTCTTTCAATTAAAGCCAATAGTTCCTTCCCTTCCTCATTTAATCCATCTGTTCGAATAACCTGATACTCGTCATCTGTTGCAATCTCAATACTAGGATTAATATCAATGGTGAAAATGAAAGCTTCTTCAGCCTGACTATTAAATGGCAACAAGAAAGAAGAGAAGACGAATAATACGAAAACAGCAGCCAGTGCTCCATATTTCATAAACGACTGTACATTCTTTTTCTTTTCAATATACGTATATTCCTGTCCAATTAAAGGTATTTCTTCTACCCTTTCTAAAGGAACGTTTTGAAAAGTCCCAACTTGTGTAAGCAATACAATTTGCTGTTCCGTTACTTTAACAACGGTACCAGTTATGCTTTGCCTCTTCATTCTGTCCCCTTCTTTCTTACGTACTGTGAAAGTTGTTCCCATTGTGGATTCAGCGCTATTACAATTAGTGTAATTAAGTATTTACGATGCCTCTCTAATGTCTTCTTCTTCCAACCATACTTTTTAACGATTAATGAGCTTGGTAACTTCTTTTTACTAATTAATAAATCTGTACATTCATCATCCTCTGCAATTGTATGGGCAATGTCAAACAAGTCTTCTCTTGTATCCCGATGTTTTGGTGAATGTTTTTCTAATTCTTCAAATGCAATTTTATATTGTTGCAATGTCAAATCAAGCTCTAATATTTCTTCAATAAGTTCATGTGCTTGAATTTCCTTTTCGTATTGTGCAATCGCAAGATCACTCTCATGATCAATAGATTTTTCATCTTCAGAAGTCGATTGATAAGAAAAATGGGTTTCTTTATTCTCCTTACGATAATAATCAATGAGATCACGATGAATTAACAGATAAACATAGTTTAAAAAAGTTCTTCCCGCTTCTTCTTCAAAATGATCAAGGGCCTTATTAAAGGCCAATAGTGCAATACTTGATTCTTCGTCATTCCACGAGACAAATTTTTTAGAAACTTTCCCTGCGACATTTATGATATATGGTTTATAATGGCGAATCATTCGCTCACGCGCTAATTCATCACCGTCTCTTATTTGCTGCAAAATAATTTGTAATTCATCCGATTTCATTACTGACACCTACTTAGTGACCTTTCTATTGGTCCTTCTAAGATAGCATGTTTAAAAGCTCTAGAGAATAGGTAACAACTGCTAGGTAAGCTATTACCTAGCATCTAATTCTTCTTTTTAGTAGGTGGATGTGTTTTTTTCTTTCTTTTTAATCCCCTTTTTTTCCTGCTCTTTCCTTTGCCTTTTCAGCTCTTTCTTTGCCCTTCTGACTATTTCTATTCTCTTTTTTTTCATTTCTATTAGACTTATCTTTACCTTTTTGTCGCTCTTTCTTTTTATTTACTTCTTGTTTCTTCCCTTTATCTTCTTTTATTTTCTCAGCGTTTATCTTCTTACCGCTAGCTTTCTTCTCTTTCTCTCCTGAAGAGCCTTTTGATTGTTGGCGCTTTTCTTGAGCTCTTGCTTGATTATCTAAAGCCTTTTTTATACCTGCTAATGCGGGCGCTGGAAGATTCTCTTCCTCTAGCATCGCCTCTAAATTGACGCTACGCATTGACGTGCTCTCAATCAGCGCTTCCTCTATCTCCGTTATAACGATCATGTCTTCCTCTACTATTTCCATTAAAGCGGACTCTTCAAGAAAGTCATTCACTTTCTCAATATCCTCATTATAGGTATTTAGTATAATTGCCGCTTCTTCGACTCTTTCTGAATGAAGCAAAACTTCAAGTTTATCATTCGAGTGAGAGATAAATTCAGTTAGCAACAACATTTTATCTGCCTCATTCTCGGTTAAATCAAGCGCTACTTCTTTAAAAGCATTGACATAATCAACGAGATCGTCATCAATGAAATTCTCATCTGTTGCTGTTTCATTAATAATAATGGGTTCTTCCATTTTAATTGACACTTCTTCTGCTTGAGCTGAGTTTGCCACCATCATGAAACCTGCAGCGAATAATAAAAGCACTTTTCTCATAATTAGTCCTCCCTAGTAGATCCTTGCGATGCTATCTTTAAAATCATCTATCTTTTCAGAGTTTGTTTGATAATTTTTTAATGGGGTGAAAAATGTAACAATAATCGTCTCATGATCTGCTGTTTTCACAAAAATATCAGATCTAGTCTCTTCTGTTTGAGTAATTTTAAAAGATAGACTATCCTCTGTCTCCTCAATCATTTGAACAAAGTCGCCTTCTAAATTTAATTCAGCTTTAATTTGCTCAACTGTTTTTGCATTCGGGATTATTGAAACAATGGCCCTCATATGGTCTTGTTTAAATGCTGCATTCAATGGGTCAATTGAAACTTCTTTTTCTAATTCCCAATTACTGGATTGATAAATTACAATACCCGCTTCTTTATTTTCGTAAATAACTGTTTTTGTTTCAGCCGGATTCGCTTCACATGCTGCTGCGATTACAAACATGCCTATAACCGCTATAGCCAGTAAATACCTTTTTAGCAAACCGATAACACCCCATTTTCTATGTACACAAAATTAGATCCTTAATCTTTACGTAGGGTTCTACTCGTTTTAGGGGTCTTTAAACAATTTTTTGTTTTTTATGGAATCGTCAGTGTTCATAACTAAAGAAGAAAGCGTCTCAAAAGGTTTTGTTTTGACCTTTTGAGACGCTCTCAGACTTTTGAGACAGACTCTATTGCTCTATTAAACTCCCTTGTATGCTGCCCGATACACTTCTGCTAACTCTTTTACTAACGGGAGCTTTGGATTAGCTGTTGTACATTGATCTTCAAAAGCACGTTCAGCTAAGTAGTCTACTTTGCTTTCAAATACTTGTTCATCAACATGATGATCTCTAATACTCATTGGAATATTTAGTTCCTTAGCTAGGCTTATAATGGCTTGTACGAGATTCTCTACTCCTTGTTCTGTCGTTTTAGCTGATAACCCTAACATCTTAGCAATTTCTACGTAGCGTTCATCAGCCTTGAAATGTTGGTATTTAGGAAAAGCCGCAAATTTCGTAGGTTTTATAGCATTATAACGAATGACATGTGGCAGCAAAATTGCATTGGAACGCCCATGAGCAATCTTAAATTCAGCGCCTAATTTATGAGCTAAACTATGATTTATTCCAAGAAACGCATTGGCGAACGCCATACCTGCAATCGTTGATGCATTATGCATTTTTTCACGTGCTTCTTCATCATCCCCATTTCGATATGCTCTTGATAAATACTTAAATACTAAATCAATTGCCTTCATTGCTAGCCCATCTGTGTAGTCATTAGCCATGATTGATACATACGCTTCTATAGCGTGAGTTAACACGTCCATGCCTGTATCTGCTGTAACATGCGGTGGCACAGAAGCAACAAACTGCGGATCGATGATTGCTACATCTGGAGTTAACTCATAGTCTGCTAACGGATATTTACTATTTTGTTTCTTGTCTGTAATAACGGAGAATGAAGTAACTTCAGATCCTGTTCCTGAAGTTGTCGGAATCGCAACGAACTTCGCTAGTGTTCCAAGCTTCGGATATTTACAAACTCTTTTTCTAATATCTAAAAACTTCTGTTTTAAACTAGCGAAATTTGTATGCGGATGTTCGTAAAACAACCACATTGCTTTCGCTGCATCCATCGCTGAACCACCACCAAGTGCAATGATGCAATCAGGTTGACATTCTCTCATAAGCGCCGCACCTTTTTCGACTGTCTCAATTGAAGGGTCTGGCTCGACCCCTGCAAAAACTTCATATTATACTGGGGTTGGCCGCATACGTAAGTAGTGTAGGATTCTATCTATATAGCCAAGCTCCAACATACCAGAATCCGTGACGATAAAAACGTTTGAAACATCAGACATCTGCGATAAGTATTGAATAGAGTTCTTTTCAAAATAAATTCTTGGAGGAATTTTAAACCATTGCATATTGACTCGTCTCCTAGCCACTTTCTTTATATTGAGTAAATGGACAACACCTACATTTGTAGAAATGGAATTCTTGCCGTATGAGCCACAGCCGAGGGTTAAAGACGGTATATAAGCATTATAAATATCACCAATTGCACCTTGAGAAGAAGGAGCATTAACAATAATTCGGCAAGCTTTCATTCTCATGCCAAATTGCTGAATGACTTCATCATTTTTGGAATGAATGACTGCCGAATGGCCTAAGCCACCAAAATTCAACATCTCACTAGAACGTGTTATTCCTTCTTCCGTTGAATGAACACGATAACATGCTAAAACTGGGCTTAACTTTTCCCGAGATAATGGATAGTCCTCTCCAACTCCTTCTAATTCAACAAGTAAAACTTTTGTCTCATTTGGTACATGGATACCAGCGAGTTTGGCGATATAAGAAGCCGATTTCCCAACAATCTCAGCATTTACGTTACACGTCTCCTCGTTGATAACCAATTTTTCTAATCTTTTGACCTCTTTATCCGATAAGAAATAACACTGGTTTTCCTCAAGTTCTTGTTTCACTTGGTCATAAATCAGATCGTCAATAATAACCGCTTGTTCAGACGCACAGATCATTCCATTATCAAATGTTTTTGAAAGCAACAGATCATTCACAGCTCGCTTTACATCGGCAGTCTTCTCAATGTAACAAGGAACGTTTCCTGGTCCAACACCAAGCGCCGGCTTACCAGTGCTATATGCAGATTTCACCATTCCTGCTCCCCCTGTTGCCAAGACGAGAGCCACTCCTTCATGATGCATTAAAGCTTGAGTTGCTTTGATCGATGGATCTTCAATCCATTGAATACAATGTGAAGGGGCACCAGCTAGAATCGCAGCATCTCGTAGGATTCGTGCCGCTTCACTACTACACTTTTGTGCCGAGGGATGAAAAGCAAAAATAATTGGATTCCTTGTTTTTATTGCTATTAAAGCTTTGAATATCGTTGTAGATGTCGGATTCGTAACAGGAGTTACTCCTGCAACAACCCCAACTGGTTCTGCAATTTCTACCATTTCTTCATATTTATTGCCATTAATAACTCCAACGGTTTTATTATCTTTGATGTTGTGATAAACGTACTCAGATGCAAATAAGTTTTTTATGATCTTATCTTCATAAACTCCACGTTTCGTCTCTCTTACAGCTGCCTTCGCTAATGGCATGTGGTTCTCTAAAGCAGCAAGTGACATCTGTTCAATGATTTCGTCAATCTTCTTTTGATCAAGTTGAAGGAATTGTTCCAAAGATTGCTCTGCCTGTTCAACTAATTGATGAACACTTTTTAAGACCTCTTCTTTATCTACTACTTGTTTTTGTTCGATCACCTTAATACCTCCTATTTGTGAATAATTTCACAAAGTCATATAAAAAAAATAACATTACTGGCATACTGGATTTCTAGGAATTTTCGTAATTGAAATTTCATCAATCATTCTTGTACCTCTCTTGATGATACAAACAAAGTTACTTGTCCATATATAATCCGGAATTGAGTGATCAATAAACATCATTGCTTCAAACTCATCATTGACTAATTCCTCAAAAATCTTTTGTGTATAAACTTCAGTGTCTGTCGAAAAATCTTTCCACTCACATACAATCATCTCAGATTCTCCCTTCTCTATCATTTTGAATTTGAATTCGAATTCTTGCTTTTATTATAGTTATACTTGTCTGTTTTAGAAGTGATTCTCATCACGACCTGTTCACTTTTTTAGCCGGCTATTACATCAAAAATATAAAAAAACTCACTCTCTTACCTTTCGCTAAGAGGTGAGCATAATGATTAATACACTAGTTGTAACGTTCTTTCTCTTTTTTCCATTAATTCAAATTGACGCAACTTTAATTTAAACAAAGTTAATGGATCGACATGAATTTCTGGGTTAGCTTTTAATTTCCTTAATTGTTCATTGTTTTCGTCGATTTGCATTTCTGCCTCTTTTACGGTTTCATTTAGTACTGTAAAAGGACTTCTGAATGACATTGAAATATCACGTTCTAAGCCTTTTTCAAACAATTCAAACTGCATCATAAACTGATTCGTAATTGTTTCTGTCACTTGCTCATAGTTCTCATTTTGTATAAATTTCTTGTACATATTTAAGATCATGTTTTTGTTCGAAGGAAGAGCTCCAAATAACTTTCCTGAGCTTTTTAGTAATAATTGTGATGGCGTTAATCGTAATAACACATTTACGTCATCTAGATGAACTCCGGTTGTCATTCTGTCAATATCACGATGCCAGTCATCTAATACACGAAAATCACAACTCATTTTGAATCGTTCTTCTCCATATAAAGCATTGAAACCTTCGCTCATCTCATTTAAGTAAGATTGACTTCGAATAAATTCAACATTAGAAACTTCAAGCCATTGTTGGATAGAATTTTGAAAGTCTGGTAGTAATGAGTCGGCAATATATTCATGTATTTTTCGATTCATTTCTTGATTTAAATCCAGATGAAGCTTACGGAAATCGCTCGTTTCATTGACTAGACTGGAACACTCTTTTAATAAGCTAGGGATAGCAGCTTTAAGTTTTCTTCTCAACTCAATCTTAATAGAGTGATAAGCTTGTTTAATCACTTGAATCTTTTCTTTTTCAACATCCTCTAACTGATGAATGGCTCCATTCAATTTTGTCACAGCTTCCTCATACCAATGAACCGCTTCAATTCGTTCATTTTCCATTTCTACTCTCTTTTGTAATAAGTGTGTGATCGTTTTACGGATAAATAGTAATCGCTTTTCTTTTCTTTCCTGATTCATATCTCGGTTAGCAAAGATTGATCTAACTAGTTCATTTAAGCCTCTTAAATGAGGCTTACTAGCTCTAGATGAAAAGGCTAGAACATTAGCATTCGGAAAATAAGTGTGGATTCTCTCACTCGTTTCCTCTAATATCCGCGTCGCCTCTTGTTCATTAAAGACATCAATTTTATTTAAAATAAAGTGGATTGGAAGATTAGGAGCTAACTGTTGAATGTTTAAAATCAATTTCCTTTCTTCATCTGTAAATGGCGTATTTGCACTTAGAACAAATAAAAGGCCATCTGCAATATGAAGCACATTAGAATCTTTAATCTCTTGCTCTCCATTATACGAAGGAGCATGAATGATTGATAGATGATTGTCTCTTAAAAAAGGTGACGGCATCTTAAAATCAATGATTGATGGACGACGTAACGCTGTAATGGTCTGAAATTCTTCAAGTGATAGATCTTTCTCAATATTAGCATCTGTAACTTTATTAATTTGCGATTGCTCGTCATTTCTAAATAGAATATTTGCATGACAACCCTCCACAATGGAGTGCCCTAGAATTTCATTTATAAAAGAAGACCTTCCATTACCAGAGGTTCCCGCAACTAATACGTGATGAGTATCTTCATCTATTAGTTGCTGGACAATCCATTTTAATTGATATCCTATTTCTAACTGATGATGAACTGCCCACTTCTCGATTGACTCAAACAACTCTAAACTTTGCTCTAATTCAACAGATTCAATATTTGTTTGTTTAATCAACGCTTCTGCCGCGTGAATCGCTTCATCATCTAAACTTGATGGAAACGTTTCTTCCCATGCCAAAACCGCAGATGCAGTTACTAGTGGTGTGTGGGAAACCTTTAACCAATTTGAGAGAAGCGATGGAATCACATCTTTAATTTCGTTAATATAATAAGTACCACCAATAAGGTCACTATACGTTTCATGATATTGCTTTGAAAGGTCTATCCAATTGTTCAAGGAGCTATTTTCCTCAACCTTTTCAAACAAGTCATTAAATGTCATAATCCAATCAAAATAATATGGCCCATTTTGGTAGCTTTTCCAGAATGATAAGATCAGCTGTTCCGTTCTATTTTGATCAACTGTAGCAAGTTTCACAATGACTTCTGTAAAATAACTAGGTTCCGTTGTCTTTGTGAATCGCTGCTTCACATAACCATTTAAAGCATCAAACCATTCAATTTCACCCGTTCTCAATGCCTCATTCACAGCAAGGTCAACTACACTGCTGTAGTCTCTGTATTCTTCAAAGAAAGAGCGAGCAATAGCCGTTACATTTGGATAATCCGGGTTTAATTCTACTGTGTTTTTTATGATTTCTGCTGCCTTTTCAAGTTGTTGCTGCTCCATATAAAGAGAGAACAGCTGAAGGAATACTTCTGTATGTAGAGTCAGATCATCAGCATACTCAATAGATAAATAGATATCTTTGGCTTCTTGAAGCATTCCAAGCTCGTAATAGGCATCGGCCATATTTTTCTTAGCCCAAGGCTGTAAATCATTATGAATATTTTCCCACTTAAAGATGGCTGCTTCATAATCTTTATAGTGGTAGTACACTTCTCCTTGTGAGAATCGAATAGAGGACAGATCAGGCAATTCATTCTTTAATTCAGTAAGAGCAGTATCGGCCAACACTTCAACGATATCTGCTTTTTCATTCTCTTTCAAAAATCTTTTATAATATTTCTTTTGGATTAATTCATTTTCTAAATTCATACGTTCATTTCCTTCCCCCGGTGTAATAAGTAAATGAGATCCAATTTTCTTTTCCTCATATTGACTATATTAAAACATACGTAGCATTATCCCGATATTGTAACAAACTTTTTTAGTTTATAAGTTTCAGTTATATTTCAATTTTGCTACAAAACGTCATTCCTATTAATTATTTTTACACATTTTTAGATATTTCAGGAATGCTAACAATCTAGCACCCATCTTCACTTACTAAATACTGTACTACAACCATAGTTAATTTTACTATAACAAATTGCTATTCTCTCTTTGAGTACGCTCATCTCAAACTTTATAGTAATAAAAATAAAAGAGTGCCTTAAAAGATCTGTTATGACCTTTTAGACACCCTTCTCCTTTTGTCTGACTGTTAAGCAGCTTTATTTACTTCTTCATCTAACTCGAAATTCTCAATTGCACGGTTTAGTTTTACTTTATAGGCGAATAAACCAAGCACTAGGATTGTGCCAATTGATGCTGCTAAATAAGCTGTTGGCATCGCCCAACCAAATCCTATCGGTGCACTAAAGATAAATGTTAAAGAGACCATTGTCATAAAAGTAGCTGGAATCGTAGCAACCCAATGAAATTTATTCTGAATTGCTAGGTACATTGCTCCGACAAATAACGCAATTGCACTAAGTGCAGCATTTGTTACACCAAAATATCTCCATAAAAGAGTGAAGTCCATTTGAGTCAATATAAACGAAACAACAAACAATGGTAATGCAATCCAAAGACGACTAGCAATCTTCATTTGTGACACATTTACATAATCTGCAATAATCATACGAGCTGAACGGAAAGCAGTGTCTCCTGAAGTAATCGGCAACACGATAACACCAAGGACAGCTAATGTTCCACCAATCGCACCAAGTAACGTAAAGGCTACTTCACTAACGACTAAACCAGCCCCACCAGTCGCAATTAATTCATTTAAATCAGTTCCATAGAAAAGGCTCATTGCCGCAGCTGCCCAAATCATCGCAATAATTCCTTCAACAATCATCATTCCGTAAAAAACCTTACGACCGTTTTGTTCATTTTCTAAAGTACGTGAAATAATAGGTGATTGGGTCGCATGGAAGCCAGAAACAGCCCCACAGGCAATCGTAATAAATAATATTGGAAAAACTGCTGTTCCAGCAGGATGCATATTTGCAAGTGTTAATTCAGGAATCTCGGCACCAGTTACTAGTAACATCCCACCTACACCAATCGCACTAACAAGAAGTAAGGCACCAAGGATCGGATATACTTTTCCAATAATTTTATCAACCGGTAGCATTGTCGCAAAAATATAGTAGATAAAAATGACTGCTGTAATCACACCTAATGCAACCCAACCATTAAATAAATTATATAAAAGACCAGCAGGCGCTGTCACGAAAACGGTTCCAACTAGTAGTAACAAAAGAACAGCTACTACGTTGACAAAATGCTTCATGAATTTTCCAAGAAATTTCCCAGCAAGCTGAGGCAAGTGAGCACCTTTATTTCGAATCGAGATCATACCTGTTAAGTAGTCATGAACGGCTCCAGCAAATATACAACCGACAACGATCCAAATAAAAGCTACAGGTCCATACAATGCACCCATAATAGGTCCGAAGATCGGTCCAACACCAGCAATGTTTAATAGCTGAATTAACGAATTTCGATTTGTCCCCATTGGAATATAATCGACTCCATCCTTCATACTATATGCAGGAGTAGGTCTAGCCTCTTTCACCCCAAACATTCTTTCTATAAATTTACCATATGTGAAATAAGCTATAATTAAAAGAGCAATCGATACTAAAAATGTGATCATGAAGAACACCTCTTTCATTTAATGAATACGCTTTCATTATAACTAGACACAATCAATTTGTGTCTAAATTGTGATAACATGTCTGAAGAGCCTACTAACATGTATAAAATCATGTCCTAGATGTAACGTCACAACTCTAATTGCTCTCTCAGCGCTTTCACATAATTTCTACTTACAGGTATTTCTTCTTTTCTCCCTACAACTTTGACTTGATAGGCACCATTAAACCATGGAATTAGTTGTTCAACCTTATCAAGGTTGACTAGATAACTTTTGTGAGTTCGAAAAAATGGAAACCCATTCAACTTTTCTTCTAACTCTTTTAATGGAGTCTTCGTACTAAATATTTGATTACTTGTACATATCATCGTATCTCTTTCTTCGCGAAAAACATATGAGATTTCTAGTGGAGAAAGATATATAATACGTCCTTCATGTTCTACAGCAAGCCTTGCAATTTTGACAGGTTTTTGTTCACCCCCTTGTTCTAGCGCTAATCTTTCTTGGACCCTAGTCATTGTTTCCGATAGCTGATCTTCATCAAAGGGCTTAACCAAATAATCCAAAGCTTGAACACGAAATGCCTTAGCAGCATAGTCAGGATAGGCAGTAGCAAAAATAATGATAGGAACTTTTCTTAAGCTTTTAAGTGTGTTAGCTAACTCTAATCCAGACATTTGCGGCATCTCAATATCAACGAATACAACGTCCGGCTCTTTCTTCATAACGACTTCTAATCCTCTTTCGCCTGAATCGGCCTCGCCAAGTATTTCAATATTCTCATATTGCTTTAGTAAAAAGGATAATTCATCACGACTATAAGGTTCATCATCAATAATGACTGTTCTTATTTTTTTATTCATTGTGTTCCCTCCTGTTTAGAAGCGGGAGCTGAAACGAAACAGTTGTCCCTTTTCCTTCCTCGCTTTTCACATTCAACGTAGCTTCTACACTATGCATCATTTCCAAACGACGATTCACGTTAAAAAGCCCTATTCCCGTACCTGTATGTGACCTGACTTTATCTTTTCCAAGCTCTTCAATCTTCTCTTTTCTAATCCCTTTTCCATTATCTTTTATTGCCACAAGAACCGAGTTAGAAAGCTTCTTCACCTGGATCGTAATTTCACTATTGCTTTGTAACTCCTTCACCCCATGCTTAATCGCATTCTCAACAATTGGCTGCAACGTCATTGGTGGCAATTGGGCATAGAAAGCCGCATCATCAACATCATAATGAACCGTTAACTTATCGACAAATCGAGTCTGCTCAATTTCTAAATAGGCTCGAACATGCTTCAATTCCTCCTCAATTGTCGTTACCGTTGCCGTTGTTCCAGCTAAATTGGAGCGAAAAAAATGCGAAAGTGCTACTAGCAATTTTCTAGCTTTCATTGGATCCGTCCGAACAAGGGCGACAATTGTATTTAGGGCATTAAATAAGAAATGGGGACTTACTTGTGCTTGCAACGCCTTAATTTCTGCTTGTTTTGCCAGTTCAAGATGTCGATCCACTTCAGATAGTTCTAACTGATGGCTTAGTAATGTTGATAACCCTTTGCTTAATTCAATTGTTGTCGGTGAAGGACTTTTTTCTGTCTTAAAATAAAATTTCAATGTACCAATTGTTTCATCTTTTATTTTTAATGGAGCAATGATTGCTGAATGTAATGGACAATGCTCTACATTACAATGAATCTCCTTTGAACTAGCAATTACAAGCTCACCTTCTTTTAAAACTCGTTTCGTTGCAACTGTTTTGATCTCTTCATTTATTAGATGATGATCACTCCCCGTACCGACATATGCAATAATTTTCTCTTTATTTGTAATGGATACCGCATCAACAGGCAGCTCTTTTAATAAAATTTTACATGTCGGTACTGCAGATTGCGGTGTTAACCCTTTGCGTAAATACTTTAAAGTTAAGTCCGCAAGCTTTAACGCTTTTTGTGCTTGGAGTGATCCCATTTTCTCTTCTTCATGAATAACATTACGGATAATTAAAATAAAAAGAGCTGTTCCAATACCATTTGCAATAATCATCGGAATTCCAATACTCTCAACAAGTCTTATTGAGTGTTCAAACGGTCGTGCTACAAGTAAAATAATCCCCATTTGAACAGCTTCTGCTAACATCCCTACTACTAAAGCTGTCTGCAAGGAAATGATCCGGTTGTTTCTATTCTTCTTATAAAAATATCCTGCAATGGCCCCTGCGACAATAGACGATAATCCACATGCAAAGCCAGTAAAACCACCAAGGAGATATCGGTGTACGCCCGCTATAACTCCGGCACCGACGCCAATCTTCCAGCCACCTAATAAACCAGCAACAACGACTCCTATCACCCTTGAGTTAGCAATAGCTTCTCCTTCTCCTATGTCTAACACCCAACGAGAATACGTTGCTTCTACTGCATTAATCGTTAACCCTGTATATGTACCAATAATGCCAAAGAAACCGAACATGAAAATAATACTAAGGTGATTCTTCCTTGAAATCTCCCTTTTCTCGATTAACTGACGTATAAAGGGTAATCGAGTCATGACAAAAGCGACTGTGACGATAATCCCTAAACGCTCTAACATTACTACTATTAATTCCCACATCTTATAGCCTCCTGTGAAAGCAACAGCTCAAACAAAATATAGCTTTCATTAAAAGATCTCGGTAAAGGTGGCATTCGCCTAATTTTCATAACCAATGATAAACGCCCATCCCAAATAACGCTTCTAGGCATAAGTATATCTTGTAATAACAAAAAGGAGGAATTTATTATGACTCACACAACTGGCATGAGTTTCGCGTTACTTGTTGTTTTATTTATTTTATTAGTGATTGTTGGTTCAGCCTATTTATGTTAGGTAAGTAGTTCCCTAACATTCATTGAGGGTAGATAAAAAAAGATCTCTCTTTTAATCTATCCTCTTCATTCTTGGCCAAGCCCCTATTCCTAAGGTCCTTCTATATTTGCTTCCGATAGCTTTACTTTTCCCACAGAGTTTTTCCTTTACACTATTTTAAAATATTCTTTTCTTCAATAGGAAAATAACATAGAATTAGTTTTTTATTTCTGTGACATCTCCCCACTCACTCTCCTTCATTCTGAATAGACTAATGTTGAAAGGAAAGGAGGAGCGGCGAATGAGCAAGAAAAAAATTGAGTTTGATTATGATCTTGGTTTTGATCTTAATCTTGACTTAGATGAAAAGGAGATACCAGGAGACTTCCATGAACGATTTATTGAATTATGTCTACAAAAGTTAAGGAAGAAAAAAGAAGCCAAATTAAGCCTTGCTGAAAATGAAAATCAGTCAGAAGAAGTCTTTATTTCTCCAACTCCTAATGTTGAAGAAGTAGATGTAGAAAATACAGAAGATGTAGAAGAAGTCTCTACTGTTGAAGACACGCCAAAAGAGGCTACTAATCAACAACAAACTGAAAACCTTGATCAAGAAATGAAACAACCGAATCAGAAAAAGAAGAAGAAGAAAAAGAAAAAAAAGAAGAAATCATAACAGAATGATATGCCCTGACTTAATTCATCTCCTCTGACATTTCTTGATCGATATAAAAGGTAAAACTATACTCAATAAAAGTGTTGTATTAAGCTATTGGACCGTTCGCCAAGCCTTTCTTGGTGACGGTCCAATAACAACACAATTACGTTCAATGTTAAAAACCTTGTAACACCTGTTACAAGATTTTTAACATTATTTCTTTTGATTTAACATTTTAGAAATTGTGTCAAAGTTGACTGAATTTGAGTCTTTTAAGAGAGTCTGTACGATTTGATCTTCCATTTCCTTTGTTACCTTTTTATTAGCAACTGTGCTTACTTCTTGGATAATTCGTCTGACCGTTTTCTCGTCTTGAAAGTTCGCATTTTGAAATGAGTTAGCCAATTTGAGGACATCTGTCATTTTGACGCCTGTTTTATTTTCCATATTTTGAAAGAAACCTTTTCCAAACAAATGAAATCCTCCTCATAGTAGGTAGGTAGAGAATTGTTCCAAATACATGGAACAATTCCTACATGTCAGTCATATTAGTAGCCGTAGCCAACGTATGACGCGCCGATGATGATTAACAAGATGAACAATACTACGATTAACGCAAAGCCACCTCCGTGTGCATATCCAGACATGTAGAACACCTCCTTAACCATTATGAATAGCAGGTTTGCTACTATTCTTCGTTACTATATGCAAATCTTTTTCCACTGGTTTGGGTTAATGTTTAATTTTCTAAAGAAACTTAATTGATTTTTTTGCTGTTTTTGTATACTTTGTTGCCATTGTGATTAAAAATGCTTCTCATGTTCGTTCCATTGCAAGGAACTATTTTCAATACCAACAAGCTTTACGAAATATCCTTTTAAATAAAAAATAATCCCCTAAAGGTAGACAGAGTCTACCTTTAGGGGAGCATAGAGTTCAAACATTTACGTTCCTCTTAACGTTCACTGAAAAAACTATAAAAGCAGACTTAAAACCACCAAAACCCCCGATTTGTTTGTTCTTTCATTTCATCTGCATCTTTTGAGTCAACCGACTTAGACGGTGCTGGTCGCCCAAAAAGAATGTCAGCCCACGGATCATACATCCCAGCTTTTTTCTCTTCCACTTTCTCTTCTTCTTTATCCATTTTTGGAGTGTCTGCTTCCACTTTCTTCATTACTGCTTCTTCTGCTTTCTTATTTTCTTTCTCAGGCTTAAATGTTTCTGGTTTAGGCGGAACGCTTTTTGGTGCCCGTTTCATCGACATATTCATTCTCCTTTACCATTAAGATATGGTAATACATTATGGAACATGTCGCTTTTATGTTTGGGTTTTTAGGTATTTTTAATCGACTGGGAAAATGGCCCAGGGTTTAGTGTAATTACCAATATGATTCGTTATAAGATCATGACATTGTCCAAACTATTAAAGAACCGTTTTGATTGAAACGGCTTAGATTCAGCTTCCTTGCTTAATTCGATAAATTCATCAACCTTCATCTTTACTTCTTTTTCAAGTGAGTCAATTCCCAAAACTGGTTCACTTTCATACTCAGTTACTAGCCAACTCGCTAATCGGGTTGGCGACTTCAAAACGTTAAAAGCTGTAATCACATGTTCATTTGTGAGTGATTCCAGTATTCTCAATACTTGTTCGAGCTTTTTGGACATTTCAGCTTCATTCGAATCCCAACTAGCCTCTAATATGGATAACATCTTTTTTATTTTTAACACTACTTCTTGATCAAATTCTTCTCTAATTGGTAACGCTTCTATCACAGAAGCAAACGATTCATCTCCAACCATAATCATCTTTGGATCAATTCCATCGATTTTCAGAAAGCCAATGAATACAGTAGGTAAGTATACGTACTGCACAAACCCTGTAACCGCTTTAATATCAGGGAATAACAAACGAATTGATTCATTTTGTCCGGATTGTCGATTGATAATTTGACCGATGAAGATTAAGTCATTTGGTTTATAAATTTGATTAATGGAAGAAAACCAACCATCACCTTCTTGGACTTTTAGTTTCCAATAATCAGGATATTTATATTTACACAATGTAACACCTACTTTCGTATAGAAACATTTCACAAAGAAGGCAGTCCTAGTACTAAATAAAGGATCTGCCTTCTTGTTTTCTTCCAAAGACTATTATCTATGCTTTTCTCCTTTAGATTATCATACTAACATCGCCATAGCTATATATTGAAATCACATTGTCATTCCCTTAATTACCAATCTTCTTCTACTAGCTCTTTATTTAGGAACACAGCCGTTTCATAGCCCTCACTTGCCGCACCGATTAAACCTGTAAAACGCTTGGCTGCATCACCAATAATAAATAAACCACTTACTTTTGTTTTTCCATGCTCTTGTGTTTCAAAGGCATGCTTCTCATTAAGTTTCACACCTAATTTTTGAGGTAACATTGAAGCTTGTGTTGCACCAGTATTTATAATAAACCCTGCTTTACGATGAATCATTTCCCCGTCTGTAAACACTACATGCTCTAACATGCTATTTTGCGATTTGAACTTCTCAATAGGTGTTTCGATTAAGCGAATATTGTGATCATTTAATTCTAATTTCTCTTTTTGATTTAACATTGCTGGTCCATTCGTCGCAACAATTAGATCCTTGCTCCAATTATAAATCAATCTGATCTGATGAATTAATTGCTTTGTATTACCTATAAGAACAATCGGTTGGTCACGATGTTCCCAAGCATCACAATAAGGACATGAAAAAACGGTTTTTCCATAAACGTCCTGAAGTCCCTCAATGCTCGGAATATCTTCCTTTAATCCGGTTGCAAAAATGACCTTCCTACTAAAAATAACATCCTCTGTCTCAGTCATTGTTTTAAACTGTTGTTTTTCCTTTAGAACGTCTTTTACTACCCCTCGAATAAGTGTAACATTCGAATATTTTTTCATTTGTTCATGGGCTAGTTCTCTTAATTCAAAAGGTTTAATTCCATCTCTAGTCAAGAAACCATGAGACTCGTAAGTTACTTCATTTCTAGGATGAGCCGCATCAATTAATACTACGCTACGTCGTGAACGTCCTAGTACTAAAGCTGCATTTAATCCCCCTGGTCCACCACCAATAATGACTACATCAACCGTTTTTTGAATCATCTCTTCACTCCTTACTATGAAGCTAATCCATTTTCCCAAAATTAATTCTCGATTATGTTGTTAGTTGAAACAAAAAAAGCAAAAATAAAGAGGCAGACTTAGTCTGCCTCTTTTATAATCGCTTATTCTATTCTTCCCAAACTTTTACTTCTTGCATCGTATCGCCTTGCTTAATACGATATACCGAATCAAGACCTTCAACTACTTGTCCAAAAACAGTATGAACACCATCTAAGTGAGGTTGTGGCTCATGAACGATGAAGAATTGGCTTCCGCCCGTATCTTTACCAGCGTGTGCCATTGATAGTGAACCTGCTACATGCTTATGAGGGTTCCCTTCTGTTTCACATTTAATGGAGTAACCTGGGCCACCTGTACCGTTCCCAATTGGGCAACCACCTTGTGCAACAAAACCAGGAATGACACGGTGAAATGTTAGACCGTTGTAAAAGCCTTCATTAGCTAATTTCTCAAAGTTTTCAACATGCCCAGGTGCTGCCTCAGGGTAAAATTCAATAACGATTTTTTCACCATTCTCGAAAGTAATAGAACCTTTTTTCATATGTATAGCCTCCAATTTTATAGATTCACTTTATTGTACACGATTCGGTTTCCAAAGTGAAATTGAAAGTATTCTTTGCAAATTCATCTTAAAGTAGAAAGGCTGTTTGAGACTCACTCAAACAGCCTTTCTCTTACCCTCTAGCCTCTTGAACTGCGGCAACAAAACTCTTTGCTTTTTCTGTAATTTTTTGCAGTGCTTCATCATTTATGTTGGTAGGAACAAGAGTACTTCCTACACCAAGTCCAACCGCTCCTGCTTTAATATAATCAGAAGCGTTATCTAGGTCAATCCCTCCTGTGACCATTAGTGGAATATGTGGTAGCGGTCCTTTAACATTTTTAATATAAGTTGGTCCTACAACCCCAGCTGGGAAGACTTTAATCAAGTCGGCTCCGTTTTCGTAAGCGGTCAAAATTTCAGTCGGCGTAAATGCTCCCGGAATACTTAATACACCATATCTTTTCGACATTTTAATTGTATCTATATTAACTGTCGGGGAAAAAACAAACTTTGCACCCGAAAGAATAGCCGCCCGAGCAGTTTCAGCGTCCAAGACCGTTCCTGCACCAATGATAACATCTTCACTAGCTAATTCAACGGACGCTTTTTCAATGATTTCTATCGCACGTGGCGTTTCTACTGTAATTTCAAGTGCTTTTACCCCTCCTTCTCTAAGTGCTTTTCCGATTTCTACAATATTTTCCGGTTTAGATCCACGAATAACAGCTACAATCCCACTCTCCGTAATTTGTTCCAATAATCCCATTTTTTTCTCCAATCCGACTTTTGTCTCTTATTTTGTTGCTAGTTCAGTTCTCTTCTTTACACTTTCTTTCATTCCATCCTGTAAAATGTTACTCAAAAATGCAACAAGCATATCTTGTAATCCGATTATCTCATTTAAGTTCATGCCCCACAGGTCACTTCTCTCAAGTAATCCACTAACTAAATTTTCTAATCCAGACTCACTACCATCAAAGTCATTCCAAGCATTTGAAAAAGCAGTAATTGCTTCTTTATTATCTCGAATCGTATATTCATCAGCTTCTCTTTTTCCAATTAAAAATTCCCCTTCTGTACGGTCTGAACGGTAATAAACAAAAAGAGCTGCAAGTGAGAAGACGATTGATCGAGGCAAACTATTCTCTGCCTTTACGTAGTCTAATAAAGATGGAATTAAACGCGATTTAAATTTATAAACAGCATTCATACCGATATCAGCCAAATAGTGCTTATTGTAAGGGTTTAAAAATCGTTCGATAACCGAATCGACAAATTGTCTTTTCTCTGAGTCTTCCATCTTCACAGTTGGTAAGATTTCTTCATAGATACCTTGCTTAATAAATTCACTTAAATTTTCGTCTTCCATCGCCTCTAAGACCGTATCAACTCCCGATAAATAACAAGCTGCGAACATCATTGTATGTGGGCCGTTTAAAAGACGTACTTTTAATTCTCTGTATGGGGTAACGTCTCCCCATTTAACATTTAAACCAGCTTTGTCAAAAGGCAGCCGCATTGAAACATCCTCATTTGCCTCAATTGCAAACATGTGATAAGGCTCCCCTGCTGTTAACAAAACATCTTCATAACCTAAAAGCTCATTGTACTGATCAATGTTATCTTTCGGGTAGCCCGTAACGATACGATCAACCAAAGTGTTACAGAATTGATTGCACTCCTCCACCCATTGAATAAAATCAGTTGATAATTTCCAGTCTGTTGCATAACGAACGACAAGCTCTTTCAAAACATCTCCATTACCTTCAACTAATTCACAAGGAATCATTACTAGCCCAGCATCAGGACTGCCATTCATCACTTGATACCGATGATACAAGAAAGCCGCTACTTTACCAGGAAAGGATAAAGGTGAACTCGTTGGATTATAGGCTTCTTCTAAATAAGTTAAACCAGCTTCTGTTGTATTGGAAAAGACAAACTCAAGATCTTTGGATTCAGCTACTTTCAGTACCTGCTCCCAATCACTATATGGGTTAATTGCTCTAGATATTGATGAGATGATTTCATTGCTTTCAACTACTTGACCATTTTCAATTCCCCTTAGCGCTAACGTGTACAAACAATTTTGCGCCTTCAGTTTAGGAACAACTTTTCCATGTGGAGTTGGTTGAATCGCCACTACTTTTCCATTAAATAAGCCTTGCTTATTCATCTCATGAACCATCCAGTCAACGAATCCTCTAAGGAAATTCCCTTCACCAAACTGAATAATTTTCTCCGGTAAATCGTCTTGCTTCTCATATTTGACATTAGCTGATAGTTCTGCTGTAATCGAACGGCTTAATTGTTTCACATTTCTTCACTCCTTTAGTTGTTTCCCTTTTTCAAAACATACTACTGTAAGAGATACTTATAAAATAACACCGTCTTTGAAGATAGAAATTTCTTTAAATCCGTATCTTTCATTATTGGTGTGTTCCTCACCAGAAGCGATTTGAATGATGTATTCAAATAATTCGTCAGTTACTGTGTCCAACTCTTTTCCATTTACGAGCTCTCCTGCATTAAAGTCGATCCAATTTTTCTTTTTCTCGAAAAGCGGTGTATTTGTAGACATCTTTACCGTTGGAACTGGGCCACCGAATGGCGTTCCTCTACCCGTAGTAAAAATCACAATGTGAGCTCCTGAAGCTGCCAAAGCTGTCACGGAAACTAGGTCATTTCCCGGTCCTTGAACTAAATTTAAGCCAGGAGTTGTTACCCGTCCACCATATGGCAAGACATCGTTCACTGGTGCAAATCCACCCTTTTGTACACACCCTAATGACTTTTCTTCTAAAGTGGTAATTCCACCTTTTTTATTTCCAGGCGATGGATTTTCATAAACAACTTGATCATGTTTAATGAAATATTCCTTAAAGCCATTCACCAATTCAACGATCGAATTGAAAACCTTTTCATTTTTTGCCCGATTCATTAATATTGTTTCAGCGCCAAACATTTCAGGTACTTCTGTTAAAACGGAAGTGCCGCCATGGGCAATCAATTTATCTGAAAACGAACCGACTAATGGGTTAGCTGTAATACCAGAAAAACCGTCTGAACCTCCACATTTCAATCCAACCTTTAGCTTTGAAACAGGGACTTCTTCACGCTCAAATGATTGTGCGTATGTGACCAATTGCTCTATTAACTCTAACCCGTCTTCTAATTCATCCGATGCTTCTTGAACACCTAGAAATTTGACTCGATTGTCATCATATTCACCGATCACCTTTTTAAATTCACTGATATGATTGTTTTCACAGCCTAATCCAAGCACGAGTACTCCAGCAGCATTAGGATGGTGCACTAAATTACTTAATATTTTCTGTGTATTTGTAAGGTCGTCACCGAGCTGAGAACACCCGAATGGATGCGGGTAATGATAAACTCCATCGACTCCCTTTCCTCTAAAAGATTGGTCTGCTGTCTTTGCTAAAAGTTCTGCTGTTTTGTTAATACAACCAACTGTATTAACAATCCAAATTTCATTACGAATTCCAACCTCACCATTTGTGCGGACATACCCTTTAAACGTTCTTTCTTGTACAGGTTTCTGTGAGTAAGAAGTAGTCTCTGGTGAATACGAATACTCCAACGTTCCAGATAAGTTCGTCTTCGTATTATGAGTGTGTACCCACTGACCTACCTGAATGGCTTCTGTTGCATGACCAATCGGAAAACCGTATTTGACCACATCCAGTCCTTGTTCAATTCCTTTAATTGCTACTTTATGACCAACGGCTACATCTTCCTGTAGCACGATTTCATTATCTTCAAATGTAAGGGTTTCCCCTTTTTTGTAATCTTTAAGTGTAACTATTACATTATCAGCCTTATTTACTAAAATATAAGTAGAATTCATGCTGACCTCCTTTAGTAATATTAGAGTTTAATAAAATAACAACGTTGTTATTTTTAATTTTATAGAAGCTTCATTCAATTGTCAATTTTTTAATTTACTATTTTAAGAGCTTGTTTTGTTGATTCTTTTTTCTTTAGATAAGTTACTAGAATTCGCCCATATATCGCAGCAAGCGTTTGTTGAAACAGAGTTCCCATTACAACAGGAACAGAAACTTGCGGTGGAAAATATAAAATGGCAATTGCAGCACCAACACTAATATTTCTCATTCCACAATTGAATAGCAGACTGATGACAACGTCATTATTAATTTTTAACATTTTCCCAGCCAACACTCCCAGTAAGTAACCTGACGAGGCAAGAAGAAAGATCACAAATGCAATTTTCACTAAGCCTGTATCAAACGTTACGACAGGTGCAGCAACTGAGGCATTAATTCCAATAACTAACATTAAGCCAACTTTAGAAAAAGGGGCTAACGTTGATTTCACATCCCTCTGCTTCGTAAAAGGGAAGTAATTTAGCGCAATTCCGAGTAAAGATGGAACGACAATCATAAAAAACAAACTCGACATTAAACTCGTTGTATTTACCTCAACACTTGCTCCAACTAGTACTTGAAGCGAAAAAGGAATGAGTAGAGGGGAAAGCAACGTATTAATTAAAACGATTAACAACGTCACAGATGTATTACCTTTATAGATTGATACCCACATTAAACTAATGACACCTGTAGGAATGACAAACGCAATAATGATGCCGACAATTGTAAGATACTCGCCTGAAAAGAACATATGCCCCACCACATATGCAATACAAGGCATGATCACTTGAATAATGATTAATGACAGCAAAATCGGGCCAGGATGCAAAAGGGCATTTTTCATTTTTTCTAATTTAACACCAACACTGCTTGATAGTGTAATAAACGCAAAAATCCACGGAACAATAATAACCCATGAACTTATCGCATCTGCTAAAAGTAACCCAACGATAACACTTATCGGTGTCAAATAAGGCATTTTCTTTTCTAATTGTGAATTAATTGTTTTAAGCATCGGATAAACTCCTATATCAAAATTTGGTCATGGAACTTCTCTTCGGGAATCAGTCAACCTCTTATAAATCTTACTTTACTTTGCTATAATAAGTAAATAGATTAACAACGTTGTTATTGTAATGGAGGCTTATGTATGAGCGTAACAATAAAAGATATTGCCAAACATGCTGGTGTTAGTTATTCAACCGTTTCAAAGGCTTTACGAGATAGTCCCCTAGTAAAAAAGCCTACAAAAACGAAGATTTTAAAAATTGCAGAAGAATTAGGTTATCAACCGAATGTTGCAGCGAGAAGTCTCGTACAAAAGAAATCATTTACAATTGGAGTCGCTTGGCCAAGTGTTGAAAGAGTCGCTCCATCTATCTTAATTACGAAAATTAATGACCTTCTTGAAGAACATTCTTATACGACTTTATTATCTATTAATAAGCTGGAGTCGGCCATTGCGACATTTAACCGATTTCAAGTAGATGCTATATTAGTGTTCGGTGAAACCGAAGAGGAAATAAATAATCTGAAAATCCAATCAACCGTACCGATCCTCTACTATGGAATTGAACAACATTCTAGCTTTCCTACTATTGATGTAAATAGACGTCTTGCGATTAAAATAGCAGTAGATTATTTACAAACAATTTGCCATCAACATATTGCGTTTATTGGAGATCTTTCTTCTACCGACCCTATGCAAAAAGACAAACTTTTAGGTTTTTTAGAAGCTATGGGTATTGAGCGACCAAGTGACTCACCTGAGTTTATCGTTCCGACAAATGGACTAGAAGTACATGATGGTTATCTTGCTGCAAAATCGCTTTTATCATCAAACAAGCAGGTTACAGCAATTGTAAGTGGAAGTTACGATTTAACACGTGGCATTCTACGGGCTGCCAGCGAAATAGGATTAACGATTCCTACCGATTTATCGATCATTAGCTATGACAACATTCCTCAGGCTGAAAATCTAGATGTGCGATTGACAACTGTAGGAGTGCCTATAACTCGGATTGCCCAACACATTAGTCAAACCTTATTAACTATTATAGAGGGAGAGACGGCTGAAAATTCGATTATTCTCGAACCAGAATTAAGCATAGTAGATTCTTGTGCACCTTTACCGTGAGTTAACAAATTTATTAAAATGAAAAGGGCCCAAATCACATAATTTGGGCCCTTTAAACAAACTATTATCTATTAATATCTTCCACATCAGTAGCATTCAAAAATTGGTCAATTTCTTCTCTTGTTGGCAAACCTTCAAAATCACCAGGAATTTGTGTAGCCAAAGCACCGACTGCATTTGCACGCTCAACTACTTCATAAAGGCTTAATTGGTCCAATAACCCTGAAATCACACCTGCTGCGAACCCGTCGCCAGCTCCAACAGGATCAATCACTTGATCAACAGGAAATCCAGGAACTAACTGTTGCTCCTCTTTTGTAAAATAATAGGCTCCCTTTGCTCCGACTTTAATAATGACTAATGAAGCACCATAATTTAAGAACAGTTCCCCTAACTTTTCTGGATCTTGCTCTCCAAACATAAATTCACCTTCTGCTACACCTGGGAGCACAACATCAGATTTTGCTGCAATCTCAAGTAAAACTTGTCTCGCCCGCTCTTCTGACCATAATTTCTTACGTAAGTTTGGATCAAAAACAACCTTTACACCATTTTCCTTTGCAATGGAGATACTGTGCATAATCGTTTCATAACAACTTTCACTTAATGCCGGTGTAATTCCTGTAATATGAAGAAACTGTGCTCCTGCAATGTAATCCTCATTCAAATCATTAGGAGTGAGTTGGCTAGCTGCAGATCCTTTTCGATAATACTCAACACGAACATTACTCGCACTTCTTACCTCTTTAAAGTAAAGCCCCGTAGGAGCACTGGCATCAACTTTTACTTGATCGACATTGACTCCCTCACCTCTTATGAACGATAGTAAGCCCTTACCAAGTTCATCATTCCCTACTTTACTAATCCAACCAACTTGATGCCCTAATCTAGTTAAACCGATTGCGACATTTGATTCTGCTCCCCCGAATTTTCTCGAATAAGTTGCTGCGTACCTCATTAATGGTGTTGATTCTGGACTAAATACAGCCATTGATTCTCCAATTGTTACTACATCCATTCTAAAACCCTCCAACATGATTAATTTTTCTCTAAAATATAATTTCCTAATAACTCATTTATTGATATTGACTTATTTTGTTTGCTCGATTTCCAGACTGCCTCTCCCACTGCAATTGAATAAGCTCCCGCTTCTGTGCCTGCTAATATTTCATATGGTCTGTTAGGATCGACTCCTAAAAAGAGATCTTCTTGAATAATTGGATCTCCTCCACCATGCCCACCTTCTGTTTGAACGACATGAATAACCTCTTTTGAACCAAATAAAGGAAAATAATCAATCGTTTGGGTAGGGACTGGGAAAGGAACTCGACTTAACTCATGAAATTCCTGTGTCTCAATTCGACCTTTGGTTCCATTTATAGCAAGACGATACCCCTCATAAGGAACCGAAAAGTTAATTGAATAACTTAATAAAGCACCACGATCATATTTAACCGTAGCCACATAAGTATCTTCAATGTCAATTTCATGATCGAAAATACAGGCATCTGGTCTATAATCGGTATAGTTTTGTGTTGCTTCCATTCTAATATGATCATCGTTCACTAAAATGGAGTCTGATCGATTTGACCACCTTGTATAATAATCACATAGTTGTTTTTCGGTACAAGTACCGCAATAGCGATTATTAACCGAACTCGGGTTAAGCTCACCGTCTTTCCCATAATAGTTAAGAGCTCCAAATGCAAAAACCTCTTCCGGCTTCTGGTCAATCCACCAGTTAACTAAATCAAAGTGATGGGTCGATTTATGGACAGATAGTCCACCTGAGAACTCTCTCATACGATTCCATCTTTTAAAATAACTTGCTCCGTGGTACGTATCAATGTACCAATTCAGATCAATAGATGTCACTCTCCCGATTTTGCCCTCTAGAATTATTTCTTTGATCTTTCGATGAAACGGATTATAACGATAATTGAATGCAACCGTTACACGACCTTTGCTTTTTCCTTCGGCCTCCACTACTTTTTTTGCATCTTCACTCGTAGTAACCATTGGTTTTTCACTAATGACATCTAAGTCATGTTCCAAACTTTGTAGAATGTAATCAACGTGCGTATCATCACGGCTCGTAACAATAACGGTTGTCGCTTCTGTCTCTTTAACCATATGAGAAAATTCAAGCGGTGTATAAGCCGGTACATTTGTTAATTCAGGAAAACGCTCTTTGCATAATTCGATTCTTTTCATATCACGATCCAACAAACCAACAATTTGATTGATGTCATTAAATTTCGTCAATATCGGCATGATAAACATATCAAGTGCTCTATTACTCAAACCACAAACAACAATTTTCTTCATTCATTTTACTCCTCTCACTCGATAACAACGTTGTTATTTGGTGTTTTAATAATGAGGCTGGACAAAAGAGTTTTAATACACGAAAACCCGAACGTAATAGATGCATAGCTCATTGTTCGTACTTTCAATAAAACACTTTACTTATGTCCAAACCTCTTTTTCTAGTAAACTTGAATTTCTTTTGCCATTTGATCTTCTTCAATCGCTTGATTTTTTCTTTCTACAACTCTAAATATAATATTAGCTATCCGTACTAATAAATAAGCCATTAAACTGGCAGTAAAGAACGGGATCAATCCAGGTAGAAACATCATTAAATACTGGATCCCAACAATCCCAAACACCATAATGACTGTATACTGGGGATAAGCAAGGCCAAGAAATAAAGCCGTTTTCAAATATTCAGAACCTTTCAGTTTCAAATGAACATATACTGGGAAGAACATTAATACCGTTACAATAAATAAAATGCTAATAACAAGCAGAATATACCTTGCAATTGTCATCCACAACACTTGATCGGCTACTAATAGAAAATTAATATAAATGATGTAACCAGTAAAAACAAAAAATAGTCCATATAAATTAGCCTTTAAAAATTCTTCCTTATAAAATTGCCAAAATGTCTTAAATATCGGAAAATCTTCTGCTCCATTTACCCACTTCCTTGTTACAGCAAACATTGCTACTGTTGCAGGCATGAAACCAAAAATGATGACCCCCATAAGCGTAAATAAAATCCATAAAAAATTAATATAAGCAAGACGAGAAATAAATATGCTAATCCTATAAAAACTTCCCATAAAGCCATTCATTTCCATAGTCATGCCTCCTTTCACGAACTAGAATTCTAGTTACTCTCTATTATATACTGAAGAAGCTCTATTGAAAACGCTTTATTTCCACTGTAGATCGGTATGATCGCTACTAATGGTTTTTCTAATTGTACCCCTAAAGAGTTTAAAAGGTTTGATTGATTCCCTAAAGGAAAAGCATAGACGCTCTCAATCCCCTCTTCAGGATTCAATGCCTTGTATTCTCTTGGCGTCTTGAGAAACCAATCCTCATTTAACGCTTCATCCAATGGATATAAACCTATAGGGTCATAGGCAGCTGACATAAGCTCCTCATCTAACAAATATAGATCCCCATTATGCGAGGCAATCTCAACAATTAGTCGCTCGTAAGTAACAGGATGCATCTGAACGGTAAACTTATCTTCTTCAAATACATCAGCTTTCTTTACGAAACGCTCTACTTCTTCAACTTTACTATTTTGAATCTCGGAGAAAATCAATAAATCAAAAGTGTCTTCATTGTTATTACAACCACTTATAATAACAATGAAGACAATAGGTAATAGTAATTTCAACGTCAATCTCATAATCTCTTACCTTCCTTCCAGTACTGCTCTAGCTGAATGTATATGTTTACTATATCACTAACAAAGCTTCTTCGGAGGGAAAACCTATTATTTCCCTCCTGCTCGAGAAGCTTCAGACAGAATGGTAAGCTTATTTCTTTTCTAGTTGATACATTTGCATACTTGCGAGAATAAATGCCCCTACTCCGTGTAAATCATTTTCACTTGTTTCCCGTTCAACATAATAATCATATACACCAATGGACGTGCCAATACATATTCCTGTTAAGATTACATTATCATGCTCATCTAATTTAATGGCATGGGTAATAATACCTTCAAAACCTTTTTTCGCATTTTCATAATATTTATCGTCAATATATCCAAGTCGCACTGCTTTAGCAATCGTATAAACAAATAGACTTGAACAAGAACTCTCTAACCAATTGTCCTCAAGGTGCCCTTTATCAATTACTTGATACCATAAACCCGATTCTGCATCTTGATAACGAATTAAATTTCCAACTAGGTTTTGAAGAACTTCGATAAGCTCTGATTTCTTCGGATGCTGATCTGGTAACAACGAAATAAGGTCTACTACTGCTAAACCGTACCAACCTAGTGATCTGCCCCAAATCTCTGGAGCTGTATGAGTTTCAGGTACACTCCAAGGTGTTTTACCACTTTCATCCCATCCATGAAAATAAAGTCCCGTACGATGATCTTTTGTATTTTTTCTCATTAAAGCTTCTTGGTGTAGGACCAGATCAATTAATTCTGGTTCATTGAATTGCTGACCATATTGTAAGGTAAATGGCCCTGCCATATATAATCCATCCAGCCACATTTGGTAAGGATACTTGTCTTTATGCCAAAAGCCTCCTTCACTCGTTATATTAATTGTATTTAGCAGATTGCGAAGTTTCGTTGCTGCCACTTTATAACGCTCTTCACCAGTATGTTGATACAAAGGTAGCAATAGTAAGCCTGGCTGGATCGCATCTAACTGATCACGCTCAAAATAAAAGTTGCCATTTTCATCAACTAATTTATCAACATATTCCTTAAAGTATTGAATATAGTCTTGGTTATTTGTTTCCTGCCAAACACTGTGGAGCCCACATAAAA
Organism: Halalkalibacter krulwichiae; assembly: GCF_002109385.1. Taxonomy (NCBI): domain Bacteria; kingdom Bacillati; phylum Bacillota; class Bacilli; order Caryophanales; family Bacillaceae; genus Halalkalibacter; species Halalkalibacter krulwichiae. The sequence goes on along the minus strand of NZ_CP020814.1, from coordinate 1,155,660 downwards.
ACACACCTTGGTGATAATGCCAACGGTTGGCCGGAGGTAGCATAATTGGCTCATATTGCTTCATCAGACTTTCACTTGCTTTCTTTGCCCACTCTAATGCACTTTTTCCGTTTATTACCGTTTGATTTGTCATAACAATTCCTCCTTAAAGTCTTGTTTATTAATTAGATTCATTACAGATACTCAAAATAGTGAAAATAAGCCGAGTTATCTGATTGATGTCCATTGCTACTAGTATAGAGGCCGATATACGTCCCGACGAAGCCCCCATCAGCTTCCATACTAAGAATGCGTCCATCAACATTTTCAATTAATACCTTCCATTCTTCTGGCTTCTCTGAATAATAGAAGTTATAATCTTGGCCATAAGCCTCAACTTTTAGATAGATTCTTTCAGATGTTATTTTCTTAACTGACCAAGTACTGTCCTCACCTTTTTCTCTTTTAATTAAACGAATAACTTGCTCATCATTTATTTGTGTGCACTCCATCCGAATTTGAAAATCCTTGCTTTGTAATAAAACGAGCCCAGCTACCTCTTCATTTGACTTTGGTTTAAATTCCAATAGCGTCCTTGCAACAAAATTCATATGCTGCTGTCTTCTTCCGATAAAGCTAGGGCTTGATTGTTCCATAATGGTTTCAGGCCTTGTTTTTAATGTTACACAGCCAGGGCGCTCATTTAATGAATGAAATTCTTCTTCAGGAGTTCTAATGAAATTCCATTGCTGTCCCAGATGCTCTCCATCAAAATGATCACATGCTGGCTCAACTGACCAGCGGTGTAATTTCAATTTCGGTCGAGGCATTTCTTCCTCTATAATGCCTTTGCCTGGATTTACAACTGGCCAACCCTTTTCCCAAACAAAAGGAACTAAAAACGTTTCCCTTCCAAGATTACTGAAATTGCCGCCATACGGACGTGATGCTAAACAAACCATCCACCATTCTCCGGTTTGCGTTTGAACCATATCTGCATGCCCTACGTTGATAATCGGATATTGCCTTCCTAAATGACGATGCGTTAAAATTGGATTTGTTTTGCACACTTCATATGGGCCTGTAATCGTTTCACTTCTTGCTATCGTGACAGAATGAGTGAACCCGGTTCCTCCTTCTGCAATTAGTAAATAGTACATCCCATCCACCCGGTAAACATGTGGACCTTCTTGTGCATGAATTTGCTTCAAAGCCCCGTCCCACAAACTATATTTTGGCCCTACAAGTTTTTGAGATTCTAAATCTAATTCTTGTAAATAGATTTCCATGTGTTTTGCATATTGCTGTCCTTCTGGTGGAACTCGATTAGCTGTAAAGTAGACCTTCCCATCTTCATCAAAAAATAAAGAAGGATCAATACCAGGTGCATCCTCTAACCAAATTGGTTCTGACCAAGCTCCAGCTGGGTCGGTTGCTGTTACATAAAAGTTTCTTCTTTCCCCAGTTTGACTTTCTACGAATGTCGTTATCATATAAAATACGCCATTACAGTAGCGAATTGTAGGAGCATAGATTCCTTTTGAACAAGGAATGTTCTCTAAATTTAATTGTGATGGGCGATCGAGTACATGCCCAATTTGACGCCAATTCACAAGGTCTTTACTATGAAAAATCGGAACACCAGGGAAGTACTCAAATGACGATGTAACTAAATAATAATCCTCACCTGCCCGGCAAATGGACGGATCTGGATAAAATCCTGGTAAAATGGGGTTCTTAAAGGTCTCCACCTAGATCTCTCCTTTATTATATCCGTAAAATTAATCACCTTATCTCTACGTTTCAATATTAAGTTGTTGAATTAACCAGTCATAAGACCTTTCACCACAAATTTCATGTCCTCCCTCGAAGAAATGAGCCGATAAATGACTTGAAGCGTCGTCACTTTTATAGATACTATCTATCGTTCGTAGAGCATTTTTCACTTCTGTATACGGAAAAAGGTGATCCCAAATACCTGCTTCAACAAATAATGGCCTCGGTGAAATTAAGCCTAATAACTCTGGTAATTCCGCATGAATAAGAATTCCCGGTAAATAGTTATCAAGACAATGCCTTCTTGCCATAATGCTTCCTTTAAATGTATTTGTATATCCACTAATAACCGTAGCTCTAATTCGAAGGTCTAATGCGGAAGTAAAACCTGCAACTAATCCACCGCCTGAAAGTCCGATACAGCCTATGTGAGCGGAATCAATCTCTTCCATTGTTTCCATATAGTCAAGTACCCTGCGACATTCAAACACCCTAAGCCCTGCTAATGTTTTGCCCATTAATAAAAGTTGGCTAGATAGTTCAAAACAAGAATTGTCCGTCGCAAGTTCTTTCGTTTTATCACGAGTTAACTTTCGATCTCCAAAACCAACAAGCTCAGGAGCAATGACAACCATTCCTTTTTTTACCAATTCAACTGCTACATTCTTATGAATACCTGGATTGCCTTTGTTCTCCAAACCACCAGGATGCAAACCGACAACCTCTTTGCTTCCATACCCATGCCCATGTAGAGCCAACACAGCTGGGCGCTTCACTATTTTTCTCATCTTTGGTATTAGCACATAAATCGGCATCTTAAGAGAATGAGATGTTGTTATTTCAACTCTTAGACGAAAATAATCTTCATACTCTACTTTTCCTAGCGTTATTGGGTTTAATTCTGCTCGCAAATGAGAAAAATCACCTAACGAATTTTGAAGATGGCCTTTTAATCTTGTTTTCCAATGTGCATCATAATTGTTATGTTTTTTTAGTAAATCTCCATATAGTTGCTTTAAAAAAAGATCAGGCGACCACATTTCTTCTTCCTCCAACTAGAAATTAGACCTACATACCGTTAACTTCTTACAATACTTTCTAGATATCGACTATCTTGTGCAGAAATATAATCGTCTCCTAACTGCCTAACTTGACGGCCTGAAAGGTAAATATTCTTAACACCACCAATTTCGATAACAGGTGTATTCGTATGACGGTTTTTCATAAGTAAATGGTCAATATCGACATTCCGAACATCATCCATCATTAATGCGGGCCCTTGTCTTGTTTCAACTCTTACTCGGTGAAATTCAATGCCATCAACATGCTTGCAATAAATCCCCTCTCCCGCCATATGAATCTCCTCTTTCACCATATCCGGTTCTCCACCTTGCTCATTTGGATCAAGTGTTGTTTCGAACGTGACATGACGCAACGATACATCTTCCACCGGCATTTCAGGTAGGCCGTAAATAAATCCGGCAGAAGCACGGCAATTTTTAGCTGTGACATTGCTGATTTGAATATGTTTGATTTTCGGTGTTTTTTCCGTAACAGGAATCGCTTCTTGCCTTGTCATTAGGGGGTCGGCTTCATCAATCCCATAACGATAAAAAGAATTAATTGCTAATGGACATAGGACATTATCCATAAAGATGTTATTTACTAGTATGTTTTCAATATAAGCTCCACGCGCTCGATTCGTTTTAATTCGAATGCCACGATCTGTTCCAATGAACACACAGTTAGACACGACTACATTTCTTATCCCACCAGAATTCTCACTTCCCATTACAACCCCACCGTGACCAGCTTGCATCGTACAATTTGTGACGGTGACATTTTCTGTCGGACGCCCCACTCTTCTTCCATCTTCATTGATTCCAGATTTCAAACAAAGACAATCATCACCTACATCAAAATGGCAATCAGAAACACGCACATTCGAGCATGAATCAATATCAAATCCATCTCCGTTTGGTGTATCAGCAGGATTTTTAAACGTAACTCCTCGTACTGAGACATGATTACAATAGACTAAGTGCGTATTCCAAAATGGCGAGTTTTGCAATGTGATTCCCTCAAGTGTAACTTGTTCACAATGAATGAGTTGAAGCAAAGGTGGTCGTAAAAATTGAGTCTTCCATTCAACTAAATTTGTAGCCATATCAATTTTTGAAACATTCAATTCCATTAAATGTTTCGTTACGGATGAGGAATACAGTTCTCCATTTTTTATGTCATGATACTTTTGCCACCACGCGGCTCCTTGACCGTCAAATATTCCATTTCCTCTAATCATGACATTTTTCAGGCCATTTCCATAGATAAGTGGTGAATAACCATAACATTCATAACCTGACCATCTTGTTTGAACAGGCTTATATTGATCAAAAGCAGTATGAAACAGCACCACACCACCCGTTTCAATATGCAATGTCATATCACTTTTAAGCTCGATTGGCCCTGTTAAAAAAGTACCTGCTGGAATATACACCGTTCCTCCACCAGCTTCATGACACGCCTGTATCGTATCTGCGATTGCTTTCGTGTTGTCTGTTAACCGATCTCCTTTTGCACCAAAATGAGTAATATCATAAACCAACATGTGTGGAACCTCCTAGAATTTATAACGTAGATCTATGTTCTAATCGAATAACTCCTCGGCTCGTAAATGACTTTATGAAAAGTCAAGTAAATCCTCTCTTAGTGGTGTGAATGTATCAAGAAGTGAGCCATCTTCAAGTGCAAGGCAGCTATGTATGGCCTCACCTGGTATATATAAGGTTTCTCCCTTTGTTAGTACAATGGTCTCGCCCGCGACTTTAAATTCAAATTTTCCAGAAAGACAGTATGTGTATTGTTCATGTGGATGACTATGCTCCACCCCGATTCCACCAGCTTCAAATTCAACCTCCATCATCATTAACTGCTTTCCAGGTTGGTGAATCTTTCTCTTGACCCCTTTGTCTACAATTTCCCACTTGCCGATTGTTGTCACAGTTAACTCACCCTTCTAATTGTGTTTTTTTGCAAGACTCGGAATAAGTATTTGAATCGCCATAACAAATACAAGTATCCACGGTATTGTCTCTGGATTTATTTCAGTTGAAAAGACCATAAATAAGACAATACCTAAACCTCTGCCTAAATTGATAAGTGCCTCACGTAACACAACGGATTCTACACGAAAATTCTCTTTTAACGGAATAAAATCAAGCCATTGAAAATAGTAGACTGCGTATGTGTTTGCTTGTAACGGCTTAAATAATGACTGAATAGCCATAAACAAAACGACTGTCCAAATCGAAATCTCCGATAGTAAAAACATTGAAGAAACTAACATTCCAATTGCTGAAATATATAAATAGCGCTTTGTTGATTCCAAATTTGCAATTCGTGAAATAATATAACTAGCAAGAATTGATAAACTTAGAAATAAAACATTCATATATCCTATAAAGCTTTCATTAGGAAAAATTGTAAACAATAAGATCGGAGGAATATACATTAAAATTCCTTGTGGAAATCCAATAATAAACCATCCAAATAACGATCTTCCAAATCCTTTTCTTTTCTTAATGATTTGACCAATATATTTCATGTAATATTCTTTATGGTGAGTTTCTACCTTTTCAATCCTGACACTACCAATCGTCGCGATGATAAACATGATAAACGCAACAGAAAAAACAATTACATACCCTGTAAGCTCTGTATGCCAACTAATCACAACCCCTGCAACAGCAGGACCTACTAAATTCGCTAATCCCATTAGAACTTGGTTCCAGCCTAGATAACGATGCCGATTTTGATTGCTAGATACTTCATGCGCAAGCGTAAAATAACTTAACCAATAAGTCGCTTGAGAAATACCTCTTAATAAAGCAAACCACATAAAATAATGAACCATATTCTCTTGAGTAACGACGATACATAAGTAAAACAATGCTGTTAGAAAAATGCCATACCGATAAATGACGAGATGTCCTTTTTGCTTTGCGATTTTCCCAATTACTAAAGTTGCGATTGCTTGCGATAATATAGCAGTCAAATTAAACAAACCATTAACTACTAAACTTTCTGTTAAGCGCCATAAATACAAGTTAATAAAAATCAATGATAAAGAGTTCCCAAATTGAAAAATTGTATGATTCACAAGCGTAATAACTGCTTGTTTTGATAACCGTTTTTCTTTTGGCACTGAAAGTAGTTTCATGCTTTTACAACACTTCTCTCTACTTGATTACTTAAAACAATCAACCCTTTTCATTAAAAATATGAATAGAATTTCGAAGCATCCTTAAGTGGCTGTGGATGAATACCTGCTAAACGATAACACTGAAGTCGAATCAATGTAGCTTGTGTACTAGCGTTCATATCCCCCTCATAAAGCCCTTTCCCTAATAAAACGGCTTCAGGCATTCCTGGATAGAATTCTCCTCTTTTTACTTGAGCAACATTCGGTGCTGGTGGAGAAGAAGTTATTTCCCTAGAAAATCCGCCATCTTCTCTCTTTAACTTACTAAGATTATGAGCCGTAATTTCAAGGATCTCAGCTAAGTCTCCTTTCGGTAGCGAACAGTTCATGTAAGATAGTAAATCAATCGGATTCCTGATGTAGCACATATCTTCAGCTTCTTCAGTTCTTAGACATGTTAAGATACTTTGATAAATTTTATCGGTGTTAGGCATTGGAATTTGAAATTTACTATAAAATGTATGAAGCTTAAACGTTCCAGAAATTTGAACATACAAGCTCCCTTCTCCCCACAGACCTGTTTCTTTGTCTTGAATTGATTCAAGGTAACTAACAGCCTCTTTTAAATATGTCTCTTGTTTTTCCTCATCCATTTCACCGATATAAACACAGGAAGTTGCGAGAAGATCACAACCTCTCCAACTATTGCGAAGATCAATGCTTCTCCATTTTTCTAAGTAGGTCTTAGGTGTTTCAACGTAATCTGGAGCCGACTTCGCCTTCAGTGGTAAAGGATAAAGAGGTGTACTACCAAGCCTGTTCAGTGAATTCACAGCATAATTAATTGCTCGATGAACCATTACTTCATCCTTTTCCATTAATGGATTTTCATCGTAAAAATAACCAGTTTTCTCCACTTGTTTATTTTGAAAAAAGCGAACCATTTGCTGTTTCATCTGTTGTGGCATTTCGTTTACTAAATCATTCCGAAGCAGTATATTTAAGGCTTGTGCAGTCGACTCTATATCAGGGCTAAAACGATGATCTGCTATCGAGCTCCTAGCATAGTAGAAGCCGCCTGTGCTTGGATCGTATTGACCACCTAACCATCGGAGCAACCCATGATAATGATGATCCAGTTTCTCCAAAATAGATTGAAAGTTTATTGAACTCATCCCCAAATCCCCACCTACTTTCATAACATTTCACTAGGAAGTAAGATGAGTAGCTAGGAAATAAAAAGTACCAATTTATCTCTCAAAAGCCTAGCTACTTATCATGCTGCATCCATTTGACCTATTAACCTTTCATTGAACCAATTAAAGCACCTTTAGCAAAATACTTCTGTAAGAAAGGATAAACAATTAATACAGGAATCGTCGCAACAACAATTACAGCCATTTTGATTGTGATTTCAGGTGGTGGAACACTTGTGAACTCTGCCCCGTCATAGTTTAATCCGCTAGCTAAAACAACGATTTGTCTTAATAAAACTTGTACAGGCCATTTAGACGAATCACTCAGATAAAGAATTGCATGCATATACGTGTTCCAATAAGTTACCGCATAGAATAAAGAGATTGTTGCAATCGCTGGCATCGAACATGGGATAACAATTCGGAATAATATTCCAAAATCACTACAACCATCAATCTTTGCTGACTCCTCTAAACCCGCAGGAAGATTTTGGAAGAAACTTTTTAGAATAATCATATTAAAGGCATTAATAGCAACAGGAATAACGAGAGCAGCTAATGAATTTAGTAAGCCCGTTTGTTGAACAACTAAGAATGTCGGGATCATCCCTCCATTAAATAACATCGTGAAAACGATGAAGAACATGATAAATCTTCTACCAACTAGATCCTGTCGCGAAAGTCCATATGCTGTGAGTGTCGATAAGAACATACTAAATGCTGTTCCACCTAACGTTACTCCAATGGAAATCATCATTGATCTCATTACGGTGTCTGTAGAGAAAATGTATCTATATGCATCTAAACTCCAAACTGTAGGGAATAATACAAATCGCTTTTCTGCTAATTCTGCACTAGTTGTAAATGAAGCAGCTAATACATGAATAAACGGCAAGACACAAAGCAACGCGATGATTGCCAAAAGTGTAAGGTTTGTAAAATTAAATAGACGACTGCCAAATGACTTGTCTCCAACCATTATGCTTCCTCCTTAAATGGATCTAACCTAATTTGTTCTCTATTATTAAAAACCCTAGTAAACTCCTTCTTCTCCAGCTTTCTTCGCTAACCAGTTAGCGAACATAACAAGGATTAATCCAACAATCCCTTTGAAGAAACCAACTGCAGTACTATAGCTAAATTGACCTTGTTTTAAACCAGCTGTATAAACATAAGTATCGAAAATCTCCCCGACTTCACGGTTCGAAGCATTTAGCAAAAGATACACATGCTCAAAACCTAATTCCAACACATCGCCAATTTTCAAGATTAATAGAACAACAATGACACTGCGAATTGCTGGTAGTGTAATATGCCACGCTTGGCGCAAACGGTTTGCTCCATCCATTTTTGCCGCTTCATATAACTGAGGATCAACAGCCGCAATTGCAGCTAAAAATATAATCGTTCCCCATCCTGCTTCTCTCCAAATAACTTGTAAAATATACATTGGACGGAAAGTATCTGGATTCATTAAGAAATTAATCTTTTGAAAACCAAGAGCTTCAATAACAGAGTTGATAATTCCCCCGTCAAGTGTCAGCATGACGAAACTGATTGAAACGATTACAACCCATGACATAAAATGTGGGATATAAATTAACGTTTGAACACTTTTCTTAAACATTTGATTTCGTACTTCATTAAGCATTAGAGCAATAATAATGGGAATCGGGAAAAACACTAATATTTGTAAGGCAAATAAGACGAGTGTGTTCCGGAAGATCATCCAAAACTCAGGACTTGTAAATAACCTCTCAAAGTGTTGAAAGCCAACCCATTCACTTCCTGTAATTCCTAAATAAGGCTTATAGTCTTGAAACGCAATAATTAGGCCATACATCGGGATATACTTATAGACAAAAAAGTATAAAAGCCCCGGGGCTATCATTAAATAAAGCCACTTATTTTTTTTAATGCTTCTCATTAACTCAGCCCGTCTATCGGGCTTCGGTAATGGCGTCTTAGATTTTTCTAGTCCAACATTATTCTCCATTTAACAACTTCCTTTCTGAGTGAAATCACATTAATGTAACCGCTTTCTAAGATAAATACTAATAGTAATGTTTGATTACAGCTATAATCATTACGCCATAAAAGGTTTAAAAACACTGATATTTCAACGTTTTTTAGTAGCGACTGAGATGGTGATTATCAAATAACTAGACAAGTTAGTAATTGTTTCGTAGAGATTCGTTTCCAGAGTATAAGTGACATAACCATTATCAGTGATCACATTATAAGCTGAATTTCTTCCTGAAAAGGGAATCTCTCAGTTTACATACTAACAAGAAGAAGGAATGGCGTTAACGCCATTCCTTCTTCTTGTTGTTAATTTTGTTCTTGATATGAAGCGTTGAATTCTTCAATAACAGCGTTTCCACCTTGTGATTTCCAGTTTTCAACCGCTGCTTCGAATCCTTCTTTATCCGTTTGACCAAGAATGTAGCGAACTGTTGCATCATCAATCATTTGCTTTAATCTATCGCCATCGCGTATAAATGTTTCTGAATCTAAGATGATTGTTGGATCTGTAATTAAATAATCATTGTTTTCTAAGATTAATTGGTCTGCCTTTTGTCTTACTTCATAATCCGTATATATGGTGTAACGACCATTCGTCGCAGGCTCTCCAACTTCTAGTGTTAAATATGGACGAATCTCTCTATCTATTTTCTGTTGATCTGTTGTAATTGCAGAAGCTTTTCCGTCAATGACTTCGTAATGCTCTCCCTCAATTCCCCAATAAAGAATGTTAGCAATCTCAGGATTCATAAGCTCGTTATAAAAACCTAGAATGCTAAGAAGCTTTTCTTCTGACTCAACGGCAGATTTAGGAAACATTACTAATTCACTAAATCCAGGAATTGCCCAGACCCCAAATTCACCATGCGGTCCTTCGACATAGTTATGAACATCAAATTCAATATCTGGGTTTAATGCACTTGCATCATTATAAAGACTTGTCACATCTTCCATTGAACCAACATACACACCAGCTGTACCATTTGTTAATAAAGCTACTTGGTCTTGCTTACTTGTTACAGGGAAATCTTGGTTAATATAACCGTTTGAATGCATTTCATGATAGAAGTCTAACGTTTCCATAAACTCAGGGAACATAAATTCTGGTAATAATTCTCCATCTTTTTCGCCCCACTCATGTGGTGTTCCAAACCAAGACGCAACTGTTTTAAACCCACCATATACTAGGTCACTACGATCTGCTAAACCAATCGTATCATTACGCCCAGTACCATTTGGATCATCTTCAGTAAAGGCTCTCACCATTTCCATAAATTCGTCTGTTGTTGTTGGTGCTTCAAGACCTAAATTATCAGCCCAATCCTTACGGTAAATCATTCCTTGACGAGATAATGGTCTACCCTGGTAAATACCATAAATTTTTCCGTCTACTGTTGTATTAGCTAGAATTTCATCATTAAAATTACTTAAGTACTCAAATTGGTCAAGATATGGTCCAATCTCCCAAAACTGATCGTTACGAATTGCATCTTTAAATTGATTTAAATGTTGGAATCCAACACGAACAGCTTCTGGGAAAGAACCTGTAGCAAATGCCGTGTTTAATCTTTCTTCATAACTACTGTCTGGAACCCATTGAATATCTAACGTGTAGCCTGTTCTTTCTTCGATTAGTTCTTGAATTTTCTTATCAGGAGTTTCTGCTGTATGAAGGTTTGTCATAATAGAAAACTCAATCGGTTCTATTGAGTTAACATCGACATCACTTGAATCTCCCGTACTTCCAGAAGAGTCAGTGTCACCACTTGAAGTGCTTTCATTATTGCTGCAAGCAGAAAGTAACATTGCAAATAAAGCAAAGGTAAAGACTAAACCAAAAACCTTCTTAGACTTAAACATTTACTAACCCCCATCTAATATATTTGATAGTACTATAATTGAAGCAATGCTAACTGAATTCTACCTATCTTTTTGGCTCCCAGCCATCTAAGATATATGCTTTGCTATATTTCCTCGAATCCTCATCTGTGAGTTGCTTTCTAGATGCATTAACACTTGCCCCTGGTCCAACATTTTTATATTCATAAAAACGTGCATCTTTGGCTTTAAATCCTGACATGTCCGTCCAGCCGTCTAAATGAATATGTGAGCCTAAGTAACAATACATAAATACAACGTTGGCCACAGCATTTGGATTCCCACCTGGGTGCCAAGGACGTCCTAAATAAACCGTATTACATTCTGCCGTACTAATTAATTTACATTTTAGAAATAAATACCCATAGCGCTTGTTGACTAATGTACTGGCGGCTGTAATATAACCATTTACTTGTAGGCCTCGATCAATAGATTCAATAACACATTCTTCAAATACAGCCTGAGCTGCCCCAAAAATAAAGTCGACATGTCCTTTAATGTAGCAATGATCGAAATACTGAGTGCCAGTATTAGCATATAACGTATCCTGATGTCCGAGAAATTGAACTTCTTTAAACACCAACCGCTTACCACATGTATAAGCAGCGACCGCTTGCTTCCCCTCTACATCCTCTAAGTAATCAAAAGAATTCTCAATCGTTAAATGTTCTGCTCTGAAATCATCAGCAAAAACATACAAACTAGCACTTCCACTCGTACCATATACTCTGCCGCACTCACTTTTTTTTCCGGCATAGTTATCAAAGGTTATAACCGTTTCAAATGCATCTTCGCCCCTTATTGTCATAAAGGGTTTTGACGATGGAATCCAAACAACCTCTTTGTAGATCCCTTTTTTTACATAGATTACACATGGACACTGCTCGGGGACTGCTTCAACAGCCTCCTGAATTGAGAAAAAGTCTCCCTTTCCATCCTTTGATACAACTAGATACAAAGGTTCTGTCATCTTTAAACCTTGTTTCATTGTTCATCCACCGCCTACTTAGTAAGAAATGGATAATACATCTGTAAGCCCTTTCATAATCACCTCCAAAAACAAATCAATCATGTTGATTATGCATACATGATTAAGAAATCTAAGTTGATCGTATGCTACTTACTAAGTGAAGTATATAATCAAATACTCATAATGTAAGCACTTACACGTTGTGTTACCAATGGTTTCGTCGATATCTGATCTAATGATTATCTACGTAACATTTCATATTATGTTTACACTCCAAAAAGAAATGGCACTTAGAAAAGGCTCGCTCACCTTTTTAAGTGCCATATCACATGTTTACGACGTTTCTTTGTACTTTTCGCGATACTGCCCAGGTGTCATATCCTCTTGCTTTTTAAACGAACGAATAAAGTTCTGTGAGTTTTTATACTTTAATTTTTCAGCAATATCTTTAACCGTCATATTTGTTTCAATTAACCACTGCTTCGCAACTTTAAAACGATACATAGCTAAATACTCACTGAACGTATAGTTAGTCTCTTGTTTAAAGACACTGCTTAAATAATTAGCATTATAATGAAGTTGTGCAGCACATTCCTCTAAAGTAACCTCAGTGTCATATTGATTCTGAATAATATCAATGATTTTCTCCGAAAGATTTTGAAATTGAGATTCTCGCCGATCATTAAACACTTTCAGTAACGGCATAATCAATCGACCTTTAAACCAGTCCTCTATTTCTTCTTTCATATGAAGTTGAAGCAGCTCCTCATATAAAGATGCATGATAAACATCAATTTGTTGAAAACTGACTCCACTTTCTTGCTTAACCATTAGCAAACTGTTTAACAATCTCATAAGAGAAATTTGATACTCTCTTGGGGATTGTGCATTTTTAAATGCTTTTGACATCCAAGCAGATAAATGGCTTAACACTTTTTCTTCGTCAGCTAATTTTATTGCAACAAGCAATTCTTCTTCTGTTCTCTTCGGATAATCGAAAAGAACTGTATGTTTTCCAGAGTTAATACTACTAAAGTGAATAATAACGCCTGCCCCAAGTTGCATTCTGTGTTTTAATGCTTCAATGCCTTCTCTATACCCTCGTTTAGCTTCTTTAATCTCATGGAAAGACATACTTACACCGATACTAACCGATAAATTCAATGAATTCTTAATAACCTTTTGTATACTTTCTGTTACCTCATATACATGATCCATTGTAGAGTCTTCATACCCTAGCAAAATCACTAACGTGTCTTCAATCCATACCGTAGGTAATCGATTGTCTATTGCAATCGACTCTTCAACTATATTTCGAACAGCAAAAGATAATTTTTCAAGATCATTTGAATCATAGTTTTTCTTTTCGGTATTATCGATGTGCAATGTACAAACAGTCATTTCCTTCCAACTAGCTACTCTTTCGTCCAGTTGATAATAAGATAAGTTTTGTGTGATTTCACTCGACCTAAAATTCCCTGTAAACAATCGATTTAAAAACAATGACCTGATTTGCTGAGTATGTTCTCGCAGTTCCATTTCCAAATTTGATTTAGATGAGAATAAGTCATTGATATGTTCCTCAATAATCTCTATCTCATTTCTGTTATTGCGATCTCTGTTTCGGTCTGGCAGTCGTTCTTCAATATAACCGACCAATTTATTCACCGGGGAATATAATCTTCGACTGATAATCCAAATATATAAAATAGAAGTTAACACAATAAACGTAATGACAAAAAACGTAAACCACCCTATTTTTTTACTTTCCTCTGTTAACATATCAATTGAAGTAAAAGAAATATAATTCCAATTATTAAAATCAGATCTTTGGTACGTAACAGTATACGGGAAGTCACTAGATTCAATCTCGAATTGACCTGCCTTTTCTGAAAAGCCATTTAGTGTGTCAATATATTTCGTATCATCCAAGAATTCCCCTATTAAAGTTGGGTCTCGATGGACGATTATCCGGAAATTTTCATCTGTAATCATAACATCATCTGACAGCTCATCAACATTTATCATTTCTGCTAAACTACAAGTTGCGATATTTGTAAATGCCAGTCCATATTTTGAACTCAATTTCGGGGGTAATTTTTTTACTAGACTAATAGTATGAGGACAATTCCGACCAGAGATCGGTTCTGAAAAGGCCTCATTTTCTAAAAGAATCCATGTCGTATTAAATTCCAAATCAAGATAAGACAAATATGTATCTTTGTCTGGATGTTCGTTCAATCTTGACAAGCCAGCATTGTTTACTAACCAGTCTTCTTGAATATTCAGAAGAACAACCTCATCGACTTTCGTGTCAAATGATCGTAGATTACTTAGCTCTTGTCTTAATTCTCTATAGATAGAGAAATCCTCTCCTACTAACGGGCGTCTTATAACTGAATCCATTAATGGGGAGTCAATCGTTCTACTAACACTATGATGAACGGTTACTAGAACTTGTTCAATGTTCGACTGAATTTGCCTAATAATCTGAATTTTCTCGTGGTTTACTTTTTCTTGAATATGTTTAGACGACTGAACATAAGCAAATATTCCTACAATAATAACCGGGATTACACTCGCAACACTTGCGAAAATTATTAATTTCGTCAGTAAGCTTTTACTTTTCATTTACCGACCTCCTCTCAACACCCCCTATCACTCAAATGAATGAAAGGGTTTTCATTCGTACTTATTAAAGGTTTCAAATTGTTGCAATTATGCAGAATATGTCGTTTATTATAACATAATTACTCTCCATCATGTTTATCATTATGTAAGAATTAAAAAGAGTCTATTTTCATCTTACTTAAAAAATAGACTCTTCTCATTATCTCTTTTAGATTACGCTCTCGCAGCTCGCTTTATTGTTTCGATTCTTTTTCCTTCAATAAAAGACTTAACTTCACTCATCTTATTAGGAGGCGTATGTTCCATAATAATGTCACATTGTGGCTTATACGATTGTAATAAGGATAAGTAGAGATCATAATTCATTTGACCAGTCCCCGGGGTAACCGTTTGAATTTCCCCATGTTCATCAATCATCCTATCTTTTGCATGACAGGCAACAATTCTTTCTCCTAACAGATCAAATGCTTCTTGTATAACCTCATCTTGTTTATGAAAATTGTCCGCTGTTAATAAATTCCCCGGATCTAAAACTACACCCAAATGAGTTGATGGTAACTCATCTAGCATTCTCTTAAGTGATTTTGCACTACCAATTAAATGATCATTGGCTGGTTCAATTCCAATTGTAACTCCCCATTTTTGAGCTTCATATATTAATTCGCTTAAAGAACTCTTCAATGTTTCCCAATCCTGATCTGTTACTTCTTGTATAGGCATCTTACCTACTTCCACAGCAACAATTGGCGCTCCGAACAAGGGTGCATATCGAAGCAACTCTTTAAAGCGCGCTAAATTCTCTTGTCTTTTTTCTATATTTCGATCAAATAAATGGAGATAGCAGGCTAGAACAGATATGGAAACTTGATGCTTATCGAATTCTTTCTTAATGCGTCTTACTAGGCCAGGGTTTAACTTTCCTACTTGTGTAAAATCTTCATCATTTAACGCTTTCCAAATCGCTAATTGAACATGCTCAATCTTTTTTGAGCCAATTCTCTCTGCCAATTCCTTATACGGCAACTTTCCAAATAAATGAGCCAATGCACCAACAGTCATTCCTGTTCCTCCTATTGTGATTTAATTAGTTTCAGTTCATTTGAATCGACTTCATTACTTACCGAAACAAAATCCCCCTCTTTGATCCTCTCTCCTTTTACTGTGATATTCTTATTTCCAGTTATATTTAAGAAAGAATTTAATGGTTCAGTGCTTATTACCTGATCTAACACCACTTGCTTACAATTCTCTAATTGAGTTAAAGGTCCGTTCTTTATGTTTAATTTCACATTAGAAAAACTGAGCTCTACACATTCGGAACAGCAAATCCCTTCAAACGAACTAATCGTTATATTCGTAAAGTTTATATTTTGTAAGGGCATCTCTGGCAAGCCTTTCATTTTAATTGCTGTTTGTGCACCAGTGCATAAAACGTTCGTAATGGTAATGTTACGGAATATAGGTGTTTTCTCCGTTACTTTCTCATCCGTTAAAACCTTTTCACCTTCTAATTCATAGAACATCTGAAAAACAATTGCTTCATTTTTTATATCATTCATTGTAATACGGTCAACGTAAATGTTCTCGACAACGCCTCCTCGACCACGTGTGCTCTTAAAGCGTAGTCCAACATCGGTTCCAAAAAAAGAACAATCACTAATCGTAATATCACGAACTCCACCTGACATTTCACTACCAATTACAAACCCACCATGACCGCTGTATACTTGGCAGCGTCTAATCGTTATATGCTCACATGGTACTCCTAAAAGACGCCCTGCCTCATCTTTTCCTGATTTTATGCAAATAGCATCATCTCCTACATCAAAGATACAATCTTCGATCAAACCAAATCGACTAGACTCAACATCTAATCCATCACCATTTTGAGAGAACCAAGGGTTCCGTACAGTAATGTTTTTTATCGTTATCTGTTCACAAACCCAAGGATGAACACACCATGCTGGGGAGTTCTGAAATGTTGGTCCGTCTAATAATATTCTCTTACACCTTCTTAAACTAACTAAGTTCGGTCTAAGAAAATCTTTTATATACTTGAAATCTTCTACATTTCTTGAACCGCTATTACGTAACTGTTGAAATACTTGTTTCCCTTTTAACGCTTGCTCACTCGGCCACCAAACTTCTCCTTCTTCGTCTACAATTCCACCTGAGTTAATTAATTGTTCCCACTGCATCTCCGTCATTTTATAACGCTTCACCGGACGCCACGCACTACCCGAACCATCTATGACACCGCTTCCAGTTATGGCGACATCTTCTAACTCTTCTCCATCTAACGGTGACCTGCATCTAATAGTTTCCTCTCCTTCAAAGCTAGAGAGA
Source organism: Halalkalibacter krulwichiae (assembly GCF_002109385.1). NCBI lineage: Bacteria > Bacillati > Bacillota > Bacilli > Caryophanales > Bacillaceae > Halalkalibacter > Halalkalibacter krulwichiae. The sequence continues at coordinate 1,138,658 of NZ_CP020814.1, read as the reverse complement.
ATTAATGGATATTGATCAAAATTAGAACTGAATAGCAAAATAGCCCCATCTTCAAAGTGAAGATTAAGCTTGCTTACAAGTTGAATCGGTCCGGTAAGCCAAATTCCTGCTGGAACAATAACTTTGCCACCTCCAACCTCTTGAATTTTCTTCATTACAACTTGAAACACATTCGTATTATCATACATTCCATTTCCTATAGCCCCAAAATCTGTAATATGAAACACGTTTTTTGGTATTATAGGTTGTTTGATTTCTTGATTCTCAGTAATCATTTGCCCCTCCGCTACTCAATCATGTAATTAGCTATAAGAATTTGCTTCTCCTTACAACCTTCAAGTACTAATCTTGCTATATGTTTTGCGCCATATTCAGAAAGATGAGTATTATCTTTTACACCCTCTTGATAATTTACATGCTCCCCCTGTTTAATCCACAAAAAAATTTCCTTTGTTTTTTCAGGTCCTAATTTTTCAAATAATGTTTTGCTCTTCTTCGTTATGTCAATAAGTGGCACATGATACTCCTTTGCAAGTTCTCTCATCGCAGTTGGGTAATAACCATGTGTTTCTACCAAACTACCATCTGAATGGAACCCTCTGCGCTCGATCGGAGTCAACAAAATTGGGTTTGCTCCCTTTTGTCTTGCCTCTTCAATATAAAGTCTCAAGTATTCTTTATAGGAAGTAAATGGGTCTGTATAACGCTTCTCGTCCTGTTTTGAATCGTTATGCCCAAACTGAATGAAAAAAAAGTCTCCTTTTTCTAACTTAGTACTTATTTTCTCTAGTCTTCCTTCTTCCACAAAACTTTTAGAACTTCTCCCAGACGAAGCATGATTATGAATACTTACTTCTTTTGTTAGTAATGAACCTATTACTTGTCCCCAGCCAGCTCTTGGAAATTTTGATTGATCGTAATTCGATGCTGTCGAATCACCGGCAATAAAAATACGAACTTTCTCCATCTGCTCACCTCCATTTAAGGTGATTATAGGAAATGCTTACTAAGTACGTAAATAATCATTAGATTAGGTATCTCTTACACCATTGATAACTTCTTATAAAACACATACTCATTCCCTCTGGTATGTAAACAAAATAGAGATTATCTTAGGAAAGGCATGACTGACTATCCTAAAATAACCTCTTTCTATAATATATCCGTTGTGTCCTCATGAGACTCAAATCCAAGTTCACTTTTTGCATTTGCCATGTCCCATGGTTTCCCAGGATTATCTGATACCCCGTAATATGTACCAAATGAACGATCTGTTTCAACTGCTGCAGTAAATAGACGAATTAAATCAGTATGTGACAGTAGAGTCTTTTTTAACCTGTCATTTTCTTCAATCGTTTGCTTTGTCACTCCTTTTGGCACTGATCCAATTCGAATATTAATAACGGAGATATTTTCTTCTATTGAGAATAATTGACCAATTTGTTCTGATGCATATTTAAGTACGCCGTACAATCCTCTTGATGAAGGCTTATCTTCAATTGTAATTTCTCGTCCAAGTAAAGAACGTCCTTCTTCTTCATAAGCATCCGTTACATGGTTAGTGCTGGCAAAGATCACTTTAGGAATGTTTTTCTTTCGAGCCGTATGAAGAATGTAATAAGTTGCCTTAAAGAAAGTAGTTGTCATCTGTTCAAAAGTTTGTACATCTTCTATTGCATGTGAAGTGTCTGTATTTAACAAATTAATAAGAACATCTGCTTCAGGAACCAGTAACAGTAAATCATCCAAACTCGTTGCATCTACTTTTATAAAAGGTACATCGAGTGTTTCATTTTTTTTATGATCCAAAACCGTAACTTCATAATCCTTCAACAGGCCTTTTGTTAAAATGGTACCAACTGTTCCAGCCCCGCCGATGATTACAATTTTTTTCATAATGTGAGCAAACTTCCTTTCTCTTTGTAACAATAATAACTTGGGTTTCCTAACTTAATTCTAATTATGTATAGACGTATTTACCGGATGATTCACAATAAAAAAACTGGCTCAAATAAGAGATTTTCTTATGAGCCAGCCTTCTTCTATTAATTAATTTCAAAATACTGTTCAGCATTATTAAAACAAATGTCTTGAACCATCTTTCCTAACAATTTATAATCTCGAGGTGCTTCTCCGCTTTCAACCCAACCTCCGATTATATCACAAAGAATTCTTCTGAAATATTCATGTCTTGGATAGGAAAGAAAGCTTCTAGAGTCGGTTAACATCCCAACGAAACTACTTAATAAGCCAAGGTTAGCAAGATCCGTCATCTGCTTCACCATACCATCTTTTTGATCGTTAAACCACCATCCAGAGCCAAACTGAATCTTCCCATTCGTACCACTTGATTGGAAGTTTCCAATCGCTGTCCCAATTACGTAATTATGAATTGGATTTAAATGGTATAAAATTGTTTTAGGAAGTTCATCTTCTAAGTCAAGCTCATTTAGAAAAGCATTTAATGGTCTAGCTAAATCAAGATCATGGATTGAATCAAAGCCGGTATCTGGTCCTAACTTTGAAAACATTCTTTCATTATTATTACGGATTGCACCAATATGCAATTGCATGGCCCAACCTAAAGATGCATATAGTTTTCCTAAGAACAATAGAGTATGTGTTTTATACTTCATTTCTTCTGACTTCGTAATAGCTTCCCCAGTCTTTACTTTTTGAAAGATGACAGAAGCTTCTTCAAACGTACACTCTTCAAAAGGAATATTCTCGATGCCATGATCTGAAATTCGGCAACCAACTTCATGGAAGAAGTGTGCTCTATTTTCCAGTGCAGCAAGGAGATTTTCATAATTTACAATTTCAATTTCAGAAGCTTCCCCTAGAGCTTCAACATATTGAATAAATCCAGGGCGAGCTATTTCGACTGCTTTATCAGGACGGAATGTAGGTACAACTTTAGCCGTTATATCTGGATTATCCTTAATAGCTAAATGATATTCTAATGTGTCGATTGGATCATCTGTTGTCCCAATAACCTTCACATTAAACTTTTCAATCATTTTTTGAGTAGTAAATTCCTCGGTCTCTAATAAACGGTTACAGTGATTCCAAATCTCTTCACTTGTATCTTCATTTAATAGTAGATCAATATCAAAATAGCGTTTTAACTCCATATGTGTCCAGTGGTATAGTGGATTCCCAATCGTTTTTGGCACTGATTTAGCCCACTCGATAAATTTTTCTTTATCTGTGCCTCCACCAGTGACTAACTCTTCATCGACCCCAAGAGTTCTCATCGCTCTCCATTTATAATGATCACCATGCAACCAAATTTCTGATAAGTTCTTGAATGAACGGTTCTCAGCAATCTCTTTCGGACTTAAGTGGCAATGATAATCGTAAATAGGCATATCTTTCGCATACTCATGGTAGAGTACTTTGGCAGCTTCGCTGTTCAGCATAAAATCATCATGAATGAACGGTTTCATTATTTCAAATCCTCCTAACAAGAATAACAACGTTGTTATTTTAAAGTAAGTAAAGGCTTACATTCAATTTAATCATACAGGATTTTATTCTCTCATTCAACTATTAAAAAGAAAGACTGACTAAATCTATCTTTTTAAGAGTAGAATTCAAGTCAGTCCTAACTTTAAATTACTTAAGATCTTCCATCTTCACAAAGTCCATGTCTGTGAATGTATAATTTTCTCCTGCCATTGCCCAGATGAATGTATAATTCTTCGTCCCTACTCCGGAATGAATAGACCATGGTGGCGAAATGACTGCATCCTCATTCTTTACAACTAAGTGACGTGTCTCACTAGGTTCGCCCATAAAGTGGAACACCCTTGAATCCTCGTCCATATCAAAGTATAAATAAACTTCCATTCGACGATCATGCACATGTGCTGGCATTGTATTCCACATATTGTTTGGTTCAAGTAAGGTCATTCCCATCATTAATTGACAACTTTGAAGACCACCATCATGAATGTATTTATAAATAGTACGATTATTAGATTCACTGTCTGATCCCAGCTTCGTCGGTTCAGCATCAGCAATTGGTAACACTTTCGTTGGATACTCTTTATGGGCAGGTGAAGATACGAGATAGAATCGAGCTGGATTATTAGCATCTTCACTATGGAATGTCACATCTTTTTTCCCTCTTCCAACATATAAACAATCACGCTTATTTAACTCAAATTCTTCTCCATCAACAATGACCTTACCCTTAGGTCCAATGTTAACGATTCCAATTTCTCTTCTAGCCAGGAAAAAGTCCGTTTTTAAAGCATCTCCTGCATCAAGAACTAAAGCTTGACTTGTTGGAATTGCCCCTCCTACAACCACTCGATCATGATGTGAGTAAACCATGTTAATTTTACCGCTTTCAAAAAGTGACTCAATTAAAAACTCACTTCTTAATTTCTCTGTTGTGTATTGTTTCGAATCTTTTGGATTTGCTGCATACTTGATTTCCATCTTAATAGTCCCCTTCCAAATACTAGAATTATAGTTTTATTATGAACTCATCCATCCACCATCAACACATAATACATGCCCGTTAACATAGCTTGATGCTTCAGAAGCTAGAAATACAACGGGGCCTTTTAGGTCTTCTGGTTTTCCCCATTCCCCTTTTGGAATACGAGAAGTAATGTAAGCATTTCTTTCTTCGTTTGCACGTAATGCCTCCGTATTGTCTGTTTCCATATATCCAGGTGCGATAGCGTTTACATTAATTCCTTTACTCGCCCATTCATTTGCTAATGATTTGGTCAAACCCGCAACTGCATGCTTGCTCGCAGTGTATGCAGGTACTCTTAAGCCGCCTTGGAACGAGAGCATAGAAGCAATATTTATAATTCTCCCAGAACCATTCTCAATCATATGATTGCCCACTTCTCTACACAATTGGAAAACTGAATTTAGATTAACATCAATGACAGCCGTCCAATCTTCGTCCGTGAAAACCTCTGCCTCTGCTCGTCTAATAATTCCTGCATTATTAACAAGTATATCAATCTTGCCTGTTTCTCTTACCGCATCTAAAACTAGTTGTTTCGCTGCTTCTGGTTGAGAAAGGTCTGCTTTAATTTGATAAAACTTACGGCCTAGCGCTTCTATTTGTTCACGCGTTGCGCTCATATCACTAATACCTGCACCAATAACATCAGCACCAGCTTCCGCTAAACCAATGGCCATTCCTTGACCAAGACCTCTGCTCGCTCCTGTAACTAGTGCAACTTTTCCATCCAATTGAAATGAAGATCCCACCATTAGATTACCTCCAAGTCTTGCTAACTAAGTATTTTAATGTTCATTTATGTTCGTTACAGTTCGATTATAGCACCTGTAATGTTTTGTTTCAAGATAGCTTTTGAATTTTAACCACTTTTCTGACAAATAGTTAGAGAAAGCCCTCGTTTCATCAGTTCCTGTTCTATGTCTCTCTCCAAATGATAATCAGTAATGATTTCATCTAGGTTATCAATGGTGGCAAATTGGATAAGGCCAACCTTTCCAAATTTTGATGATTCTGCTAGTAATGTCACACAATCAGCGCAGGCTACAATCTGGCTTTTCCATTCAACATGAAAACTATTAAGTACAGTTAAACCATGTTCAATGGAAACACCCGTCGCACCAAAAAATAACCGATTCACTCTGATCTTCTTTAACATTTCAGACGCTTGAACCCCATATAATGAAGAAGAAGCCCCGATTCTACTCCCCCCAAAACCATCAATTGTACCTTCTCTTTATCAATTAATTCGTGAGCAATCTTAATATCATTTGTAATAACAGTTACCGGAAAGTCACCTAACAATTTAGCTACTTGTAAAGTGGTACTCCCACCATCCAATAAAATGGTTTCATTTGGTTTAATTCTGTTTTTAGCTTCTGTCGCAATAGCAATTTTTCGGTCACTCACCCTAGATTGTCTTTCTTCGATCGGAAAGATCCTTTCCTCTTCTTCCTGTAACACCGCTCCCCCATGTACTCTTTTTAATAAACCTTTTTTCTCTAAAGCTTCTAAATCAATTCGAATCGTTTTTTCAGTCACCCCAAGAGCCATACTTAATTCTGATACTTTAACAATTTTATTTATTTCAAGCTCTCGTAAGATTTGTTCATATCGCTCAACAGATAACATAAGATCCTCCAGTTCATTTTAAGTATATTCTCATTATCAAACCTAAACGAACATTTGTAAACATTTTTTTTGACATAAAGATAGAGAGCCACTTTATCAGCGTAACTACTGATCTAAATAAAAACAAATTCTACTAAAAAAAGAGACCAATCAATATGATTAGTCTCTCCTTCACTATTTATTATTTATTTTACAACTTTTTTTGGTAACGACAAATCAAGACGGACAAGGTCTTCATATCGTTCACGTCGGATTACTTCAAAGGCTTCTCCGTTTTCAACAAAAACAACAGAAGGACGCGGAATACGATTATAGTTGTTCGCCATTGCATACCCATAAGCACCTGTACAGAAGACAGCAAGTACATCTTCATGATTAGCCTTAGGGAGAGGTAAATCCCAAATTAACATATCTCCACTTTCACAACATTTTCCAGCAATGGAGAATGTTTCTGTCGCTTCTTCATTCGCTCTATTAGCAAGTACTCCTTCATATTCAGCTTGATATAGCGCTGGGCGTAGGTTATCGCTCATCCCACCATCTACAGCTAAATAGTCTCGCACATTAGGAATATGTTTGTGAGACCCAATTGAATAAAGCGTTGTCCCTGCATCACCAACAAGAGAGCGACCTGGTTCAATCCATATTTCAGGCATTGTTAACTGATAAGCTGCCGCTTTATCTTTAACAACTTCAATCATCTTTTTTACATATTCTCCTGCCGGAAGTGGTGTATCACCTTCAATATATCGAATACCAAACCCACCACCAAGATTTAAGACTGTTGGTGTGAAATTGAACTTTTCTTTCCACTCGCCAATTAATTCAAACATCTTCTCTACCGCCATTACAAAACCAGTCGTCTCGAAGATTTGTGAACCAATATGACTATGGACTCCAAGCAACTGCAAAAACTCATCTTCATTCGCTTGCCAAACAGCTTCATGAACTTGACCGCTTACTAAGTCAAATCCAAATTTCGAATCTTCTTGACCTGTTGAAATGTAATCATGTGTATGAGCTTCTACTCCTGGTGTAATTCGAAGCAACACGTCCATTTTATGCTGCCTCTCACGACAAATACGGCTTAGTTCACGTAATTCGTAAAAGTTATCTACAACAATACAACCAATTCCTGCTTCAACCGCCATCTCAAGCTCAGCTAAACTTTTGTTATTGCCATGAAAATGAACTCGCTCCATCGGAAACCCCGCCTGAATAGCTGTATATAATTCACCACCAGACACAACATCCAAACTTAAACCTAGCTCATCGGCAAGCTGAAACATGGCAATACAACTAAATGCTTTACTCGCATAGGCAACTTGAAATGGTACACCTTCAGATTTAAACGCTTCTTGAAATTGTGCAGCACGTTCTCGAATCAAGGCAACATCATAGACAAATAATGGTGTGCCATATTGTTTAGCAAGGTCAACAGTGTTTACGCCACCTATTTCTAAATGACCTAATTCATTTATCCGACTTGTTCCATGTGTATACATTTATGTGTCTTCCTTTCTCATACAAAATAAGAAATCCGCAAGGCGGCTATTCTTAAAATAAGCAGCTAGTATCGGTACACTAGCTGCTTATTAAACAAGTAGGTAACCTAATCTTTGTAGCGCAATCCAATGGTCAGGTTACACATGATTATTATCTATTGAATGCCTTAGAATTTATTAAAAATTATGAGTATAACTTTATCATACTAAATACATATGTTCAAGAGCTGATGGACAGCTATAACCGCAAACAGTCTGGCCATTAAACCTTCATGTATTTAGCCTATTCGTTTATCTAAACCTGAACGAAAACCCCAAAAAAAGTTGTTTCCAAAAGACTTTTGTAGCCCATTGGAAACAACTTGCTATACCTATTCTGATTTAACCTTTTGTTTAATTGGATCTTGCGGGTGAACAATGCTTGGTCTAAAACGTATACTCGGAACTGATGAACGAACAAGAATTTGCCACATAGCTGTTGGATCGAATGGTAAAAAAGGCCATAGATAAGGCTTCTGAAATGTTTTTATTGCTGTTAAAGCTAACACGAACAAAGTTGTACCAATAATAAACCCAGGTGCTTTAAATGCTGCTACAATGATAATTAAGATCATTCGTACAGCTCTTAGCGCGACCCCTAATTCATAACTTGGTGTTGCAAACATACCTATCGCTCCAATGGCAACATACAAGATTACCTCTGGCGTAAAGTACCCTACCTGAATGGCAATCTCTCCAATTAATAGAGCTGCTACTAAACCGAGAGCGGTAGCAAGTGGAGAAGGCGTGTGGATCGCTGCCATCCTCAATAATTCAATCCCAAGTTCCGCAAAGACGATTTGTAAAAAGATCGGAATATTGTTCGTTTCATTCGGCCCGATAAAATCAAGACCAGCTGGAAGTAAATCTGGCTGCATCACAAGCAAGAGCCAAAATGGTAAAACAAACAAAGAAAAAATGATACCGATAAACCTTGTCCATCGAAGTAAGGTCCCGATAAAAGGAGCCTGCCTGTATTCTTCAGCATGCTGTACATGGTGAAAGAAAGTTGTCGGTGTAATAATTACACTAGGAGATGTATCCGTGATAATTAACACGTGTCCTTCGAATAAATGATTGGCTGCCACATCTGGTCGCTCTGTATATCTTACGAGCGGAAAAGGATTAAACCCCTGTTTCACTAAATATTCTTCAACTATTTTATCTGACATAGATAACCCATCAATGTTTATCGCTTCAAGTTCCTTTTTTAAAATTTCAACCATCTTAGGATCAGCAATTCCTTCAATATACGAAAGACAAATATCTGTTTTCGATCGCTCTCCTACTTGCATGATCTCATGTCTTAATCTTTCGTCACGAATTCGCCGACGAGTTAATGCTGTATTTTCAATAATATTTTCAGTGTAACCATCCCTGGCACCGCGGACAACCCTCTCTGTATCAGGTTCTTCAGGTCCACGACCTGGGTATGTTCGAACATCAATAATGATTGCCTGATCTTCACCTTCAACTAGAATAAAGACAAGACCTGATAACATTTGGGTAATTGCATTTTCTAATGTATCGGTATATTCTACTTGGACGTGAGGAAGATGATTGGTTATCGCTTGCTTCGCACTTGTTGTTTCTGTTTTTCTACCTCTAGAATCTAAATCCATCAATTCTTTTAACAATTCAATTACGTATTGAATGTCACACAAACCATTGACAAAATACATTTGAATATGTTTATCAAGAATTGAAAATGTTCGAACACCTACGTCAAAAGACTTCCCAAAACCAAGTCTTTTTTTAATCTCAGCTTCATTTTCAACAATATTTCGTGATATCGGGGTCTCTTTCTTTTCATCTTCGTGACTCATGATATCCGCTCCGTTCCAAAATAATTTCAACTGCTTGTTTCGTAATTGGCGCACCTTTCTTTAATGTATCAAAGCCCGCCATTTTTCCTATATCGCCTATGCCGATAACAACAGGTATATCTAGTTCATCTAATATATAGACGGTATCGCCGTTTATCCTTCCTCTTTCAAGATCTGGTAATCCTTCTTTATCAACTCCAAATTCTGTTAAATTCCCATATCGATCAACACTAACATCAACATGGGCCCATTCTAGTGAGTGCGTAGAAGAAGCAACTGCAATCGCTCCTAACACTTCAATTTGAGGATGCGTCGCGACATATTGCATCGCTTTTTCTCCTAGTCCTAACTCTCTTTGACCACAATCATCAAACATAACTAAAACAGGATCATGCGGAGTTTTTAAAATAAGAGAGACGATTTCCTCGCCGTTTATTGGTGTTGGATTGCCCCAAGAATAACTAATACATCTTCCGCCTATCTCACGCGCAACGAATTCAACTACATCTCTGGCATGCTCATCACCATCTGTTACAAGAATAATTTTTCGTCTCTCCATATTCCTTCACCCCTTTGGTTTAAAAAAAATTGCTACTAAAAAACTAAACAAAATCGTAGAAGAGATTCCAACTGAAGTGACCTCAAATACCCCCATCCCAACACCGAAGAATCCATATCGATCTCCTTCTGACATAGCGCCATGAACTAATGAGTGTCCAAAACTAGTAATCGGAACCGTTGCCCCTGCACCAGCAAAATCAATTAACCGGTCATAGAGATGAAATCCATCAAGTAAAGCACCCGCCACTACGAGTGTGCTAAGTGTATGTGTAGGTGACAACTTTCCAACATCCATTAACATTTGTCCGATAAAACAAATGATTCCACCAACGACAAAAGCTGCAAAATAATCAAACATGTTTACTCCTCCCGTTCGAATGAAACCGCATGCGCGATACAAGGGATGGATTCTTTTTGTTGCATCATTAACGGGCTTAGTAAAGCACCAGTAGCAACTACTAGCATACGCTTAATACTTCCCCTCTTCATTTCCTTTACGAGATGTCCAAATGTAACAACCGCTGGACAAGCAGCACCACTTCCACCAGCAAAAACAGGTTGTTCCTGGTGATAAATCATTACTCCGCAGTCTTCATAACGATCTAACTGTACTCCCTTCTCTAATACTAACTTGCGCAAGATCCCACTCCCTACGCGTGATAAGTCACCCGTAACTATGACATCGTAATAAGAAGCGTCACGTTTCGTCTCTTTCAAATGCGTAATTATCGTATCAGCTGCAGCTGGGGCCATGGCCGAACCCATATCAAAAGGATTTTTGATTCCTAAGTCTTTCACACTTCCGATTGTTGCATCTGTAATGCGAATTAAAGAGGGCTTTGTTCCAACAATGATGGCACCAGCTCCTGTAACAGTAAAAGTCGCAGTATCAGGACGCTGACCTCCAAATTCAGTTGGATTTCTAAATTGTCTTTCTGCTGTTGCATTGTGACTACTAACTGCCGCTAGCACTAAATTAGCCACACCTGTATCAATGAATAAAGAAGCGAGCGCTAAGGCTTCCATTGATGTAGCACAAGCTGAAAATAATCCTAAATAAGGTCTTTCAAGCTCTCTCGCATAATAATTTGATGTGACAATCTGGTTTAATAAGTCGCCTGCAAGAAAATAATCAATTTCTTCACTTTTTTTCTCAGCCTGTTTTAATGCTGTTTCAACAGCATCCTTCATTAATCGCCTCTCCGCTAATTCCCAATTTTCCTCACCGGCATACAAATTGTCATATTTAATATCAAAACTATCAGCAAGGGGACCTTGGGACTCTTCAGGACCAACAGCAGTTCCAGTTCCCTGTATGTAGACAGGACTTTGGAAATGCCACGTTTGCTTACCTCGTCTTTCCATCCCAACACGTCCTTTACGAATTAATCAGCATTTCAACAAGCAACCGCGTTAAACTAACCAAATAAGCAGAAAGTACGCCAAAAGCAATGACCGCGCCAGTCAGCTTAAACATATTTGCTCCAATACCAAAAACAAGTCCTTCACTTTTATGCTCTAATGCAGCACTTGTCATCGCATTAGAAAACCCCGTAACAGGGACAAGAGAACCAGCGCCTGCAAATTGTCCGAGCTTATCATATACGCCAAAACCCGTTGCAAGTGCTGCTAACAATATTAATGTCGCTAATGTAGGACTCATTGCTTCTTCTTGCGTGATAGGAAGAAAATGCATGTAGATTTGACTAATACCATGACCGAGCGTGCAAATTAAACCACCAACTATAAATGCTTTCAATCCATTCCTTAAAAAGTGGCTTTTTGGCTGATATAGCTTTATATTTTTTTGGTACTGTTTTTGTTCATCTGTATTCACCAATGCTGCCCCCTTTTAACCAAACTCCAACATCCTCTCGCTTAAACTGGTTTATTGTTAGTATGACTGAACAATCCTTCCTTATTCCTTAGAAAAAGGAAAAGAGACTGTCTAAATGTCATTTGACCTTAGACAGTCTCCCTTTACATCACTTCTGTTTCTATTACTTGTTCTTCTGATCTTCTTCGTCTCGTATGCCAACGGCTCGTATCATATTTTTTCTCAATATAAACTTGATGCCAAACCATAAAGGACAAAACAGTCCAAATTTTCCTGCTATGGTCCATCTTATTTTGACAATGTTCCTCGAGTAATTTTCTAATATATCCCTTATCAATATATTCATCTGTTGCACTTTCATAAATAACAGTAACTGCCCACTCATATAATTCACTCTTTAACCAATGCCTAATGGGGACAGGAAACCCTAGCTTTTTTCGCATATATACATGTTCTGGGACAATTCCTTCAAATGCTTTTCTAAGAATGTATTTGGTCGTCTGCTGCGCTATCTTCCTCTCAACTGGAATTTTTGTAGCGAGACTAAATACTTCATTATCTAAGAAAGGAACTCTAAGTTCTAACGAGTGTGCCATCGTCATTTTATCCGCTTTTACCAAAATATCTCCACGTAGCCATGTGTACATATCTAGATGTTGCATTCTATTTACAGCGTGTTGATTCACTGACATTTGATAAATTGGATTCGTAATTAAATCATTTGTGTATTCAGGGTTGTACTTTTTGACTAATTTCTTCTTCTCTTCTTCATTAAACATTTTCGCATTTCCGATATACCTTGACTCAAGCGGCGTTGTCCCACGCTCTAAAAAACTCTTGCCCTTAACCCCTTCTGGCAAGATTTGCGCTAAACGATTTAAAAGTGTTTTAAGTAAATCAGGAACATATTGAAAACAAGCTAAACTTTGAGGTTCTCTATAAATGTTGTAACCACCAAACAGCTCATCAGCTCCTTCTCCTGATAAGACAACTTTCACATGCTTTCTTGCTTCACGCGCAACAAAATAAAGCGGAACACATGCTGGATCCGCAAGTGGATCATCCATATGCCACATTATTTTTGGCAATTCATCTCGGTATTCTTCAGCGGTAATGATCTTACTATGATTTTCAATATTTAATTTCGTTGCACTCTCTTTCGCTATTGTAATTTCACTAAACCCTTCTTGCTGAAACCCAACAGAGTATGTCTTAATGGCTGGATTTATTTCCTTGGCTATAGCAGCAATAATGGTTGAATCAATTCCTCCAGATAAAAATGCCCCTACGGGAACATCGCTTCTCATATGCTTATCAACCGATTCATACATCGTCTCACGAATATTCATTTTCCAATAATCTTCCGTTTGATTAATCGGTTTAAACTCCGGTTTAAAATAGTGAGTTATGCACGCTTTCGCTCCTACCTTCTTTACAACATAGCTTCCTGGTTCAACTCTGAAAATTGACTCAGTCATCGTTAAAGGTTCGGGAACATATTGAAAGGACAGATAATGTTGTAGTGCTTGCTGATTCACATTCTCCTCCTCTTTCAATAAGCTCTTCTTCTCTGATGCAAACCACACTTCATCATCATTCTCTAAATAATAAAGTGGCTTTATTCCAAATCGGTCTCTTGCTGCGAACGCTTCTTTTTTTAAGTTGTCCCAAATAACAAATGCAAACATCCCTCTTAAACGAGTCACCATTTCTCCACCAATCTGACTATAAAGAGCAAGAATGACTTCCGTATCTGAATTGGTTACAAAAGTTTTCCCTTTTTCCTGAAGCTCAGCTTTCAACTCTAAATAATTATAGATCTCACCATTAAACACAATCCAATACCGGCCATTCTCATAGGAAAGCGGTTGATATCCACCCTCTAAATCAATAATACTCAATCGACTAAACGCTAACTCGACATGCTCTCCTCTCATATAGCCTTCTTGGTCAGGTCCCCTATGGGTAATTAAATCATTAATAGCTTTTAATCTATCATCATAGTGTTTTTTTGCATTAGTAAATATTCCTGCAACAAACCCGCACATCATGACACCTACTTTGCTCACATTTTTCCAAACTTTAACTAGTATTGGTAACTATCTACTAAATTATGCATGGATAAAACGTAAGAAGGTGTCAAATCGTTTCAGCCTTAGCCCATATATATCCAAATAAAAAACGAAGCCGGGACAAGAGAGTTTTATTAACGAAAAATTCAAACGTAATAGTGTAGCATCCGCTCCGGAAATTATACTTCGCTAACGTTATCATCATTCGTATTTTCAATAAAACACTTTAGTTATGTCCTAGCCTCGTTCTTTAAACATATAGGAGTCTTTAAATTTGATGCTCTTTCTCTTCATATGGATGCGCCACCCAGCCATCCGTATCAATAAATAGACGAACAGCAACAACTTGACGATCATCCATTAACGTGAAGAAGTGTGGAGTATTCTCTGGAACGGAAATCACGTCACCAGCTTCAAGTTCAATGTTAAAATATCCTGTTTTCTCATCACCTTTTACAATGAAAATTCCATGACCAGCTGTAATGATACGAACTTCATCATCTGTATGTGTATGCACTTGCTCAAACTTTTTTAATAATTCTTCAATATTTGGTGTTTGATCTGATAATGCAATGACATCCCAATTCACATATCCTCTACGCTCTGCTAATGAACGAATATCCTCATCATAAACGTTTAAAATGTTTGCTTTGTCCTCATCTGTTAAATCAAACTTCTCTACTAAATGCTCTGGTAATTTCCCGATGTCCCAGCGTTCAAAGAAGACACCTTGCGCTTCTAAAAATTCATGTACTTTGTCTACCCCTTCAATTACTTCCCCACTGTTTCTCACTTTAATAACTGCCACGTTATAAAACCTCCTTCAGATTTGCAGCTTTTGCATGCAATAATTTTAATTGATATGAAAATAAAAATTCACATGCTTCAAGATGTCTTTTTGCTTCAAATGCATTTCTTCCCCAAACGGTAATTCCATGATTACGGATCAGAACTGCTTTTGTATCCGGTTTAATCTTTTCACTAATTGCTTTCCCGAGCTTAGGGAGATCTGCCCAATTTTCAACGATCGGAATCGTAAATTCACCATCTTCTTCCCAAATATCTAAAGCTTTAATAAGTTCAACATTTCGAAACGTAATTGAACCTTTTTCACCATAGAGCTCTGAAATGACGTTATTATCTAATGTATGTACGTGTAAACTGCAACCTGCGTCAGTTTTTTTATATACTTCTAGATGAATAACGGTTTCAGCGGATGGTTTCCCTTGATCTGTAAGCGGCCTTCCATCTTCATCTACTAGGACAAAGTCTGATTCAGTTTCTTTGTATTTATCTTTGCCACTGACTGTTACCAAGCATGTTAAGGGATCCTCACTAACCTTTATAGATAAATTTCCGCTCGTTCCCGGAAACCAATCTCTTGCTGCAAGCTCTCGCTTAATAGCAGCTAATTCATTCCATTGTGAATTCATCTCTTCACCTCAAGTTCTCTCAATGTCTGAATGACATCATGAAATGTCTCAAAGGAAGCATGGCGAAGCTGTAATTGTTGACACTTTTCTAGCAAAAAGTCTCTTGCAATTACGAAGTCAGCTTGCTGTGCGACCTTAAGATCCGTAATAGAATCTCCAATGACAATTTTAAAACGATTTTGACTAATTTTTCTTAAAATGGAAGGCTTACAGCACCCACATTCATTGTTACACTTTTCGTCACATAGATGGGGCCATTCAACTCGCATTGTCTCCTCATCAAATTTTGCCTCATTGCAATAAATGGGCAGATCATACTGCTTTAATAATGGTTGAACAAAGAAATCCATGCCTCCACTAACAACGACTAGGTCAATTTGATGTTGTTTGACATATTCAACAAATGCCCCAAATCCCTCTCTAATTTCTGCATCATTTAGAATATATTCAGTCATCTCTTCTTTAAGTGAGGAAGGGAGGAGTCCAAATAGTTTACCGACCCCTTCTCTTACCGAAATACGTTGTGCTAAAATATCGTCCTTTATGTTTTCCCATCCAGATGGCGCAAACTTTTTCATGATCGCAATAATATTGTCATTGTTCGTAATCGTGCCATCAAAATCACAGAAAATAATTGGATTCGTACTCATTCTCCACCCCACAACTCAAGGGCTTTGGCGAGCTCTTCGTAATCTTTAGCGGCATCATGTAAAGGTTGATTCGCTAAAACCGCATCAATAGCCTGAACAAAAGCTCTTCCACCAGCAGCTGCCCCTCCTGGATGGCCGTGTATTCCTCCACCAGCATTAATAATACTATCAACACCAAAATCAGCTATTAACTTCGGAGTCAAACCTGGGTGTATACCTGCTGAAGGAACCGGAAAAGCTTTCTTAAACTGGTCATCTTCAGTCAAATGTTTGGCAATCGCTTGAGTCTCCTCTTTAGCCATTGCTACCGAACCGTATGGAGAAGGGAACAACACTAAATCCGCTCCAGCCATACGTGCTAACTTACCTAGAAGAAGTCCGGGAGCTAAACCATAGTCCGGTGAAGAAATCATCGTTCCTGAAAACGCCGGATGAGCCATTATCGGAAGAGGAATGTTTGGATCTTCAGCGAGAGCCTGCATTACATCTAGCCCATACGCAAATGTATTAAATAAAAGCAGATCCGCTCCCAACTCCACCGCTTTATATGCATTTTCTTTTAATTCCATCGTCTTCCCAGTGAGGTTAACAGCATGAAGGGTTCTCTTTCCAGTGATTTCATAGCTTTCTCGTAACGCCTCTTGACAAACTGGAATGCGTTTTTCAAGTGGTGTTAGATCATTTTCAAACAAAATTTCATCGTCTTTAACAATATCAATTCCACCCAACGCTTGGGCTTTCATCTGTTCTTTTAAAGAATGGAGATCGCGTCCGATAACTCCTTTAAAAATACTCATTAATAAAGGACGATCATATGTATTTGTTAATTGCCGTATTCCTTCCAATCCAAATTTTGGTCCGGGATATCCATGTTTTATATCATCGCTAAACGTTAAATCTAATAATTTAACTTTCCCGTCAAGTGAAAACTTCCCAAAAGTCGTTGTTAAAACAGCGGGAAGATCATTTGAGAAATTAGCACTTGGATAGCCAACTGTTATGATTGCTTTACCCTCTGCAATCATCTTAGCTTCAACAACCCTTCCCTTATGTTTTGCCAGTTGTTCTTGTTCAACAGCAGGAAGGTTAGTCCACGAACCTACTGTTAATCCCAATGCAATTGCTTCAGCTTTTTTATTTAAGTTGGCTTGTTCTGCCTCAAGAAGATATGTTGCTTGAACTTCACTCACTACACTCTACCTCCATCATTACACATACAATACTTTTTTAGAAGAGTTTTGCAATTTAGATAGTTTTGAATTATGACAGCATTTTTTTAATGCGTCAATCTTTTTTGCCTATCTCTAGTAGTATATCAAAATAAACATTTTATCAAGCTAAACAAACACGTAATTTTCTAAAAAATCAGTTGACATAGTAAGATATCCCTGTGTAAGATAATTTCAAACAACTTTAAACTTGATAACTCTTATCACGAGAAGGCTGAGGGAATTGGACCGATGACGCCCGGCAACCGGCTTTATTAAAAGCAATGGTGCTACTTCCAACAGAATGAATGAATTCTGACAGATAAGAGGAACGAACAACGCATTGTTTCAATCCTCTTGATCTATATTCAAGAGGATTTTTTTATTTTTATAACAGGGAACAAACATGGAGGGATATCAATGACAACTCTTAAAGACACAACTTACGAACCTTTAACTACTGATACAGCTATTAAACTTAGCAAAGATTTACAACTTTTTAACGAAGATGATCTCCTCTTCGCACATGAGATCGGTGACGGCAACTTAAATTTAGTTTTCCGTATTCAAGAAGAATTAACTGGGAAATCGATCATTATTAAACAAGCCTTGCCATATGCAAAGGTAGTTGGAACAAGTTGGCCACTCACCCTTGACCGCTCACGAATTGAAAGCGAATCTTTAAAACGGACTTATCAACTTGTTCCTAATTACACACCTAAAGTTTATTACAGTGATTCTGAATTAGCTGTCACAGTAATGGATGACCTTTCCCATCTGACGATTGTCAGAAAAGGATTGATCGAAGCAGTCCAGTATCCTAAATTAGCAAAAGACATTGGATTGTTTTTAGCCCATACTCTTTTCTATAATTCTGATTTTGGTTTAAACCAACAAGAGAAAAAAATACAAAGTGGTCGATTTATCAACCCTGAGCTTTGCAAAATTACAGAAGACCTCGTGTTTACAGATCCATTCTTTGATCATGATACAAATAATATTGATGAACAACTTAAACCATTTGTTGCAGAAACCATTTGGGCCGATCAATCTTTAAAACTCGAAGTAGCACAGCTGAAACAAACATTTCTAACAAAAGCTGAAACACTTTTACATGGCGATTTACATACAGGAAGTATCTTTGCCAATGATGATGAAACTGTTGTCATTGATCCAGAATTTGCTTATTACGGGCCAATCGGTTTTGATATAGGAGCTTTCGTCGCTAATATTATCCTTAACTACTTATCTCAAGATGTACATTTAGCTGATCATCCTGATAAAAAAGCAGAATTCCAAAAATATTTACTTACAGTTATTACAGAAACCTGGAATGTGTTCGAAGAAGAATTTACGGTTCTTTGGAATAAACATCCGCAAGATGCTTTTATGAATACGAACGGTTACCTAGGACAAACATTGGATCAAATATTCAAGGACATGATTGGTTTTGCTGGTTGTAAGGTGATTCGCAGAATGATTGGCCTAGCTGGAGTCGAAGACGTTGAGGCGATTATCGACCTAAAAGTACGAAATCAGGTTAAACAGAGAGCACTTAGCCTTGGAAAAGAAATCATTTTAAATAGAAAAGATATTTCATCAATCGAACACTTAGTAAAGGTAGTGACTAAATATGCTTAATACACCGATCCGATCTGTTGAATGGAGCAACGATCATATTACATTACTTGATCAAAGGTTGTTACCAAGCCAAACAGAATTTATTACGCTTACAGCAATTGAAGATGTATGGGAAGCCATCTTTGAACTAAAAGTTAGAGGCGCTCCAGCCATTGGAATAACAGCCGCATACGGTCTAGCTTTGTGGGCTCAACAAAGTCAACATGATCATTTCAACGAATTTTGTGAAGACCTAAAGAAGCAGGCTGCATATTTGGAAACATCTCGACCTACTGCCGTGAACTTATTTTGGGCAATCAAACGTATATTATCAGTTGTTGAACGAGTTTCTACTATTAAAAAGGCGAAAGAGGCTATACTAGACAAAGCGAACGTAATCGCCAAAGAAGATGAAGATGTCTGTCGCTCCATTGGCGAACATGCCATTAATTTATTTCAAGATGGGGATACGTTACTGACCCATTGTAATGCAGGCGGGATCGCAACCGCTCGGTATGGAACTGCTTTAGCACCTTTTTATATTGCCAAAGAGCGTGGGATCCATTTAAAAGCTTTTGCATCGGAAACACGCCCTGTTTTACAAGGCGCTCGCTTAACTGCTTGGGAATTACAACAACTCGGTATAGATGTTACGTTAATTACAGACAACATGGTTGCTCATACAATAAAAACGAAAGGTATAAATGCTATAATCGTTGGTGCCGATCGGATCGCAGCAAACGGAGATACCGCAAATAAAATTGGAACATATGGGTTAGCATTGCTAGCAAAAGCGTTACAAATTCCATTTTATGTGGCTGCCCCTCTCTCTACTATTGATTTAGCCACCTCTTCTGGTGAAGACATTGAGATTGAGGAACGGCATGCCGATGAAATTCGTAAGTTAAATGGACAGCTTGTTACAACTGCTGATATGAAAGTGTTTAATCCTGCCTTTGATGTCACACCAGCTGAACTCATTACTGGGATTATTACAGAAAGAGGAATTGTATCAGGTGATTACAAAACGAAGCTTGAAGGTTTATTTATCTGACTTTAGTAGGACTGACTATTCACAATGATCAGGAGAGTCTGAGCCTTTCAATCATGTATAACTATAGTAATAAGAGGCCATGCAGAAAGGATTAACCTTCTGTATGGCCTTTATTAAAATGATTAAGATAAGAGAAATACTTAGGCATCTCCCATTTCTATCTTCATTTGTTCTAATATTTTCTTTTCAAGCCTAGAAACTTGCACTTGAGAAATCCCAAGCCTTGCTGCCACCTCTGATTGCGTTTGATCTTTATAATAACGGAGATATACAATTAGTCTCTCTCGTTCATCCAGATCTCGAATCGCTTCCTTGAGAGCAATTTTATCAAACCACTTCGTTTCTGATTGATCAGCAATCTGATCTAGTAAAGTGATTGGATCTCCGTCATTTTCATAGACTGTTTCATGAATGGAAGAAAGAGATCGACTAGCTTCTCCAGCAAACACCACTTCCTCCGGCGTAATTTCCAATTGCTCTGCAATTTCATTAACCGTAGGCGTTCGCCCAAGAGACTTAGTCATCTCATCTTTCATCTTCCGTATTTTATTGCCTAACTCTTTTATTGAGCGACTGACTTTAACTGTTCCATCATCACGGAGAAAGCGTTGAATTTCTCCAATGATCATAGGTACAGCATATGTCGAGAACTTAACATCATAAGATAAATCAAATTTATCAACGGATTTAATTAACCCTATACATCCAATTTGAAATAAATCATCAGCTTCATACCCACGATTCATAAAACGCTGAACGACTGACCAAACGAGTCTCGTATTACGATTAACAATCATGTCTCGTGCATCTTGATCTCCGTTTTGACTTCTTGCAATCAGCTCTTTTACTTCTGCGTCAGTGAAATGAGCTTTCTTCTTCTGTTGTTGTTTTACCTCGACATCCATAGGCAAAACTCCTTAATTACACATAGCTTTGCTATTTGTAAGTGTTTTTTTTACAAAGACTGTTGTACCAATCATCGGTTCAGAGACAACTTGAAGCTCATCCATGAAATTCTCCATTATCGTAAAGCCCATCCCTGATCGTTCAAGTTCTGGCTTCGTTGTAAATAATGGTTGACGCGCTTCCTCAATATCTTGAATACCTAAACCCTCATCACGAATGGTTAATTCAATTGTGCCATTGTCTAACTTACAATGAATATAAACCATCCCATCGGGTTGATTATGATACCCATGAATAATTGCATTAGTTACAGCCTCCGAAACGACTGTTTTAATTTCTGTCATCTCATCCATAGTTGGGTCAAGCTGAGCAATAAATGCACCTACCGTAACTCGTGCAAACGACTCGTTTTGGCTCTGAGCAGAAAACTTCAAATCCATCACATTTTGCATCGTTTAAGCCACCCCCAAAGTTTGTAAAGCAAATTGTTCGCTTTCTTCAAGACGAATAATCTTAAACAAGCCAGACATTTCAAATAATCGCTTCACTGATGATGAAATAGCACAAACGACCATTTCACCGTCATTCGCTTTCACTTGTTTATATCTGCCAAGAATGACACCTAAACCTGAACTATCCATAAATGTTAACAATTCAAGATTTAAGACAATATGCTTTACTTGCCCGTCGGCTAGCTTTTGCTCAACCTGTCCTCTAAGTTCTTCTGCTGTGTGGTGGTCTAACTCACCTTCAAGGCGGACGAGTAAGACACCGCCTTTTTGTTCTAGATCAATTCGTAAACTCATTTTATTATCACTCCCTCTAGTTAGCTCACCTATATGAGTTATCAAATGGTGCTTTATTTGCTAGAGAGAATTTCGCCTTCGCCCTTCCTACTTCCTGCCAGCTGACAAAACTAGTCTTCATTCGAAGAAAGTTGTCAAAAACAGCCTTATGCTGCTCCAAATTTAGCGAAAACGCGCTTGAACAATTTCCACCATGATGCTTCATACACATCGTCGCCAGCTACTAGCGGTGTTTCGCTAAGAACTTCATTTTCACGTTCAATGAATAACGTTCCAACTACATCTCCTTGTTTAATAGGCGCTTGTAGATTTGCATCAATTTCTAAACGCTCTACGACATCGTCAATTTTGACACCTTTTTTAGTTAAAATTGAAACTGATTCAGAAGTAACGACAGGAACAGTATCTTTATCACCTTTACTTACTTCAACATCTGCTAAAATGTGCTGACGGTCGTAAAGATTATGTGTTTGATATTGACTAAAGGCATAATCAAGCATTGACGTAATTTGTGCATTTCGTTCCTTTGGCGATGGAGCTCCCATAATGACGGTAATGACACGCATACCATTCTTCTCCGCTGTTGCTGTTAGACAATACATCGCTTCCCTTGTATATCCGGTCTTTAATCCGTCTACACCAGGATAGAATTTCACTAACTTATTTGTGTTAACAAGCCAAAATTTATCATCCGTATCAGCTCTTAGATAATCCTCATAAATTCCAGTGAACTTAGTAATATCATCATACTTTAATAGCTCTTTTGAAATCATAGCAAGATCATAAGCTGTCGTATAATGGTTTTCCGCTGGTAAACCATTCGTATTTAGAAAATTTGTATTTTCAAGCCCAAGTTCTTTTGCCTTCGCGTTCATCATTGCGACGAACTCATCTTCAGTACCAGCAAGATGTTCAGCCATCGCTACAGATGCATCGTTAGCTGAAGCTACAGCAATTGCTTTTAACATATCACTTACTGACATTTCTTCACCGGGCTCTAGAAAGATTTGTGAACCTCCCATTGAAGCTGCATATTCACTTGTCCGAACAACATCATCATAAGCAAGTTTTCCCTCATCAATAGCTTCCATTATTAAAAGCATTGTCATAATTTTAGTCATACTTGCAGGTGGGAGCTTTTCTTGACTGTTCTTATCAAAAATAACTTCCCCAGTATCTCGTTCAATTACAATAGCTGAAGATGCCTTTTCTGCTAATTTAGCTTTTGGTTCTGCTGCGCTAGCCATAGGTGCCGCTAAACTTAAAACAAGGACTGCGCTTAAAATACTGGATAGAACTTTCCTCATCTCCATCCGACCTCCATCTCATTTTCATAGTCGTCCCTAGGTATTTTCTTCACTTAACCAAATTAGGAAAACCTACCCAGGTTGGCTACCTCCTATTTTTTCCACTAGTTAAGCTTTTATACATAAATAAATTAATTTATCTAAATTTCAACAATCTAGTTCTTTAACTTGTGTACTATTAGGATTGTAGGCTAAACAAAATAGGAATAATATGGAATTAGGAGAGGAGAGTAGTGGTTATCCTTGATGATCGCATGGAGAAAAGTAAGTTCTACTCTATTTGTTAATTCGCTTAATTAGTCGCTTGTCCTTTAGTGTATATACGCGGAAATTAATCTTGATAAAAAAGGCTTGGTTCTACCTGAACCAAGCACATCTTTCTATACTTATACAGTTGTAGCTTCTTCTAACTTCATTGCTGGACCAAAGAACTCATAATGAATATTCTCCTCTTTTACTTCTAGTTGTTTTAATTCATTAACAACTGTTTGCAAGAACGGTACTGGTCCACACACATAAAAATGAGCGTCTTTTTCCTCCACTATTTCTTCTAAAAATGCTCGATCGACATATCCTTCATGATCAAAGTTTCTAAGTTTTAGATCCTTATTTGTTGGGTTTGAGTAACACAAATAACTTTTTCCTTCTTTGGTTACCTTGATTGCCTCTTTTACCTCAACTTCAAATGCCAGTACATCACTATTTCTCGCAGCATGGATAAAGGTTACTTTTCTATTAGGTTGACTTGTGACAGACGTTTTCAACATACTTAATAGCGGCGTAATACCAACGCCTCCTGCTAGGAAATAAACTGGCTTTTCGTCTTCTTCTAATATAAAGTCTCCTGCTGGTGGGCTTACTTCTACTTCTAAGCCGTTAGGCGCTTCATGTAAGAAATTTGAGACTTTTCCTGCAGGCGTTTGTTCATCCTCACGTTTAACTGAAATTCGAAACGCTTCATCATTTGGAACATCTGATAAACTATACTGTCGATTTTGTAAAAATTCTTCTCCATTGATCTTAACCCTAACAGTAATATATTGCCCTGGCTTGAAACTTGGCAGCTTCTTGCCATCCACTGGAGCTAAATAAAATGACGTAATGTTGCCACTTTCTTTTGCCTTCTTTACAATTTTGAATGTCTTAAAATCCTTCCATCCATTTTCTTGTCTTTCAGCTTCTTCATACATTTCTTTTTCAACTTGAATGAATATTGCAGCGATTTCATGATATGCTTCGCCCCAAGCCTCTAGAATTTCTTCTGTTGCAGCATCTCCTAACACTTCTTTAATTGCTTTTAATAGAAATTCGCCAACAATAGGATAATGTTCTGCTTTAACAGCTAAGCTTCTGTGTTTATGAGCAATTTGCTTAACGACAGGAACTAGTACTTCTAGACGGTCAATATAATGAGCTGCTGCAGTTACAGTGTTGGCAAGGGCTGTTTGCTGCCTTCCTTTTTGTTGGTTAGCATGGTTAAAAACATTTAACAACTCAGGATGAGCTGCAAACATTGATTTATAAAAATTTGTCGTAATTTCTTTTCCTTTAACTTCAAGCACAGGTGCAGTTGCTTTAACAATTTCAATTGTTTTATTAGATAACATGTTCATTCCCCCAAAACAAGTATTTTAAATACATCTTTATGATATTCCTAGAGAAACATTAAAGCAATATTTAAAATACATCTTTAATATTTTAGCCACATTTAAATTTTGAATTTTTAATAAAATCATCACAAAAGAAACCTCCCAATTGATAGGGAGGTTTCTTTTTACTACTTTACTTTAGTATGAAGTTTAACTTCAATGTTCCCTCTTGTTGCCTTTGAGTAAGGACAAACTTCATGAGCCTTTTCAACAAGCTTTTCTGCTTCGTTCTGTGATACACCATTTAAAGTGACTTCGAGCACAACTCCGATTTTATACCCATTGTCACTTGGGTCTTTCATTAGGCTTACTTGCGCATTAATCTCAGATTCAACCTCTTTCTTTTCTTTTGAAGCAACTAAATTTAACGCTCCATCAAAACAAGCAGCATATCCTGCAGCAAAAAGTTGTTCTGGGTTTGTTCCTTCACTTGCTGATGCGCCACCAGTAGGCATAACTAACTTATGTTCTAATACCCCATTATTCGAAGAAACTTGACCATTCCTTCCTCCAACTGCCTTCGCTTGCGCCGTAAATAATACATCTGACATTACTAACACTCTCCTATTTTTTTACTTCATTATGACTATTCACTAAAAAGAGTGTTCCTAAACATACAAAACCCCTTGCAAATTGCAAGGGGAATCGATCATTTGTGGTTAAGAACAATAAATTAAAATTGTGAACCTCCAAGCTGAGATTCAGCTTGTTGAACGAGACGCTTGGTGATTTCTCCGCCAACAGAACCGTTTGCACGTGCTGTTGCATCTGCACCAAGTTCAACACCGAATTCAGAAGCAATCTCGTATTTCATTTGGTCTAATGCTTGCTGTACTCCTGGAACCAGTAATTGATTACTGTTGTTGTTGTTGTTTACCATTTCTGTTCACCTCGCTTTGTTCTTATTCAATGATTATTGTGTGAGGATGACAGAATCATATTCAGATTTTCTACTGGAAAAGTATACCGTAGAAATTGTTGAAAAAATCAAAGAAATATGAAAAACTAAATTAAGTCTGATAAAGAAGGTGAACCTATGGTAAATAAAAAGTTAGTTATTACACAAAATTTGAGTGAAACATTAAGTAAACAAATTTCAAATGTCATTCCAGATTGGGAATTAATAATAGGCAGAGATAAAGAGATTTGGCACCAACACATTCTTGATGCAGACGTTATTGCTGGATGGAAAAAAGACATGAAAGATTTAATTACAGAAAGCTCCAACAAACTCCAATGGATCCAAACATGGTCTGCAGGTGTTAACAGTTTACCTCTTAGACAACTGGAAGAAAAAAAGATTCAATTAACGAGCGCCAATGGAGTCCATTCCTATCCTATTTCAGAAACAATTTACGCCTTAATGTTAGCTCTCACAAGGAAAATCCATACATATGTAAAAAATCAGCAATCAAAAACATGGCACCATTCCAATATGAAACTGGAAATGCATGAAAAAACAATCGGAATTATTGGAGTTGGGGCCATTGGTAAAGAAACAGCTAAGATTGCAAAAGCTTTCGGCATGCATGTGTTAGGTGTTCGACACTCAGGGCACCCTACTGAATATGTAGACGAAATGTATACACCCGATCAACTCGATCAACTGCTTCCTAAATGCGATTATGTAGTCGTTACTTTGCCTCTGACAAATGAGACAAAACACATGATTACATCTAAACAATTTTCTCTTATGAAACCTTCTTCCTATTTTATTAATATTGGTCGTGGTGAAATAGTGATTGAATCTGATTTAATCAATGCGCTTAAAACGCACCAAATCGCCGGAGCTGGATTAGATGTATTCACTACTGAACCATTACCAAAGGATAATCCTTTATGGGAGATGGACAACGTAATAGTCACTCCTCACACGTCAGGCTCTACCGAATTTTATGACAAACGTGTAGTTGAGGAGATTTTCATTCCAAACCTTAAACAATATATTGAGGGCCAGCCACTTTCTATTAATGTAGTCGATTATAAGAAGGGATATTAGTAAAAAGGATTCAGAAGCCATTAAAGGTCCACATTTTACCTTTTTACTGGCTTCTGATCTTTAATCCTTCTAAACATAAGGACTCTTTTTTTAGCAACAAGTTTGTCAAATTAATATGAAATAACCTCGTCTAAAAATAAAGGTAAGCAGCTTATAAAGTAATAACCACAATAACTTTAAATAAATCACCATCTACTTCAATATCTAAACGTCCATCATGTAAATCAACAATTGATTTAGCAATAGCAAGTCCTAGACCGGAACCTTCTGTATGTCTTGAGGCATCTCCTCTTTTGAAGCGTTCAAATAATTCATCAATGTCATCCCCTAACTCATATTTCGTCACATTTTTAAAGGTAATGACTGCCTGACCCTCTTTTTTTACAGCTGAAATATAAACTCTCGTGTGCTCTAATGAATAACGTAAAATGTTACTAATAATATTATCAAACACTCTCCACATTTTTTGACCATCAACTACTGCAGGTAATGCGTCTGGATTCGTAATACGAAACTGTAGAGTAGAGCGGCTAATTGTATCATCATACTCTGCTAGTGCTTGTTGAAGGAGCTGAACGAGGTCAACCTTTTCTTTGACAAGCTCAATGTTACCACTAGCCATCTTAGATGCTTCAAATAAGTCATCAATTAACACTTTTAAACGTTTTGACTTACGATCAATAATCTGAACATATTGATTTTTTTCCTCTTCCGTTACTTCTTGTGACTTTAATAATTCAGTATACGTTATAATAGAAGTAAGGGGTGTCCTTAGATCATGACTTACATTTGTAATAAGCTCCGTCTTTAGTCTTTCACTTTTAGCTTGCTCCTGCTGAGATTGTTTCACTCCACGCTTCATTGTATTAATCTGCGCAGCTAAAGTAGCTAATGGAGATTTCCCTTTTTCAGGTAGATCCTCAATAACAGTACGCCCAAGCTTAATTTGCTCAACATTATTCATTATGAGATTAAAGTAGCCAACCCTTCTCATAATGATGATTACAGTTGGTAATCCAACAAAGAGAAAAGCGATTGCAAATAGAATCAAAAATATTGGATTTAAGAAGACTAATAGAAATCCAAAACCAAAGCTAAATACAACAAAGAGTAAGACAAATACCTGAGTACCTGTACGTCGATTAAGAAAAAATCCCTGTACCATTCTTAATAATGTTAAAGTAAAAGAACTTCTCCATAAAGAAGGCCACGTTTCCTGCTGTTTCATTGTTTCTTTTAAGTACAAGGCCTGTATAATCGTTAACCCTACAAAGAGCATGGACAGAAATAAATGAATAAGAAAATCATCGATATAGCTAATGAAATATTCGAATATGTTAGGATATCGATAAATATTTGCCGATAAGATCGAAAGCGAAATAATGATCGAGATCAAAAACAGGATAAGCCGAAGATCAATTGGTATCTTCTCGTAAACGTGACTCCCTCTTTCTAACCGAACAGTACTATACTTTCTCTTTAATATAAAGAGTGATAGAAGTAGCACCATTCCACCTATCGTACCAAAAGTCACGTATATGAATTTCAATTGCTGGAAACCATCATAATCACTTTTAATTGGACTATTAACCGACATTGGATTCGGTACAGCAACCTTTCCTTCATAAGTTCGATTCAAAGATATCTCTGTATAAGCAAACATTTGATCGTCGAAAGCAAAGCCTGCATTATTTAATGAAGTCGGTAAGACTAAATAACCGTGAGAATTAGAAGGATACGTACGTATGAAGTGTAAATCCTGCTTTGTAAAAATATCATTAACTTCTTCAGCTTCTAACGCTACGTTTGTAAACACCTCACCAGTTTCAGTATCTCGCAAATAATATATAAAACTTGATTTCAGTTTCAAGAACTCTGAACGGTCATTGTCTAACTGGTGAAAGTATTCATCGACCTGTTGTTCCTTCTCTATCAATATTTTTTCACGGATATGTTCATCACTTTTAAAGTTTTTAGAAATATCCTCAATCTTTTCATCCCTCTCAGAAATTAAAAGTTCGGCAACTTGTTCATTATCGTTGGCCAATGCCTCTTCTATTCGACTTTCGTATTGTGCTTGAATATTTACTATTTGTTCGCTTAGGTCACCATACCTGTAACGATGCTCTTCTATTTCTTGATCGGAAACAGTGAGTAACGATTTCACCTCTTCTTTCGATAAATTATTTAATTCATATATATTTAAATTCGAAATAAATTGTTCTAATTGATATTCAAATTGATCCGTATGAAAATAATTTTTTAGATAATCCGTCCCTTGTGTGAATATTGAAATCACACCACTTAAGCCAAATGTAAATAAAAATAGCCAAACACCTATTTTTACTTTATTTTTCCATTTTGTACCCAACTCCCCAAACCACCTTTAAATATCTTGGATTTTTCGGATCGATTTCGATCTTCTCACGTATCTTTCGAATATGAACTGCGACCGTATTCTCAGCATTATAACTAGGCTCTTTCCATACTCGTTCATATATATCATTAATGGAAAAAACCCTACCCGCATTTATCATTAATAACTCGACAATTTTATACTCAATCGGTGTTAATTTAACAATTTCTCCATGTGCTTGCACTTGTTTCGCCTCACAATCGAGGGTTAATCCATTCAAATTCAGTACTTTATTTTCACCTTCAAAAGTTCCGAGTGTGACATACCTTCTTAATTGAGATTTCACTCTCGCTATTAGCTCTAATGGATTAAATGGCTTTGTGATGTAATCATCCGCTCCAACTTGTAATCCTAAAACTTTATCTGTACCCTCACTTTTGGCACTTAATATAATAATTGGTATATTTTTTTGTTCTCGAATTTTAAAAGTAGTGGCCATTCCGTCGAGCCGCGGCATCATCACATCTAAAATGATTAAATGTATCGTATTTTCACAGATCTTATCTAAAGCATCTAGCCCATCAACTGCTTTTATTACAGTAATTCCTTCGTTTTTCAAATAAATTTCAATCGCATCGCGAATTTCCTTTTCATCATCTACAACTAAAACATTATAATCCATTTCCTTACCCTCCTTTCCAAATTATATCACTCATCTTTATTTGAGATTACATACATCATAAGCAACAAATCTTAACAATTACTTACTGAAAATCTTAAGAATTTCTTAAATTAATACATTAAATGATTAATACTGAGAAAATCATGACACATAGAAAAAGTGGTAGCCTCAGCTACCACTTTTCTTACGAATAAATTCTTATTCATCCCAAAATAAATCATCCAATGTCTTTGATAACTCTTTGCAAATTGCAATGCATAAGCTTAAACTCGGGTTATATTTTCCTGCTTCAATTAATCCAATCGTCTGTCTTGAGACACCAATTCTTTTAGCTAATTCTACTTGAGACAGTTCCTTTTCCACTCTAGCTACTTTTAACCGCATGTTTTTCATTGGGAATCACTCTTTTGTCTATTCTTACTCCATTTCTCAAAAAACGCATGACCCCCGAAAAATAACAACAGCAGAATAGGTACATAAATCATTAAAGAAGCTACAAAAACACTGAGGAAAAACCATATATGAGTAGATTCATCCCCATAGAGAATTGAACTTCTCACTCCAAAGTATAATGAGATAGCTACTCCAAAACCAAAACTCAAAAGAAAACTTTTACTTTTCATTGACCATTTGTTAGACCGATCATGAAGTTCTACCTCATCCGCATAGATTCCTAATTGAACGGTACGAACTGTATAGTAAATTCCTGCTAATATGAGAATCGCTAACTCCGTAATGACCAACTCAACATTTGGACCGTAAATTCCATATTTTAAAGCAACTGATAGAATGCAAATTGCCATTACTAAATAATAAACCTCTTTGTAAATTTGATTACGTGAGTGAATGATGCGTTCATCCTGTATCTTATTCTTCCTAAAAATGTTCATTTTCCTCCCCTCCTTTTTTCCATCATATTCCACACGTCTCTAATTTGTCAAATATATATTGCATAAAATAATATATATTTAACATTTTGGTGATAAGTCCCTTTAGTAGTACAATGGACTTAATCTACTAACCTAAGGAGGAAATACTTGAATGCCAGACTGGTCCTACCATGGGATTGTTTAATCCAATTCTAAAAAACTACCTCCTGTCATCTCTCGTGAATATTTTCATAAAAGCATGAATTTCATTGCAACCGTGCCCGGTGGAACAGCCATTTATTCAAAATAAGAAGAGTCGAATAAACGGAAAAAAGTTTATTCGACTCTTCTTATTTATTTATCATTTTTATCTTCTTTTTGTAGCTCTGCTAATTTCGCTAATAAAATATGTTGCGGCATGTGCATGATTTGCTCAATTGGCACATTTAAAGATTCCGCAAGCTTTTGAGCAGTTTCCGCAGATATTTGTAATGGTCTCATTATATCCCTCCAACGATTTATATCTTTTATTTAAACATATTTTAAAGGCGTCGCCAATTATCCGTTAGTAAATACCCTTCAAATACTTGGTTCTAAAAAGAGATCTGAACAATACGATAATACAAATTATAAATGGGGGGTACGAAATGATTCATACCGTTAGAATGGGAGAAACGTTATTTTCCATTTCTGAAGATTATCGCGTTCTGCTTTCTGCTCTTATTGCAGCAAACCCTGGAATTGACCCTAACATGATAATCGTAGGACAAAGAATTAGAATACCTGGACTTCCTTCTCCAGATACCATTCCCTATACAATCCATATTTCTCTTAATAACCGAACACTTACTCTAATGGACCTGGATACCATTTTAAAAGTTTATCCTGTCGGAGTGGGCCGTATGCTCCACGAAACCCCTGTAGGTGACTTTATTATCGTGAATAGAGCGCCAAATCCCGGTGGCCCATTTGGAACGATGTGGTTAAGTTTATCAAAAAAGTCCTATGGCATTCACGGTACTAATGATCCTGCTTCTATTGGTCACTACGTTTCTCTTGGTTGTATCCGAATGTTTAACGAAGATGTTGAAGAATTAGCTCAAATTGTACCAAATGGGACCGCTGTCTTTATTAGACCGTGAACAAGTAAAAAAGCTGATCATTCTTCCTTTTATCCTCTTTATGATAAACTTTTATAAAAGAAAGATCGGAGGAGAATATGATGCATCTTCATAAATGTAACACGCAAGAAGAAAGAAGAAAGATCGTTAAACAAGTAGCATCTGCTTTTGCAGAACGTGCTCAAAAGCACGATGAAGAAAATTCATTTCCAGTGGAAAACATTGAAGATTTAAAACAAATAGGCTATACCTCCCTTGCGGTCCCTAAGAGCTACGGTGGACAAGGTCTCTCAATTTCAGAATGGTTGCCACTTCAAGAAATTATTGCAGAAGCTGACGGCTCTACAGCACTCTCAATTGGCTGGCATATGGGACTTACTACTCAAATTGGCGAACGCTCAAATTGGCCTCATCACATTAGAGAAAGGATTCTTAAAAAAATCGTTACTAACCATTCTCTTATCAACGCTGCTGCTTCAGAACCCGAAACAGGCAGTCCTACACGTGGAGGAAAGCCTACTACACGCGCTCTGAAAAAGAATGATTATTGGATCATTACGGGCCGAAAAAGTTTCACCTCAATGGCACCAGCACTTGATTATTTTATCGTTTCAGCAACTTTAGAAGATGAACAAGTTGGCAACTTCCTTATTCCAAAATCTCAAACTGGTGTTGAAATTATAGAAACTTGGAATACAATCGCTATGAGAGGAACAGCTAGTCATGATTTACATTTAAATCAAGTTACACTTCCAAATGAATATTTCTTAGAAATGATTCAACCTGGAAGCAAACGTCCAGCTGGTTGGCTATTACATATTCCAGCTTGCTATTTAGGAATTGCCCAAGCAGCTCAGAATTTTGCGATCGATTTCGCTAATTCCTATGCCCCAAATAGCTTAAATTCTCCGATTAAAGATCTCCCAACTGTTCAAATGAAAATTGGAGAAAATGAAGCCGATTTAATTCAGTCACGCTATTTTCTTTATGGTGTCGCCGAAAAATGGGATAGAAGTACCGATGAAGATAGAATGTTAATGCAAGCAGAACTAGGTGCTGCTAAGTATCAAATCGTCAATGCAGCCGTTCAAATTGTCGATCGGGCGATGCGAGTTGTTGGAGCACAAAGCTTGTTTAAGGAGCATGCACTTCAACGTTTTTATCGCGATGTAAGAGCCGGTCTTCATAATCCACCTATGGATGACCGAACATTAACAACGTTAGGAATCAATGCGTTAAAAGAATAATGCTTTTACGATTGGATAGACAATATTTTTAGTAAGAAGAATAGGCATGAATTTAGCTTCAAGAGAGGCAGATTCAAATAGGTTAAAAGAGAGAAAGCGTACCACTTTGCATAAAGTTGGTACGTTTTCTCTTTGATCATTAATAGGACTTTATACTCGAATTCATCACTCCTATAAAAAGAACTATTGGAAAATAAATTTATGAATACCATGTGATAGATTTAACACGAGTTAATATAAAATAATCTTGATACAGAAATAAGGTATTTGTGTATACACCTAATCTTGTTATTGCATTAACTCATAATCTATATAGAAGCATACGTTTACAGAAGGAGGCAACATAAATTTCTATGTTTGATTCAACAAAGTTACAAACTAACCTGATTCCACCTGCTACTTTTTTCAACCTATTCAAGGTCGGAAATACACTCTAACCCATTCAGATGTTACAGGTGAATTGTTTTTGGATATAGGTTTTATTGTTAATTGTAAAGCAATTGATTGGGAGCTACGTGATGAAGTAATAGTAGAATTACAAGTAGATCGTTTAAATCGACCACGCTATGTTGGGGTAGCATATATAGATGAAGGCGAATTTACTAAAGAACAGTCTCAGTTTCGATATAGCATCTTTCAAAAAGAAATGAGTACCGCCTTAAAAGGAATATTTTACGGTGATCAACCATTCTTCGCAAATTATCCCACACTACTCAATGCACCTATATATATTATGTATAAATCGATTTATCCAGAGTTTCAACGAATAATTTATTATGGTACACCAATAAAATATTTAAAGCTTATTCAGTACTCTACTTAAGAAGATTTTTCAGAGGTCTTAAAATAAAAAAGCTAATTTTCTGTAAATACTCATTGACAAATATAGGTTCACGCTCTATGCTTTAAATAATGAAATTTACCGAGAGATCTAGCGAATAAGATAACAGTAGTTTTTCTTTAGCTTATTATTGAATGGTTCGGTAATAAGAAAAAGAGACCTCAACTTCTGTCTTAAACG
The DNA here is from genome assembly GCF_002109385.1 of Halalkalibacter krulwichiae. Taxonomy (NCBI): domain Bacteria; kingdom Bacillati; phylum Bacillota; class Bacilli; order Caryophanales; family Bacillaceae; genus Halalkalibacter; species Halalkalibacter krulwichiae. The sequence continues at coordinate 1,104,766 of NZ_CP020814.1, read as the reverse complement.
TACTTGATAAATCGGCGTATTTCTTGGACACAAGTTTGGTCTAGGGATATGCCGATTTTTTTATTCACCATCGGATAACTTCTTGAGGAGGAAACATCGTGTCAGAAATTAGAAAAAAAGGAGTATTAGAAGCCACAATCTCAAAAGCATTAACACAGTGGGAAAAAGACTTCTTAGGACGAGGCCCAGTATCTGTAAAAACCGACATTTTACGAGATATGGTCATTGTTACTCTTAAAGGGATACTTACTCCTGCCGAATATGCTCTTTGCCAAAAAGATGAAGGGCGTCTTTCTATAAAAAAAATCCGCTGTGAGCTTGTTGAGTCAGGAAGAAACCAATTAGGTGACTTACTTCAAGAATTAGTCGGTGAAGAAGTCATCACTTTTCACACGGATATAAGCACCAAAACAGGCGAACGCCTCATGGTCTTTCGGCTTAGCAACGACATCGAAAAAACGTTAGAATAGTTCTAGTATTAGTTATTAATTAATAGATTATATATAAATGCATTAGCTTAATGGGAGATCTTTAAAAAGCCAAAGCGTGTTAAAGATAAACCGACAATTTACAGATACAGCTCTTATTTAGGGCTGATCGTTAATTGTCGGTTTTTTTTATTAGGAAAGGAGTATCCAATGTCTGAGATCATAATTTCAAATTTATTGTCACCAGTTGTATTGTTTTTTGTGTTAGGTTTAATTGCTGCCCTTGTTAAATCAGATCTTAAGTTTCCAACAGCTTTAACTGAAACACTAAGTATTTTCTTATTAATCGCCATCGGTTTAAAAGGAGGGATTGAACTTTCTAAGTATTCTTTAGAAGAAGTCTACCGACCAGTAGTTGCAACGATTGCACTAGGATCCCTTCTGCCGATCGTCGTTCTTACCCTCGTTAAAACGATTAAGCTTGATACAAAAAATGCGATTGGTCTCGCTGCCACTTATGGTTCTGTAAGCATTGTTACGTATGGAGCTGCGATTTCCTTTTTAGATCATACCGGGGTAAGTTATGAAGGGTTTATGAATGCTATGGTCGTTTTAATGGAAAGTCCCGCTATCATCGTTTCGCTCATTGTCCTTAAGCTTTTAGAACGGAAGGAAATGGGTAAAGACATTTATTCGTCACAAAAAATCGCATTTGCCTCTCCTAATACATCTTTTCTAGACAAAGAGGTATTAAAAGAAGCCTTTTTTGGCAAAAGCATCCTATTACTATTAGGAGCTTTACTAATCGGACTAGTCACAGGAGACACAGCAATCCCTGTCATTCAACCATTATTCATTGACTTATACAGCAGTGTACTGATTCTTTTTTTACTTAGTATGGGACTTGTAGCTGGTGAGCGATTGCCAGAAGTTCGAAAACACGGCATTAAGTTGTTACTATTTGGAATTATCCTGCCAATCGTAGGTGGAATCCTTGGTGTTTTAACCGGTTATATCATTGATTTGTCATTAGGTGGAATGACGTTAATGGCTGTACTCGCAGCAAGTGCTTCCTATATCGCTGCACCCGCAGCACTCCGTACGTCCGTTCCAGAAGCGAATCCCTCTATTTATTTAGGATTAGCTCTTGGTATTACGTTTCCTTTTAATCTAATTATCGGCATTCCATTATACTATCAATTTGCAAGCTGGCTTTTATAATAATAGAGCACCGAAAAGGGTTAAACCCTTCTTCGGTGCTTATTTCATCAATGAATTACATCATAGATTAATGTCGGTTTCGCAACTTTTTGATTAGCAATTGAATAAGCTCCTACTACAATATCGATAACTTCGCTAACATCCTCTGAGTTAGCGTGAATTGTCACAAGTGAATCGCCAATTTCAACGTGATCACCGATTTTTTTATTTAGAACAATTCCTACTGCAAGATCAATCGTAGATTCTTTTGTTGCCCTACCTGCGCCTAGCAACATTGCTGCAGTTCCAATTTTGTCTGCAATGATTTCAGCAATCATTCCAGATTCTTTCGCTTCAACTTCAATGATATGTTGGGCAGTCGGTAATTTAGTAGGATCATCGACAATTGAAGGATCGCCATTTTGCGCTTCAATGAACGTTTTTAATGTTTCTAATGCTCTTCCATTGCCAATTACTTCTTCAAGTTTTATACGAGCTTCCTCAATAGAAGATGCCTTCTTTGCAAGGTATACCATTTGGCTGCCTAATGTTAAACAAAGCTCTTTTAAGTCATCTGGACCTTCTCCACGAAGCATCTCCATCGCTTCTTTAACTTCTAAAGCATTTCCTATCGTTCGGCCTAATGGCTGATTCATGTCTGAGATGATTGCCATCGTATCCCGCCCAAGATTCTTCCCGATCGCTACCATCGATTCAGCAAGTTCTTTTGAATGTTCAAGCTTCTTCATAAAGGCTCCCGATCCTGTTTTCACATCCAATACAATCGCATCGGCTCCTGATGCAATTTTCTTACTCATGATCGAGCTAGCAATAAGTGGAATTGAGTTCACAGTAGCTGTTACATCTCTTAACGAATACAGTTTCTTATCAGCTGGAGTAAGGTTCCCTGATTGTCCAACAACAGCTAACTTATTTTGATTGACGAGTTTGGTAAATTTGCTTGTATCAATTTCAACACTGAAACCAGGAATTGCTTCAAGCTTATCAATCGTCCCTCCAGTATGACCTAAACCACGCCCAGACATTTTTGCTACTGGTACGCCAACAGCAGCAACAAGTGGTGCAAGAGCAATTGTTGTTTTATCCCCAACTCCTCCAGTAGAATGTTTGTCTACTTTTATTCCTTCGATTGCGCTTAAGTCAATCTGATCGCCCGATTCGACCATTGCCATTGTTAATTCAGCTCTTTCTTCTGTTGTCATATCCTGAAAGAAAATTGCCATAGCCAGCGCTGACATTTGGTAATCTGGAATATCTCCTGATGTATAGCCCTCAATGACAAAACGAATCTCCTCTTTCGTTAATTCATTGCCGTCCCTTTTCTTCTCAATAAGGTCAACCATGCGCATCACTCGTCACTCCTTTTCTTAAGAACACACTTCTAAATGTATGTAGTTTTTTGAAGTTACATATCTTTCACAATTGCCTTTACTAAGGATAAAAAGTCGGCTTTCACACGTTCAGTCGTTTCCATAACTTCATCATGTGTCAAAGGTTGAGGTAAAATCCCCGCAGCCATGTTAGAAATACAAGAAATTCCTAATACTTCTATTCCAGCATGACGAGCAACAATAACTTCTGGTACTGTTGACATTCCTACCGCATCGGCTCCAATAATTCGAAGCATTCGAACTTCCGCTGGCGTTTCATACGTTGGACCAGTATTTCCAACATAAACACCTTCTTTGACATCAATTTGTAATACCTGTGCTTTTTCTTTTGCAAGCTTTCGCAGACGCTCAGAATATGCCGATGACATATCCGGAAAACGAACTCCATGTTCTTCATCATTAGGGCCAATTAATGGGTTTTGACCAAAATTGTTAATGTGATCGCTAATAATCATTAAATTACCCGCCTCATAAGCCTCGTTTACTCCGCCAGCAGCATTCGTAACAATGATCTGTTCTACACCAATTGCCTTCATTACACGGATTGGGAATGTCACAACATCCATACTATAACCTTCATAGAAGTGAAACCTTCCTTGCATAGCGACAACTTGTTTTCCTTCTAACGTACCAAACACCAATTGTCCTGCATGCCCAGCAACAGTCGAAACAGGAAAGTTTGGAATTTGTTCATAAGGTACGTGAACCGGATTCTCAATTTCTTCAGCTAGTATCCCTAAACCAGAACCTAAAATTAAACCGATTTGCGGTTTACCATCAATCTTATCGTTTAAAAATGTTGCTGTTTGTTCAATTACATTTCGATCTAACATCATAATTCCCTCCTAAAGTTCCTCTAAAAAGCTTTTTCCGTGCTTAGGTAATTCAACTCCAAAATTATCAGCAATAGTCGCACCAATATCAGCGAATGTTTGACGTGTCCCTAAATCTTTACCTTCTTTTTGATTTTTATTGTAAACAAGAAGCGGAACTAATTCTCGAGTATGGTCTGTGCCTGGATGAGTAGGATCATTACCATGATCTGCTGTAATGATTAATAAATCATTCTCCCCTAACTCCTGAATCACCTGCGCCATCTGACGATCAAATTGTTCAAGTGCTTGACCGTACCCAATCGGATCTCGCCTATGGCCAAACTTTGCATCAAAATCAACTAAATTTAAAAAGCTCAATCCGGTAAATGGCTTATGGATCGTCTCAATAAGTTTCTCCATTCCATCATCGTTTGAAACCGTTCGGATTGCTTCAGAAATTCCTTCGCCATCATAAATATCGGATATTTTCCCTAAAGCAATCGAGTCAAATCCTCCATCTAATAATTCATTCATTACTGTACGACTAAAAGGTTTTAATGCATAATCGTGTCGGTTAGGGGTTCTCTCCCACTTTCCATTTTCGCCAATGAAAGGTCGAGCTATTATACGTCCTACCATATATTTAGGATCTAGAGTAAGCTTACGTGCCTTCTCACAAATATCATATAATTCTTCTAACGGAACGACATCTTCATGTGCAGCAATTTGGAGAACTGAATCAGCAGAAGTATAGACGATTAAGTCTCCTGTTTTCACATGCGCTTCCCCTAGTTCATCTAGTATTTCTGTACCAGAAGCAACTTTATTGCCAATCATTTTACGTCCCCATTGCTTTTCGAGCTCTGACACGAGTTCAGGCGGAAATCCGTCAGGAAAAACTTGAAATGGCTCTTCAATTTTCAAACCCATTATCTCCCAGTGACCTGTCATTGTATCTTTTCCACTTGATGCTTCTTGCATCATGCCAAAATGTGCAGCTGGTTTGTCAACTTTTTCTACTCCTGGTATTTCATCAATATGACTTAAGCCTAATTTGGCCATATTTGGCATTGTTAGCCCATTCATTTTTTCAGCAATGTGCTTTAATGTATGAGATCCTTCATCACCAAATGCAGCGGCATCAGGAGCTTCTCCTATACCAACAGAATCCATTACAATTAAAAAGATACGTTTAAATTGTTTTTTACCCAATGCTACATTCCCCTTTTTATATACTATGCCCAAAAACGATTACATTTTGTTGACTCTTAAGTTGTCAGAAGTCTGACCTCTTTCATTAAGAAAATTCTATGCTCTTGGATGATATTGAGCATAGACGTCCTTCATTCTTGCTTTAGTCACTTGCGTATAAATCTGAGTTGTAGAAATGTCTACATGGCCAAGCATCTCTTGAACAGCTCTTAAATCGGCTCCATTTTCAAGTAAATGAGTGGCAAATGAGTGCCTAAGCGTATGCGGTGTTAATTCTTTTTTTATATTTGCTTTCTCCGCTAGCTGTTTTAAGATCTTCCAAAAACCCTGTCTCGATAAGGCTCTTCCATGATGATTTACAAACAAGATATCATGCCGATTCTGTTTCATCAATTTATGTCTACTTTGTTCTAGATACCGCTTAAGAGCTTCAGTTGCCTTGCTCCCTAACGGAATGATCCGCTCTTTATTTCCTTTTCCAATACACCTGACAAAGCCCATCGTTAAATGCGTATCGGTAACGGTTAATTGAATTAGTTCAGACACACGCATTCCAGTAGCATAAAGAGTTTCTAACATGGCCTGATTTCGAACGGAAAATAGATCAGTACCATTAGAGACCGCAAGCAAGTCTTCTACTTCTTTCATAGAAAGTACTTTTGGAAGCCGTTTTGTTCTTTTCGGAATTTCTAGATGGACAGATGGATCACGTTCAGCGAGTTTTTCACGTAATGCAAATTGATGAAAGGCTCTTATAGAGGCAATTGTTCGAGCAATTGTTGTCTCTGCTAATCCTTGCTCTTTCAATCCATACAAATAATCGACAATCAGCTGACGGTCAACCTCATTTAAATGCTCTTTTCCTGCAGTGTTTTTCAAATAAAACTTGTACTTTTTTAAGTCACGTTCATAAGACTGTATTGTATTTCTCGCCAAGCCCCGCTCTACTTGAATATAATGTAGAAATTCATTCATTTCTTTCTCCACGTAGCAAATCGCTCCTATTATGGTTAACTATTATTCTCCTTCCCGATAAAACATCAATAACCTTTCAACCCAAGAAGGCGAATGTTCACCGCTAGTATCCATCTGAAATACTTTAATAGCCTTTCCTTGAGGCTCATCATACCGATGGTAGCTTTCATATTCTTGACTTACCCATAGAATACCATAATAAAAAAGAAGAGTGCATCCCATAAATAAAAGAAATACTTTTAACGTTTGAATGACTAATTGAAACCACGATCTCATCGGACATACCTCCGCATTTGACAACTATAGTCAAGCCCTTACTACAAGCTATGCCAAAAACCATAGAGAATATACCAGAGTCGTGTAAAAAGCCGATTTTCATTATCATACTTCTTCTTTTGACCGTAAAACAGGTCGACTTCTAAATCAAACAGGCTGGATTAATCAGCTGTAAATCTTATAAGAAGCTTAAATGTAAGCAAAAAAGACTTACCTTTAAGAACGTCCTAAAAGTAAATCTCTCACTAAACTTTTTAGTCTTGATTATCCTCACTATGACAACGATGACAAACACCATGAAAGGTTAAACGATGATCTTTAATTTTAAAATTCCAATCTCGTTCAACAACTTCCTCTACATCACCTAATAAATCCTCTTGAATTTCATCGACTGCACCACATTCAATACAAACGAGGTGATGATGGAAGTGTGCAGCTCCCTCTTGACGTAAATCAAACCGTGAGACACCGTCTCCAAAATTTATTTTATCTACTATTTTTAATTCCGCTAATAGTTCTAGCGTTCGATAAACAGTAGCAAGTCCAATTTCTGGTGATTTTTCTTTTACTAGGAGGTATACATCTTCTGCACTTAAATGATCTTCCTCATGTTCTAGCAACACTCTTACTGTCGCTTCTCTTTGGGGTGTCAGCTTATAGCTTTGTGAGTGCAGATGTTTTTTTATTCGTTCGAGTCGCTTCTCCATCCTTTATGCCTCCCCTCCAACAACCTTTTACCTCCTTTTATTATAAGCATTCGAAAAATCAGTGTCAATCTATAATGATTCTTGTTTATCACAGTAAACCCATTTTATTTTAATAATAAAACCAATATAATAATAATTATTATATGATAATTAAATCATTGTTGTGATGACCCACTTCATTAATACTGGTGAAACATATGCCTCGAATGCAGAAGCTAATGTAAGAGCTGACCCCACACATAATATCAGTAAGGAATATCTCATAAATTGTGGGAAAATTGGCATATTTCCTCGCTTCATAAATTGTTGTCTTACCATTTTAAGGCAGAATGAAACGCTCACCGTTCCAACAATGATAAAAGCAGGCACGAGGATGAAGTTTTGCGGCATAATAGATACAAATGATAAGAAGAAACCAGACATACCCATTTGATTTACTAAAAAGCCAACAGTGAAACCAACAACAACCCCTTTTAAGAAGAGTAGTATTAAGATGACTGGTAAACCGATAATCGATAAACCTAATATCCACATTAATCCAAAGTATTTTGCATAGTGAGCAAAACTCTGACTAAAGATGGCCGAAGGTTGGGCTAACTCTCCTTGTTGCATGTGACCAAAGAATTGATTGACATACATATATAGATCATGTTTTTGAGTTAAACTTAAACTATTAACAATGATCGCTCCAAATACAATTCCAATTAAAAATAGAATCGTCGTAAAGACATAGATCGTTCGGTTCTCTTCTAAATGAGAGGCTATTACCTCTCGTATACCGTACTTCATCACATCAATACCTCCTCATTTGCTCTTATTTCACTCTATGAGACAAGCTAAAAATCTATGACAGTGAACTTCTCTAGATTCAAATGAAGGTTCTTTTAGCACTATCAAATTGTGATGAAGAACAAAAATTCATACTTTTCATTCTACTTTCCCATAAGCCCCCCTCCACCAGCTTTAATAGAAAGCTTCCCATATCTAGCTGCGATAATGGAAGCGGCTATTGCTTCAGGAACGACTTGTCGTAATTGGCTTTCTTCTACATGATGAATAATGTTCATATCTGTACCAAAATGATTCCTGAGCTTTTCCAGTGTTTTCTTCCCTAGCTTCGGTATGAACTCAAGCGGAACTTGATGTACATATGGAGGTCTATCTATTTGTTTTGATGTGACCGACGCCAGTTCCATTAAGCGATCTGATACACCTTTTATTTTACTGTTTGCGCCACAAGCAGGACAAACTGCCAATGTTGTCTGTGTCGCACATCTGGCACATATTGTTTGATAATATTTTCCTAATAATGGATTCAACCCATAATTAGCCATAATTTTTCTTCCATCTTTCTTCTTAAGCGCTAACTGAATTTCATGAAACGAAGGCTCCCTTAGTTTTATGATTTGATATTCCCTTGCTATTTTCTCTAAAGAATGGGCATCAGAATTTGTTAAATAAGGATATTGATGAATTTCTTTAATTTGGTCAGCCATATTCGTATCACTGCTTAATCCAAGTTCAATTGCATCAATGAGCTTCGGATCAAAAACTTCCGTTAAACTTTCCCTTACTCCTTTTCCATACAAACTTTTAAAAGGAGTGAAAGCATGGGCTGGTATAAACAACCCTCCTAACTCTCTTACTTTTCTTTGTAACACTTGTGCATTTTCATAAATCCTTTGAGAGCTAAGGGTAGGGTTTTTCATTCGTTTTGCCATCCATAAACTAAACTCACTCATTGACTTAAGAGTTGGCATAAAGGCAAGTATATGAATTGGCCCTTGACAGTTCTCATCATATAGTTCAATTTCTGAACCGAGCAATAGCGTCACCCCTTGATATGCGATCCCTCCTTCTTCTAATTGAAGAGCTTTCCCCAATTTAATGTCTTCTTCAATTTCATTCATTACTTCAACTACATGGCAGTCAATTACACCAATAAAATTGACTCCTTTCACATTTGAAGCATACTGAATAATAGATTTTAAGGTTAATGAAGAAGCAGCAGTTATTTTAACTGCTGCTCCTAAACGCGTTCGTCCAATATGGATATGTAAATCAGCGACATACTCTCGTAACTCTACCATCCTTTACTCAACTCTTTCATTTTTAAGTATTGAACCGCATACACTGTTTTAGCATCATGAATGATTTCTTGTTTAATCATCTTTTCCGCTTCATCTAAAGTCACTTCTAAAACGTCAAGGAATTCATCTTCGTCTGTTTGACTCGTTCCTTCTCCTAGTTCTTCTGCTAGATATAAGTAAATGATTTCATCTGCAAATCCTGGTGATGTGTAAAATGAAAGCAAAAAATGTAACTGATTTGTGTTATACCCTGTTTCCTCCTCTAGTTCTCGTTTAGCACAATCTAGTGGATTTTCTCCTTGTTCTAACTTTCCTGCAGGAATCTCAACAATCACCTTATTCAAAGCTTTTCTATATTGTCTTACAAGAACTAATTTGCCTTCTCTCGTTACAGGGATCACAGCAACGGCACCAGGGTGCTTAATCACTTCTCTTGTGCTAGTTTTTCCATTCGGCAGTTCTACTTCTTCTACTTGTAAGTCGATCACTCGACCTTTAAAGACGTCTGTTGTTTTTATCGTTTTTTCAATTAAATGTTTCATTTTCTCCTCCTCTGACTAAACTTGTTCTTTTTTTCCATTTCCTCTCATAGAAGTGTAGCATACGACTAGAATGAAAGGACGAGCATATATGAAAATCTACGTTCATAATCAAGGAGTTATTATGGCTGGTAAGGCATGGGAAATCAAAGCTAAATTAAAACAAGCGCAAAAATCTTATCATTTAGTTGAAGATTGGGTTCATGCGGTACAAAATCATCCTTCTGCAAAACGTATTGCTTCCGCGACAGCAGAGAAAAACAGTGGATCGTCTTCATACTTACGTCCCATTGTTTGAATTGGCAACGTTGCTTTTGCTAATGCATCTGTTATGAGCTCAGAGACAAGGTCTTCCTCTGCAAAATAAATATCGTGTTCGGCTTGAAACGGCCTATATTGATTCAGTTGACCTTCGATTCTATCGCGCTGCTCTTCATCTAAAAAGGGAATTGGTAGAATTGCTCTTTTAAAAGTAAATTGACAAAGTGGAGTTAGCGTATGATGACTAAGCCCTTGATGACGGTCTCTCGAGTCTGCAAGTGATAATCTAGGAATCCATATAGGTATGCCTTCAAGAGCACTAACTGTATGGGACCAATGAGACATAATCATTCCAGAAAAACCAAAGCGAGTTCCAGTTCCAACAACACCAGGACCGACTGAAATAAGAATAAAGTCAGCATCTAGTATTAATTTGGCATACTGTAAGGCAGAGGCGATTGTAGTAGCTTCAAATTGACCTCCAAAAGCTTGACCAACAGAAATTGAGTAAAATCTCTCTTCTTGATGAAGACTTCGAAGTTGATCACTTATTGATAAAGCTAGGGCTGCTTGGTCATCAAAAATAACACAGCATTTACTATCCCTTTTTATTTGTTGGGACACAAAATAAAAAAGCGGAACCATGCTGTGTAATTCCGCAAGCCAAACTTTGCTTCCTTGAAGGGAAAACGGCTTTGTAAATTGATCGTGATATTGACTCTCCTGAGACTCAATCGCTAACACACTATGTTGAAATGGGGTATAGCGGCCTTTCATTATGTGACCATTATTCTCATCAGTTTGCCAATCAACGCCCGGATCCACCCCACATACAATATCCCAGCCGCCAGTGCCAAGATTGAGTTCTGTAGCTGTAACATTGATAAGGATATTTGCTCCAACATCTACACGTGGGGTTAATTGCTTGTAAAGAATCGCACGCTTTGCCCCTGTCGTAGTCAATAACTTTTGAATGTTACGATCTTCAAACTGAATAGCTAGAACATTCGCTTGTAATTGTTTATACATCGTCTCACGCCTTCACTAACTGGATATCATTGTATACTGTTAGTTTAGCCATAAGTAGAAGGCGATTATTCATTTCGTTAGAAGAAGGCATTTAGAGCAATGGTTCGATTAACGCTTCCAACCCTTCATAATGTACTTCTCCGCGAATCAAATGCTCAATTGTTCCATCTCTTCCGATAATATAAGTCGTTGGCATACCAATTATGTTGTAGCGCTCTGCGACAAGCCCTTTTTCATCAAAGAAGACGGGTAATGAAATTTCTAATTCATCAATAAAGTTAGGTGCATCATTTAAAGTTCGTTCAAATGTTTGCATGTTTACTGTCAAAATCGTTAAGCCTTCATTCTGAAAATCTGCTTGTAAATCCATTAAATCTGGCATTTCATCACGACATGGTTCACACCAAGAAGCCCACATATTGAGTATAATTACATCACCTTGATAGTCATTGAGCTCACTCGCCGCTTGATTATGCATTGGTAAGGTAAAATTTTCAGCAATCATACCAGGTTCATTACCAATTTGCTTGCGTTCTTGAAAAAAGATAATTCCAATAACAAGAACAATCGCTACAGCCAACACAAGCATGGTTGTAGTTCGTTTCATATCATTTTCCTCCATATTCACAACATCTTATCACAATTATATGTATGAAAATCTGAAAAACGCAAGCAAGACACGAATAATACTCTTTTCTATGACAGGTTATTTTGGTAGAATGAATCAGTATAATTTTTCTAGAGTTTTCCTTAGTATAGAAAGGACGGTTTATGATTTATGTCAATCATTGAAGCATTAATATTTGGAATTGTACAAGGTATAACGGAATTTTTGCCTATCTCAAGTACTGCCCATATCGTCATAACACAAATTCTATTAGGCTACCAATTCCCAGGGTTCGGATTTGAAATATATTTACATTTTGCTTCTATTCTAGCTGTCATGATTTATTTCAGGAAAGATTTAATTGAAGTCATTAGAGGATTTTTTAATTATTTCACGAATCGTTCAAGTTACAACCGTACGCAGTTCTACTTCGGTGTCTATATTATTGTTGCAACGGGAATTACAGGTGTACTTGGAATGCTCCTAGAAGGTTTTATTGGCGCTTCTTTAAAAACACCACCTTTCATTGCGATTGCATTAGCTGTAACTGGATTGTTCTTAATTATTATTGAGCGTTTTGTTCGTTATGGAAAGCGTACAGAAAGAGACATGACCTTTAAAGATTCAATCTTAGTAGGATTAGGTCAAACATTAGCTGTTATCCCTGGGATTTCTCGGTCTGGTGCAACACTTGTAACAGCATTATTTGCCGGATTAAGTCGCGAAACAGCTGTTCGTTACTCATTTTTACTTTCAATCCCAGTGATCTTAGGTTCTAGTGTGTTAGCACTTGGTGATTTTACAGAAGGAACATTAGTTGCTGAAGTAGGAGTCGTCGCTTTACTCGTATCTTTTATTGCGACATTTATCTTTTCTTGGTTAGGAATTATTTGGCTTATTGAGTTTCTTAAGAAGAGTAAACTTGTTTATTTCGCCATTTACTGCTTCGTCGCAGCTATTTTCGTCTATTTCTTTCTAGATAATAGTTTAATTATTGAATTATAAGTTATAATGCACCCTCAAACGATAGACTTTTTCTATCATTTGAGGGTATTTTTGTCTTTCACCGCACAAACAAGATTAAAGCGTATAAAAGCGGAATGGTGATTATGCATAGCACAGTAGTTATTGCAACAATCACAGAAGAAAAAGTCGCATCGCCTCCATATTTTTGTGCATACATGGAAACAGTTGGTGCAGATGGTGTAGCAGTCACCAGTAGAGCTACACCTACAATAATTGTTGAAACCGGTAGCCATAGAAACGGTGTCAATAAAAACGGAATCAAGAGTAACTTCGCACCTGTTGCATACCAAATGTACTTATTTTTCATCAGTTTTTTAAACGAAGAGAAATCAATTGCGGCTAATAAGCTTCCAATTAAAATCATTGATAATGGAAGTGTCATCATACCTATATCTGCTAGAACATCAGAAAACATTACAGGTAAACGAAACGGGAGTAACATAACAAGAAAGCCAACGGTAGTTGCCAAGACACCAGGATTAAGGACTAGCTGTTGCCAAGTTATTTTTTGTCCTACTCTAGCAACGACGTATATAACATACGTCCAAACATAAAATTGATAGAAGATCATAAAAAATGCTGCATATAGAACCCCTAGTTCACCAAATAATAGGAATGCAATAGCATACCCTATAAAGCCTTGATTACCAAAAATAATGGTTGCTTCATATACCCCTTGACGTTCTTGTTCCAACTTAGAACGTTTTCTCATTAAATACCCAATAACTGACCCTAAGCATAATGAAAATAACGACATTCCCATTAACCACGAGAATTCGACTAAAAGCGCTAACGAAAATTCAATATCCATTGAGTAAATGATTAAACAAGGCAACGTAATGTATAAAATGACTTGCGTCAACACAAAGTTAGTTTCCCGTGGCAGTACATTTCCTTTTCTCATTATCAACCCAATCAATGCAATGGCTAAAAGCACTAGCATCTCTTGAGCTAAACCAAAAACAGCATCCATTTTACCTCCCCCATCAATCGAAAGCAAAAATCTCTCCGAGCAAAAACCCAAATTAGAGTTTCCTTTTTTCTATATATGCCATAAGATCATCATGTGAACCCTTACATGTTTTGTTTACGAGCATTTTCTTTATAAAAATAAAAAAGGTAACGAAAGTAATGAACTTCCGTCACCTTTATCTTTATATACTAGCTAGAGCATCGTTAATGGTTGTCTTTCCGTTTAAAATCTCAAAGGTCTTGCCAAAAGTGTTTTCAAGGTTAACGACTCGCGCCAATACAATCGCCACATCTTCACGTTTAATCGCATTGTCTCTAATTTGAATTTCTTCTTCTAATTTAATGACTTGTTCGGCCTGTTCATTTGTTAAACTACCAGGACGAACAATCGTATAAGTTAGATTTGAGCGTTTCAGGTGATCGTCAGCTAATTTTTTCGCTACTAAATAATGACGAATACGATCGCTCTTATCGGGGTCAACCGTTCCCATTGAGCTTAGCATAACGAAACGCTTGACGCCCATACGTTCTGCTGTGTCGATCGCTTTAATAGCACCCCATAAATCAATGAGAATTGTTTTATCCGCCCCTGTATGCCCACCAGAACCAGCAGCAAAGATAACCGCATCTACATGATCAAAGGCATGATCAAATGAAGCTTCAAGATCAGCAACAACCGTTTCATCCGCCCCTAATTTTACTAGTTCATCAGCTTGACTGGAATCACGAATCATCGCGACCACTTGATGACCTTCTTCCTTTAACTTGCTTAGCGTATGTCTTGCGACTTGTCCATTAGCACCAATAACAAGAACTTTCACATCAAACAGCTCCTTTTATAAGATTGTTCCTCACCCTCTCTATTGTTAAACAAATAAATCGTTCAATCAATTAAGTTGCTTGTAACTTTTCAAAAGACTTTTTTAACTCTTCTTGATTCAGGTCTGTACCAATTATAATTAGACAAGAAGTTGCAGATTCAATCGGTTTGATTTCCAACTGTCTTGATGCATATTGAAAAGCATAGATTGTATCATCTTCTTCAAAGCGAATATACCCCTTTGCACGCAACAATTGTTGGCTCTTTAACCAAGCTGTAAAGTCTTTTTTGCTAACCTTACCAAAACCAGATAGTTTCATTGCCTGAAATGGATGAGTATGATGATGGTGGTGATGATTTTGCTGCTTAGGTGAGTCCTTTACTAGATCAAAGTTCTCCGTCATGAACCGCTTTTTAAATAGTACTTCTGTTTCTACTTCTCCAAAAGAAGTGTAAACAATTGATGGAGTATATCCAGACGTTGTTTGTTCAATTTTATTTGTTACTTTTTTCAATTTTCTTTCATCTAGTAAATCTATTTTATTAACAACAATTAAGCTGCTCGCTGTTAATTGCTGTTTCAGCATTACTCTTATTTCTTTTGAACTTTGAAACAAACTCTGATATTCCAAATAACGGCTTGCATCAACGAGTCCAATAATTGATTGAATATCTACTTGATCAATTAAATCTGGATGTGTAAGAGCTTCAACAATCTCTTCAGGATTTGCTATGCCTGTTCCTTCAATTATCAATGTATCAATATTTTCTTCATTTTTTATGAAGGTCGTTAGCTCCGTTCTCATATCGTCTTGAATCGTACAACAAATGCACCCATTTAAGAGTTCTATCATCGATTCATCTGCAAAAGATTCCTTTTCAACATTTTCAGATCCAAGTTCGTTTAATAAGATTCCAGGCTTCCTGCCCTTTGCCTTTTCATGGACCAACATTTTCTTGAGGATCGTTGTCTTACCACTCCCTAAGAATCCCGTCAAGATAAAAACAGATATCTGTTTATTCAACCGTTTCCCCTCCTTTTACATGTTACGTTAACATATTATAAGAACAGCCACAAATCAGAAGCATTCTTATTTGTGTTTTTCCGTAAAGAAAGCATTGAAAATAGAGTGTTCTATTGTCAATGCTTTTTAATTAAGAAACATTCTTTTTATTTTTCATAAATTTTTCTTTACGTTTTTTCATCGCTTTAGTAATATATCCACCTTTAAAGTTTCGTGGTTCATATGAAACAATAAAGGCACTCGGTTCGTATTCACTTACAATTTTTATAAACTCTTGTTCGCGATCACGTCTTGCCGTACAATCTAGCCGAAACCTTTTCGCTTCATTCATTCCTTCAACTTCAGCTGTCGATACACTAAAGCCAACTTCACGAAGACGATCTGTTAAAGCTTCATTTTTATTCATAATATTAACTTCAATTGTTACATAACCAATCGCCAGCTTCTGTTCTAGTATTTGCCCTATATAGAGGCCTACACCAAAACCAATTGCGTAAGCTGCCATATTTAAGTAGTTGGATAAATCACTAAAAACAATCGCTATTGCTACAACATAAATAACCCCTTCAAGTGTACCTAACGCCGAGGCTTTTCCTTTCATTCCTTTCACCATTGTAATCGTACGTAGTGTTAAAACAGGAACATAAATTAATTGTGCGACAAAAATAATTAAAGCTTGTAGCATATCCAACACCTACTTTCTATCTAAGATACCTTTCGTAGTGTAACAGACAAATAACCAAAAAAGCTAGCCTATATAAACAACAGATTTTTCCGGCTTTTTGGCAATAGTTTGCAATCACATTACAGATAGCAATGTCCATACTTTCTCCACATTATCTGTGTTAAAATAGCAAAAGGATTATTTCTTAGTGCTTGATAAGGAGATTGATAATGTCAAAGATTCTTTCATTTAGTAAAGACTTTTTAGGATTCATCTTACTAGTGTTTTTCTTACTTCTGTTCTTTAACATTGAATCATTTAAAAATGAACAGGCTGGATTCACTGTTCCCGATTCATGGTTAAATGTGAATACAATTTTTCTAGGAATTGTTATTGAAGCTATTCCGTTTATATTATTAGGAGTGTTTGTTTCAGCTCTCATTCAAATTTATGTAAAAGAAGAGATCATCCATCGTTACTTACCGAAAAATGCATATGCAGCTCTTTTACCCGCTGCTGTTTTAGGAGCGATTTTTCCTATTTGTGAATGTGCGATAGTGCCGATTGTACGTCGTTTAATAAAAAAAGGAATGCCACTTCATGTTGGAGTCGTCTTTCTCGTAGCAGCTCCAATCTTAAATCCAGTTGTTGCTGCCTCAACCTTCTTTGCTTTTCGAACAGACTTAACTGTTCTGTATGCACGGATGGGACTTGCTTTTATTCTATCAATCATTATTGGCGCCATTTTGTATGCTATATTTAAAAATCGTGACCAATTAAAATGGACAAAAGATGAGCTTGTCGGTCAACAAATTGTTATTGACTCAAAGGTTACACCAAGAAAAATGAATCGTTTGAAACAAACACTCTATCATGCGGCTGATGAATTTTTCTTAATGGGAAAGTTTCTTATTTTAGGAGCATTTATTGCGGCGTTATTCCAGACTTTCTTAGATCGTAGTGTCTTACTGGCCATTGGAAGTAATGAATGGAGTTCAACTGCGGTTATGATGGCTTTTGCCTTCTTACTATCTCTATGTTCTGAAGCAGATGCCTTTGTTGCTGCTTCATTTGGAAGTACATTCACTACCGGATCATTAATTGCCTTCTTAGTATATGGACCAATGATTGACTTAAAAAATACAATCATGCTTTTTGCTTTCTTTAAAGCTAAATTCGTCCTTTACTTCATTGGAGTAGTTACAATAGTCGTCTTTTTAGCGGTCGTAACCTTGCAGCTTATAAATATCATTTAATGGAAGGAGAATGATAATGGAGAAAAGTTCAGATCTAGGATTTCATGCTTACATTCGTGGAATTATCCTAATTGGCTTTGCCTTATTGATGCTCGCTTTTATCATCACTGGTAACATTACTTACTATATCGCACCTACAATGATGCCCTTTATTTATTTCGCAACCGTCGTCTTCTTATTACTTGGTGTCGTACAAATTATTCGGAGCACGTCAAAGGGACAAGAGGAAGAACAATTTTGTGATTGCGGAACCGACCATAACGTTAACGGGTCATCCATAACAAAACTTGTCATCTATTCTATTTTCGTAACGCCAATTGTACTTGGCTTTGTGCTCCCAGATAAATTGTTAGATAGTTCTGTAGCTGCAAATCGCGGAATTCAATTTGGTTCAGGGATTGTTGCAGACCAAGCAAGCGTCGAACCCAAAACAAGCCAGCCTGGTGACACTTCAAGAGCCGAAGCATTTTTAAATGATCCAGATGCTTACTACGAAAGCCTCGAAGCTGGTACTAGCAATGAATCAGAAGAACACAACACAGATATGACAGCTGAAGAATTTTATACAACAGAAGGCTTTAATCAGTATTATGATGAACTTACTAAAGAACTGTTAGCCCAAGACCACATTATTGTAACGGAAGAAAACTACCTTGATATGATGACTGTTTTAGACCTGCAACTAGAACATTTCATTGGTAAAACAATTGAGATTGTTGGCTTTGTCTATCGTGAGCCTGAATTTGAAGATGACCAACTTGTTGTTGCTCGCTTTGGAATGACTTGTTGTGTCGCTGATGCATCCGTCTATGGGACCATGATTCAAGCAGAGGAAGCCAGTCAATTGGAAAACGACACTTGGGTTCGAGTAACAGGAGTTATTGATCAGACTAACTACTATGAATACCGTATTCCACTTGTTCAATTAACAGAGATTGAAGTAGTTGAACAGCCAGATAGTCCTTACGTCTTCCCTCGTTTTAGTTTTTAGACAGCATTCTCATATTCCTTGAAACAATGACCATTGTCGTTCTGGTTTCAGAAGACCAGAGCGAGCATCGTCATTGTTTTTTATATAACTTTATAAAGCTAAACAAGCAGCGAATAATATCACTGCTTGTTATAGGTTTTTTTACATTTTCACAGTTGTATCAGCATCGTCTTCAGCCATAGATCTCCATCCTTCAACCGCTAAGAAAATACATAGTACAAACAATACAAACGCTGAACCAAATAAAAAGTAATTCCCAGCTGTGAAGTTGTTATACATTAATACCCCGAGTGCTGCAACAGTGACAAAGAACATGAAAATCATTGGAATAACGACATAAAATGTTCTTGCCCCTGTCTTCTTTAGCCAAACTGCAACTGCCAGTAGCGCTAGTGCACCTAGCATTTGATTAGCAGAACCAAATAATGGCCACACTTGCTCCCACGTTCCAGATAAAGCTAAAGCAGCCGCTCCAACTAACCCCGTTGCCGTTGCAACGTGACTATTTTGAAACATTTTAGGAGCTCGATCTTCTGTAATCTCTTGTACAGCATAACGCATTAATCTAGTCGCTGAATCAAGCGTTGTTAGTAAGAAAGCAGAAGCTGTTAAAGCTGTAAATGTTACAGCTGTTGCCTCCGGGATTCCCCAATGAGACATAAAATAACCAATCCCTGCAGAAAACGTTCCAATAGGACCACCTAACGCATCCATCCTAGCAGCAAAATCAGCTTGAGTTAGATAAGCTACAGAACCAATCGCAATAATGGCTAAAAAGGCCTCTAACAACATTCCTCCATAAGCAATAAACTTACCATTCTTCTCATTATCAAGTTGTTTTGCTGTTGTTCCAGAAGAGACAAGTGAATGGAAACCCGATATCGCACCACAGGCAATAGTAATAAAGAGAATAGGAAACAAAAAGCCCATTGTTTCATGTCTAAATCCTGTGTATGCTGGTAGCTGAATGGACGGAGAAGCAATAAGAATCCCAACTGCTGCGCCTATAATCATCCCATACAACAAAAAAGCATTTAAATAATCGCGTGGCTGCAATAGTAACCATACTGGCATAACAGATGCAGCATATGCATAACCAAGTAAGATTAAGGACCAAGTTGTTGCACTTAAGTGTATCGGAAAATTAATCCCCACCCAGATCGATAGAAGCATTGCAATAACACCTACAATACTAGCAATAACAAGATTCATACGAAGTTGATTAACTAGAAAACCAAATATAATAGCAATTCCTAAAAATAACACCGATGCCGTTGCTGCCTCAGGTACCGATACGAATGTGTTAGCAACTAGGATCATAAATACACCGACTACCAAAATAAGGGTTGCAATCGAAAACGTTAAGAAGAGAACCTGCCCTCTGCCACCCATATATTCTTTTATAATTCCACCGATTGAACGTGCTTTATGTCTGATCGAAGCTTGCAGTGAGGTATAATCATGAACTCCTCCAATAAATATACTACCAATAATAATCCAAATTACAGCAGGTAACCAACCAAATACTACAGCTGCAATTGGTCCTGTTATCGGTCCTCCTCCTGCAATCGTCGCGAAATGATGTCCTAATAAAACGGGTTTTTTAGCAGGCACATACTCTTGACCATCATTCACTACATTAGCAGGTGTTGGTCGACTTGGATCAACCTTCATTTCATTTTCCAAGAACTTTCCATATATACGATAGGCTAATAAAAGAATAACTCCACAAATTAATAATAATGTTATAAAATTCATCACGTCATCCCCCTTCTGTAAGCGCATTCTTAAATGTGCTTATAAAATCTTCCCCTTTTTTATGAATATAGACTTCTCTATCTTTTAAACTAACAACTGCAATATAACGATCTGCCCAACCGTGCCAGCCATACTTTAAGAATTTAATCTTTCTCATTCCCCTTACTAGTTTTTCCACCTTTTTCTCAATTGACTGATCTGTCACGATAACACCTACAAAATAAGTAGACATATGCTCTTGTTTCTTCGGAACAAAAGACGGTATATGACGGTCAATTTCTTTAGCAAGATGCATAAGAGTTTCCTTCGTCACAACAGTCTGATGAGTTACAAACGTATATTGCTGTGTTTCAACCCCCCATACTTTAATAGCTTTCGTCATTAAATATTTCTCATCGCGTCTCTGAAACTCTGCATAGAAATTTAGAGGAATCGCCCCTATGGATTCATCACGATAAACATTAAAACTTGTAGTATAGCGATTTGCCATATGGTTTATAAAAGTTTCTATCCTTGTTTCAGCCATCTTCAATCACCCTATCCATTTCTCGAATATTCCGAATACTAAGCGGATAATTTTTCCTTTTCTATTGTGCTTCTCTTACTTTTCCCTCCTTTCTTACCCAATTCTATTCAGTCTTAAAGATGTTTAGTGGGAATATTCACATAATTCTTAAATTAATTATACATATTTTGAGAAAATATACAACTTATTCTCACCCCTTCTCCCTTCTGTTTCGACAAAAATTTATATGCATTTATTTGTTATTCTAAAAAAATTCTAACTAGTAAATAAAGCGATGCCCTCTCTAGGAGCATCGCTTTCATTAACTCAAGTATTTCTTTACCTCTTCAAGCGTAGGTAAAGCGGTCATAGCACCACGTGTTGAAGCTGCAAGGGCGCCTGATACAGAAGCAAACTTAACAATTTCTTTCCAACTATCAATTGTTAAGTTTTCAATTTTCTCGTCACATTCATTTAGGTTATATAAAATTCCAGATACGAACGCATCACCCGCACCTGTTGTATCCACCGTTTCAACCTTCATTGCAGGAACATGTATCGTTTGATTATTTACATGGAGGTAACTTCCTTCTCCACCATGAGTAACAAGTAAAACAGGAATGTGATAACTTGCTAATTTATTAATACCTTTATCTAATTCGGTTTCTCCTGTTAAGAATTCAAGTTCTTCCTCTGAGATTTTTACTACATCTGCTTCAGTTACCATTGAAGTAATTGTCTCTTTTGCTTGTTCTACTGAAGGCCATAAACTTAATCTTAAATTAGGATCATAAGACACAATTAAGCCATTTTCTTTTGCTAATTGAACGGCTGCTTTTGTAGCTGATTTACTCGGTTCACTAATCATTGAGATCGAACCAAAATGAAGGATTCGATTTTCTGTAAACATTGCAGGGTTCAACTCATCTTTTGTTAAGAAGCGATCAGCACTCGGATCAATATAAAAGCTGAAATTTCTCTCACCTGATTGATCAAGGGTGACAAACACTACACCAGTTCTTACTTGATTTGTCATGAACAATTCATTTGTATCTACACC
Organism: Halalkalibacter krulwichiae; assembly: GCF_002109385.1. NCBI lineage: Bacteria > Bacillati > Bacillota > Bacilli > Caryophanales > Bacillaceae > Halalkalibacter > Halalkalibacter krulwichiae. Next base: position 1,083,138 of record NZ_CP020814.1, on the reverse strand, counting down.
ATGACCATCTAACGTTTCCTTAAGAAAATGTCCTAGAACGTCTTCTCCGACCTTCCCTAAAAAACTTGTCTTTGCCCCTAACTTTGCTAAGCCTACTGCAACATTTGCAGGGGCACCGCCAGGACTCTTTTGATAAGTGATATTCTCTTTATCTAAAGGGATAAAGTCAATGAGTGCCTCTCCTAAACAAATAATTCCTTTCATTGTCCCACCTCGTCTATTTTAGTTCGCTGAATTCTTTGGATATGAAGAGTTAAATAAACGAGCTCTGAAGGCGGTAGATCATATTGATGAACTTCAGCCAGATAGTTAGCTAATTCCACTGCAACATTATAAGCGATATGATGCTTCTCTTTCACTAGCTGATGCATATCTTCATCTACATCTTGGAAAGCCTCTCCCTCTGCTACACGCCTTAAGGCAAAGTTTAAGTGTGTTAGTAATCTTTGATATGAGATTGATTCTTGCTCCACTTTAACGTCAAGTTTCTCTTCAATCAATTCAATTAATTCATTTAATAAAGCTGTTGTATTTATCGCTTGATTCATTGAAGTTGAATTTACTTTAGCTGTATGAAGATGCAGTGCGATATGGCCCGCTTCATCTTCAGGGAGTCTGATTCCTATCTGCTTTTCAATATGTCTTATGGCCCAAAGTCCAATTTCAAACTCTGTTGAGTATAATACTCTAATTTCATTCAATAGTTTATTGTGAATTTGATAACCTTGCTTAAATCGTTCAATGGCAAAGGAAATGTGATCAGTTAAGGCTACATGAATGTGTTCATTCAACTTGGTTTTCAACTCATTTTCTGCTTGAGTAATAATCTCTTCTGCTAAAATAATATGAGCTTCAGGTAATTGGTCGATGATTTGAGTAAACTTTTCATATTCCCTCTCATCCTTCATCACAAATACTTTTTCGATTTTATCGGTTGAAATAATATCATTTTTTCTTTTTCCAAAAGCAATACCAGACCCCATCACAATGATTTCTTCATCGCCTTCTTTTACAACGACAACATTATTATTTAATACACGGTTAATTCGCATATCCTTGACCCCCAACCATTTACATTAAAAGAGGCTGAATTTGTACAAAAAGCTCAGCAACTCATAGCTGCTGAGCACCTAAGCATCATCACTGACAAACCTCTAAACGGTATTAACGATTATATTTAGCCGTTAATACTGGAGTTTCACCCGCAGTAACTTCAATATTGAGCTCTTTATCAATACTATCAAGAAGATCCATGTTCGTAATCACGATTGGTGTTATTGTACTTGCTGCACGCTCTCTCACTAAATCGATATCAAAATCAACAAGTAAATCTCCAACCTGGACTCGGTCCCCTTCTTTTATATGAGCCGTAAACCCTTCTCCATTCATCCCAACTGTTTCTAAGCCGATATGAATAAGAATTTCTAATTCCGCTTCTGTTTTAATACCGATCGCATGTTTAGTAGGAAACACTTGCATAATTTCTCCACTGACAGGAGAAACGACTTTTCCTTCCGTCGGTTCAATCGCAAAACCATCTCCCATCATTTTCTGAGCAAATGTTGGGTCCGGCACTTCTTCAATCGCAACCGTTTTACCCGTTAATGGCGCATGAAGCACTTCTTCCTTTGGTTGTATAGGTGCTGCTTCCTTCTTATCAAGACCAAATAATTTTCTAAACATTATCCATTACTTCCTTTCTAAATTCCAAATTCCCTTTACAAAACAGGCTAGATGATGTCGTTAAAACAAATCCCTACCTAGTTTTCACACTTTTTTAAATGAAAAACCTTCAATACATCAAAAAAAAGACTTAAAAACTGAAAGCACTTCTGAAAAGCCCTCTCATGATTTTAAGTCTTGCCTGATCTTGGTCAGTAACAATCTTAATATAAGTTTGAAATATACGTTTATATTTTAAACGGTAGGAATATCATTGTCAATCAAAGGGCTCACTTATCCTTACCCGATTAAAAAGGTAATAAACACGATAAAAAATCAACCAAATTTCAAAGATAATTCCGCTTTTACCCAAACCACCGTTTTTAAAAAAACATATGATATATAGACTCTTAAGAAAGGAGCTGAGTAAGAATGGGTTATGCATACGGAGGGTTCACTTTAATTGTAGTATTATTCATTTTGTTAATCATTGTTGGGGCAGCTTACGTTTGCTAATGACTGAAATTTGAAAAGGGTGTCTAAAGAGGTCTATTCTTGACCTTTTAGACGCCCTTTAAGCAATGAGTGAAGTTAAGAATGCTTTTCTAATAGCACCTAAGCAAACAGAGCTATACCTCCTCTCATTTTGATCTTTTATTGATAAAATTCTTTTCTACTCGAATCTGATCTACAAACAAATATTTAAATTACTTGTTAAAATTTCGTACATTAATCCTGTTGCCAACTCTTATATAAAGTAAAATACATAATGCATCAGCATTATCTCTTATGAAAGGAGGATAATTATGCTACAATTATTAAATGATCAATTTTTATTAGAAACATACTACCATTCAATTAACTATCAATTGGATGAAGAGTTTCTCACCCTGCTTAGAAGAGAATTAATGATACGGAATCTTTTAAACTCAACTCACCCTTCATCTATCTCTCCCCCTTTTTCCTCAAACAATCTACAATAAACGGATGAACGAAAGAGAAAATATAATTTCGTTCGTGTTTTTCACAAAAAAACCTTTCTTTTTTTTGAAATCTCATCTATAATTACCCCTATAACCAAACAATTTAATATTCAACTCGTATAATATTGGGAATATGGCCCGAAAGTTTCTACCAAGCTACCGTAAATGGCTTGACTACGAGTGATGGAATGACATTTCGTTTTATCCTATTCATAAACCCGAATGTCAAGGTCACTCGTTATCTATGTACCTTGATATTCGGGTTTTTTATTGGTTAAAAGAGGGGGCTATTTAAAATGGAACAATTAAAGCAAGCAATACGAGAAAGAGGAAATGTACTTTCAAATGATGTACTTAAAGTTGATACATTCTTGAATCACCAAGTGGATGTCAACCTAATGACAGCTGTTGGGGAAGAATTTGCTCGATTATATCGAAATGAAGGAATTACAAAGGTTCTCACTATTGAATCTTCCGGAATCGCGCCTAGCTATATGGCAGCAGCACAATTAAATTCTTCGCTCATTTTTGCAAGAAAAAAGAAATCTTTAACAATGAATGAAAATGTTTATGTTAGCAAAGTGTACTCGTTTACTAAACAAGAAACGAATGAAATTACAGTTTCAAAGGATTTCATCGATTCTAACGATACCGTATTAATTATTGATGATTTTCTAGCAAACGGGCAAGCTGCTTTAGGTTTAATTGATATCGTAAAACAAGCAGGAGCAAAAGTTGCCGGTCTCGGTATTGTTATTGAGAAATCTTTTCAAAATGGACGCGAACAATTAGAGAAATCTGGTTATAGGGTAGAATCACTTGCAAGAATTCATTCTTTAGAAAATGGCAAAGTTACATTCGTTGATGAATTAGTAATGAACAATAGATAAGGGGAGAACATCATGACGACTAAGACTATTCATTATCCTTTATATAAAAAAGGTGACACTGATGCATTTTTCGCATTATTCCAAAATAACTTAGCCAACTTTGTCATTATCGCTGTCACAATGTCAGGAATGGGATTTCCAGCGAGTATTGTTTTCGGGAAAGTGATTCCTGGTGCTGCCGTAGCTGTTATGGTCGGAAACCTTTATTATGCTCACATGGCAAAACGGTTAGCTCAAAAAGAAGGCAGATCAGATGTAACTGCATTGTCATATGGAATAAGTACTCCTGTCATGTTTGTCTTTTTATTTGGCGTATTAGCCCCTGCCAATGCCTTAACAGGTGACCCTGAACTCGCGTGGAAGATCGGTGTTGCAGCTGCACTTCTAAGTGGTTTAGTAGAAGTGTTAGTAAGTTTCAGTGGAAACTGGGTTCGTGACCGCTTGCCTCGCGCTGCTATGCTAGGAGCAATAGCAGGTGTAGCCTTAACATTTGTTGCAGGTGAAATGCTTTTTAATACTTTCTCAATACCAGTAGTTGGTCTTGTATCTTTAGCAATTATTTTAGTAGGAATCGTTGCGAAAATTTCTATGCCTTTTAAGATTCCTGCATCTCTTTTCGCTGTTTTGGCTGGTACAGTTTTAGCTTTTGTTCTTGGCTATCAATCTTCAGGTCAGATCACAGAAGGATTAACTCACATTGGTTTTTATCCGATATTACCTACTCTAGCTCCTTTTGAAGGGCTAAGTTATTTGTTCGGTGGACTTATAGGTATTTTAGCTGTTCTTATTCCAATTACACTTTATAACGCAATTGAAACAATGAATAATGTCGACGCTATGGCTGCTGCTGGAGATTCTTATGATGTACGAGAATGCCAAGCAGTAGATGGTGTCGGAACAATGATCGGCGCCTTCTTCGGAGGTCTCTTTCCAACAACTGTTTACATTGCAACAGTTGGTTCAAAGCAAATGGGAGCTGGTCGTGGTTATAGTATATTAAACGCAATCGTATTCGGGTTAGCAGCTATATTTGGTGTAATTGCCGCTTTCTCTGCCATTATTCCATTAGCTGCTGTAGCACCAATACTCGTTTTTGTCGGAATGTCTATGGTTGGTACTGCATTCTTATCAAACGAGAAGAAGTATTATCCTGCAGTTGCGATTGCAATGCTTCCATATTTAGCCAACTATGTAATGACTCGATTTAATAATGCAGCAGGTGAAGTTGTTGCTAATATCTCTACAGGGATCGTACCATTAGGTCAAGGTGCTATGTTTACAGCGATTTTATTAGGAGCGATGACCGTTGCAATCATCGATAAAAACTTCAAACAAGCAATTGTCTTTTCACTTATAGCAGCATTCCTATCTTTTATAGGCTTCATGCATGCACCTGAATTAGCAATAAATGCTGCACAAGACTTTACAATTGGCTATCTGCTTGTAGCTGTTTTCTTCTTCTATGCATCATTTAAACAACGTGCCCATACGCAGTCTACACCAAATCAATCACAAATGAAGAAAGCTTCTTAATAAAATAGCTAAGGAGGACATTGAATTCAATGTCCTCCTTTCTAATGCTCGTATTGAAGATAATTTGCAAAATTACTCATAAATCATTTTTCTTGTCATACCACCGTCAATGACTAGGTTTTCACCATTAATAAACTGATTTCTTTCATCGGCGAGAAATAAACAAGCTCTTGCAATATCTCCTGGATTCCCCACTCGTTTTGAAAAATGTTGTTCATGATCGCGTTCACTAAGTTCCTCTTGAACGCCTGTATGAATCCATCCTGGACTAATTGCATTCACCTGAATATAGTCATTTTGCAAAGAGGCAGCCAGCGCATGAGTCAACGCTAACATCGCTCCTTTGGAAGCTGCATATGCTTCAGAATCAGCTTCAGACATTTTTGCACGTGTAGACGCAATGTTAATGATAGAACCAGATTTTTTCTTTCTCATTACTTTTGCCACTTCTTTTGAAAAGATAAAAGCACTTCGGACATTTGTGTGTTGTACTTCATCCCATTCTTCTACAGTCAACTCATAGAAAGGTTTAAACCGAGATATACCTGCATTATTGACAAGAATGTCTATATTTCCAAATTGATACTCAACATGGTTAACAAGCTCTACAATGTGTTCTTCCTTTTTCACATCACAAAGGATTGCATGAGCTTCTCCACCATTTTTGACAATATCATTTGCAACCTCTCTCGCTTTCCCTTCCTTCACATCTGCCACAATAACAATATCCCCATTTGTAGCAAATTCTTTTGCAATAGCTGCCCCTAGCCCTTGTCCAGCTCCAGTAACAATGACGATCCGCTCATCCATGTTATTCTCTCCTTGCTTATTAAGGTCTTTCATTTATGTTACATGAAATTTTACATCAGTTCTATGTACTCAAGTATTTTAGCTTTCGTCATTCCCTTACTAAAGTCCTTCCTACAAAGATGGGTAACTTGGAGTGATTTAGTATTTAACCAAATCACTCCTTCGACATCCCTAGGGCGAAGTACTGGTTCGGCCACACCAGTACCTTCGTTATACCTTATGCATTTAGTCGATTTATGTTCAATCCAACATAGAATGTCACTTTTAAAACAAGAGAGTTTCCAAAAGGCGCACCTCTTGAAAACTCTCTTTCAATTTAGCCAGACAAGCTTACTTATTTATGAGTTGCTTTCGGTCAATCATTTGAGGAGGCTCTTCCAGCCAACCATGTTTCACCATAATCTTAGCACCGTCACTTGCAAATTCAAAAATGTCTTTTAGCGCTAATGCTACTACTGGTGGAATATCATTACGCAAACTAAATGTCGTTCCAAACGAATTGCTACCAAATGAGAAGCTGCAAAGCAAGCTAGTACAATACATCATGATTTTATCTGAGAAAGGTGGAGCAACAGACGAAGTAACCGTTCCTCCCTCAAGCGCTGGAACCGGGATTTCGGATTCAGCTAAAATTTGAGTTAAATCTTTTACCAATTTTTTCGCTAAACTTTTTCCTCGAGCAAAGTATTTTCTCACTTCATCATTTTGAGCTGCTTGCGCAAAGCCCATCATCAAATTAGCCCCAACGATATTATTCTCAATTGCACTATACAAATGAGCTACTTCGACAGCATTCAGTGATCGTTTGTCGCCAATGATTTTGATTCCTTTTAGATAATCTTGATTAGTAGCAAATTCAACTTCTATTGGCATCGTGATATGAGGCGGTTTAACTAAAGATCCCCGCTTCAATAGAAACGTTGTACATTGAGAATAGTATTTTTGCGTCATTATTGTTAGCTCTTGATATAACTTAATGATATCTTCTCTATAAGACATCGTTAAATTCAAAGCATGCATTCCACCGCTGATGGACTTCATTGTTCTAACAAAAAGAATATCAAAATCATGATCATACAATGCTGGTGCATTAATATGAACATCTGATTTTGTATAACCCATCGGAACCACAGTACCATCTTGTTCAAAGATCTTTGTCAATTGATCGATGTATTGCCTAACTTCCTTTTGCAAATTCGTCATGATCGCTTTTGCTTCTGAATCGGTAGCCCTCTCAATAAAATAGTCCAACATTTGATGTAACATTGTCTTTTGCTGATACGTTAACCAAATCGTACCAAGTTCAGATGATGATAGCGCCGGTTTTTCTGTCATTAGTGATTCCCCCTAGAAAAATTAACTATTCTTACTATGCCCACCTTCCTTCAATCACATTTATTTTAACCATGCAAAAAAACCGAATTGAGAATTTTATCCCATTCGGTTAAACATAAGGTTACTCTTTTATTTTTACATTGTATTTCTTTAACCAATAATCCATCTGAATGAAATGAGCAAGGAGTTGTGGACCTGCCATCAGCTGACCAAAATATGGCTGGCCAGTAGGTAAACCACCTGTTTTAGCTATTTCTTGCAAAGCGCTTTTGTTGATTAATTCAAAGATAGGCGCATCTTTTTGTGATAAGACATCTTGCATCCCTTTTTGAACAGCCTCTGTATATTTAGGATGATGTGTTTTCGGATATGGACTTTTTTTACGATAAAGAACATCATCTGGTAAAAGTCCTTCTAATGCTTTTCGCAGAATCCCCTTTTCTCTTCCTTCTAGTTGCTTCATCTCCCAAGGAATATTCCATACATATTCCACTAAACGATGGTCAGAGAAAGGAACACGGACTTCAAGACTTGCGCCCATACTCATGCGGTCTTTACGATCTAACAGATTCGTCATAAACCAAATAATGTTCAAGTAAGAAATTTCTCTTCTTCTAGCCTCTTCAGGACTATCCCCACCAAATCGTGGAGTCTCCTTTATCGTTTCTTTATAGCGATCATATACATATTGCTTCAAGTCAATCTTTTGTTTCCACTTATCACTTAACAGATTTTCTCGCTCCTCAATCGAACGCATCCAAGGAAAGCCATCGAAATTCATAACCTCAGGCTTATGAAACCATGGATAACCACCAAAGATTTCATCTGCACATTCCCCTGATAATCCAACCGTAACGTCTCCCTTTATCTCATGACAGAACCAAAGTAGTGAAGAATCTACATCAGCCATTCCTGGTAAATCACGTACATCGACAGCTTCCTTTAAACGATTGGTAAGCTCATCAATGGAGATGATCTTATTATGGTGCTCCGTTCCGAGTGCATCAGCAACAACCTTTACCCAAGGAGCATCGGAATTCGGTTGAAAATCATTCGCCTTAAAGTACTTATCATTCTCATCATAATCAATCGAGTAACTCTTAATTGGACCTTTCCCTTGCTTTTGATACACTTTAGCCGCGAGCGCTGTTAACGCACTTGAATCAACTCCACCAGAAAGAAACATTCCTACAGGTACATCTGCAAACAACTGTCTTTCAACTGTATCTTCTAATAAGTAGCGTACGTTCTCAACGGTTTCCTCTAATGTATGTTCATGCTTTTTGCTTTTTAACGTCCAATAGCGGCTAATTTTAGCACCGTTACGATCATAAATTAACATATGAGCAGGTCTTAGCTCTTGAATATCGTCAAATACACCATGACCAGGAGTTCTTGATGGAGCTAATCCCATAATTTCAGCTACACCTTCTGATTTCAAAATAGGTTCAATATCTCTGTGGGCGAGCAACGCTTTTAATTCAGAACCAAATAGCATACACCCGTTTCGAACCGTATAAAAAAGTGGTTTCACTCCTAAACGGTCTCGAGCCATAAATAGACTTTCATCTCGATCATTCCAAATTGCAAAAGCAAATATGCCATTAAACTTCTCAAGACATTGATAGCCCCACTCAATATACGATTTCAATAAAACTTCCGTATCTGAATGTCCTTTAAAATCATGCCCTCTAGCTAGCAATTCCTTCCGAATATCCTCTGTATTATATAACTCTCCGTTATAAACAACCGTATACGTTTTTCCATTATGAGTACGACTCATTGGTTGAATTCCGTTTTCCGGGTCAACTACTACTAAGCGTGCGTGCCCAAATGCCGCATGTGTTGTCGTCCAAACATTCATGTCATCTGGTCCACGACGATTAAGCGTCTCGGCCATAGTTCTTATTTGTTTGTCTTCATTCTTTAAACTTTGACGCCAATCAATCCATCCTGTAATACCACACATGTATCCATCAGCCCCTTTGGGAGTTTTTCTATGAGAGCTAAGCTTCTTTTTTTATCTCACCCATACTCTCGTTCTCACATACTCATATCGCCCCAGATCAGGCCTAAACCCATAAACTATTCTATTCAGAATGTAGGCAAATGTGATATTCTCAGAGAAAACCATCCTCACTCTTATAATTATGTCGATAGTGAGGACGTTATGTTGGATGAAGTCCGGATAAACATGTTCAATTTAGAAGGAACCTTCTGCCGCCTTATTAATTATCAGTCATTCGTACTATTGTGTTAGAACCCTACATCTGATTCTCCTTTTCGACTATGATGGTTCTTTTCACTCCTTGTTTTGTTTCCTATTGCAATACCAATCAAGATCATTAATACACCAGTCCACTGCATATAATCTACTGATTCTCGCAGTACAAAAGCGGACAGTATAATTGCAACAGGTAATTCAGAAGCTGACAAAATAGTTCCAAGTCCAGCACCAACATGCGGCATACCAATTGAAAATAATAAAGGTGGGAGCGCAACTCCAAAGAGTCCTAGAACAAAAACATACGGTACAAGTTCTACAATAACCAATTGTTCCACTAAAAAAATAGGAGGTAGGATAAGCATTACAATGACTAACCCTCCATATGCAAGCCAAGCACTCTTTTGAATCGGCGGAACGTGCCTGCACACCGTACCACTACAATATATAAAAACCGCAAACATAAGAGCAGCCCCTAAGCCCCATCCTGCCCCTACAGCATTGAAGCTGATTTCCCTTGTTAACAAACCAGCAGCACAAATTGATCCTAATAATAAGATAAATATTGATAATAGCTTTTGATTGGACGGACCTTTATTTTCCATTAACCATTCGAGAAAAGAGCCAATCCAAATAAATTGAAATAAAAAAATAATTGCTAATGAAGCATCTAATGACTGAAGCGATTGATAATAGAAAATTCCAGTTAACCCCATCGGAACACCTGCAGTAGCAATTAACAACTTTTCACGCACCGTTAACCGTATCCGCTTTGAAAACAATGCTAATAAACTTATACATATTGTACCGATGATAAATTGCCCACCCACGACTTCGGTAAGGGAAAAACCAACCGAGTATGCGAGTTTCACAAAGGTTGATAAAATACCATAACAACAGCCTCCTGCTAAGACGATTAGTGCATAATGCCACTTTTTCATACATATCCTCCCTCTCTCAATGCAAAACAAAAACCACACGTAAAAGCTACGTGTGGTGAAAATAGATTTCTCTAGAAAAGTCCACTCCCTACCGCTAAGGTTAGCAAAATAGGGTTTTAGTTTATATCCGCATTTATTTTAAAGGGCTGATACTTCAAAAGTCAAACACTTTATTTGCTTCTGCTTAGATATTATAATGAATCATGATAGCAACTCTAGGAGGAATTATGGACATTACCTTAATTAAAAAACAAATACATTCTGTAACAAAATCTTATACCGAACAAGACATAGGCCTACCTTTATCACAAGAAGAAGAAGAGGATCTAACTAAAAAGATACTTTCTAAAATTATGAACGATAACAAAGAGCCAATTAGAGACGTGATTCACGATGTTGTTTACTCCTTCTTTGCTGGTCAAGACGACGAGTAACCTTCTTTCTTCATACGAGCTCTAATATGCTCCTTTGGGTCCCAGCAATGAAAGGTGTAAGTCGTTTTTGTCTCAAAACCTAATCTTACACATTTATAAAGAATACCTCCTCCCTCTTTTTTCAGAACAGCAAAATGACGGCATGTCGCACAACAATGATACCTGTTCTTCATTAAATCCCCACCTACTTTTGATTCAACTTCTTTCCAGCTATTTTCTCAACCAATGTTGGCATCAACTGATAGAATCTTGAGCCCATATTCATCCACTGAGGTAAATTCAATTCACGCTTCGGCTTTTCTATCAACCTGACTGTAGCACTTGCTACTTTTTGTGGATCAAGCATCCATTTCCGCACATTTTTCACATACATCCCTTCCTGGTCTGCCCGGTCAAAAAAAGGAGTTTTGATTGGACCTGGATTCACTGCACTGACCGTAATATTTCGGTCAATCAACTCCATTCTTAATCCATTTGTAAAGCCAAGGACGGCATGTTTTGTTGCGGCATACACACTTGACTTTGGTGTAGCGAGTTTCCCTGCTTGAGAAGCAATATTGATAATGTGTCCTTGACCTTCATTGAACATATAAGGAAGTACAGCTTTTGTTAAGGCAATGAGTCCAACGACATTAACCGAAAACATTTCTTCAATAATCTCGACCTTTGTTTCTTCAACTCTTTCAAACACACCAAAGCCAGCGTTATTTATTAGAACATCTATTCGTCCCACTTTTTCCATGATTTGTTCCACTAAACATTCCATTTCAGCTGCCTTACTCATATCCAATGTAAAAGCAACAGCTTCTCCCCCTCACCTTCAATGAGTTCCTTTAATGTATGTAGTTTTTTCTCATTTCTTGCTAATAAAATAACTCGATAGCCTTTTCTTCCTGCTTCTAGCGCGATGTTCCACCCTAATCCACTTGAAGCACCTGTTACCCAAACTGTTTTTTTCATTATTCCGCATACTCTCCCATCAGTTCTTACTACCTTTATCTTACAAGATTGTAACTCCTTTTCACCACCCTAAATCAAATCTTTAGTTGACTCTATCCCCCTCTCCCTCATATAATTAATAGAAACAATACGAAAAAGCGTTGATAGGGATTAGTAAACAATTCATTATGTGAAAAGAGAGTGACCTCACCGGCTGAAAGGGTCATCACCGCTAATATTGTTGAACCTGCCCTGGAGCTAGTCAATGAGGTTGACCGTTCCCCACGTTACGGGTAAGAGTGGGCTTTACGCCAACAAAGGTGGTACCGCGGATGTAACTCATCCGTCCTTTTATAAGGACGGATGAGTTTTTTATATTTTTCATGCATTATGTATAAAAGAAAGAGGAGAGAACATGAATCGACAACGGCTAGTTGTAAAAATTGGTAGTAGTTCATTGACGACAAATCAAGGGGCCTTGAGTATCGAGAAAGTCACACGATTTGTCAAAGCAATTGCTCAGCTAAAAGAAGCTGGTCATGAAGTCATTGTCATCTCTTCTGGAGCTGTTGCTGCAGGCTTTAAAGCCATTGGCTATCCAAGCCGTCCAGTTACCATTGCAGGAAAGCAAGCCGCTGCGGCAGTTGGCCAAGCAATGCTTATGCAAGCTTATATAGAGCAATTCGCTTATTTTCAATTGACGCCAGCCCAGCTTCTACTGACTAGACAAGACTTCTCAGATGAAACACGTTACGGAAATGCTTACTCTACATTAACTGAATTATTAAAAAGAGGCGCGATTCCTATTATTAATGAAAATGATTCAACTTCTATTGAAGAGTTAACCTTTGGGGATAATGATATGTTGTCCGCCTTAGTAAGCGGGTTAATTCATGCAAATACTCTTTGCATTATGACCGACGTTAATGGCTTGTACGATGACAATCCTCAGAAAAATCCACAAGCTAAAAAAATTAATTATTTACCTTATGTAACAGATAACCTCTTGGCTCTGGCTGGTGACTCGAATTCAAAAGTTGGAACAGGTGGAATGAAATCTAAGGTTAGCGCAGCTCAAACCGCATTAACTCTAGGTGTTAATGTCTTTATCGGCAAAGGTGATTGCCCTGAGACGTTCATAGACATCTTAAGTGGAAAAGGTGACGGCACGTACATTGGTTCCTTTCAACACGAAGCTGTTATGCCAACTACGAAGCAATGGATCGCTATTCATTCAACCATCGCCGCTCGCTTGACGATAGACGAAGGAGCCGAGCAAGCAATCTTACATCGCGGCAAAAGTTTATTACCTGTTGGCATCATAGAAATAAATGGATCTTTTTCATCAGGGGATGTCATTGAAGTGTGCAATGTTAAGAAACAAGTTCTCGGAAGAGGTAAAGCCAATATTCCATTAGAAGAAGTGAACGAGCTCCGTGCCACAAAGGAAAATACCGAAAAACATAAACAACCGGTGGTGATTCACCGAAATGAGTGGGTCCCATATTTAAAGGAGACGATGAAACGATGAGTGAACTATTATCAAAAGCTAAAAAAGCAAGCGAATGCGCGCGATTCCTTTCAACACTTACGACTGAAGAAAAAAATAATGCGCTTAACAAAATTGCAAAACAACTTCTTCAAGAAGAGGCATACTTATTAGAAGAGAACGAAAAGGATATCCAAGTTGCTCGTAGCAATGGAACTCCGGAAGGTTTAATTGACCGTCTTACATTAACGTCTGAACGATTGCACGATATGGCTGAAGGATTAAAACAAGTAGCTTCTTTACAAGATCCAGTTGGAGAAGTTCTCTCTAGCCATACACGTCCAAATGGGCTTCAAATAAATAAAGTTCGTGTCCCACTCGGTGTCATCGGAATGATCTATGAAGCACGACCAAACGTTACGATTGATGCTTCAAGCTTATGCTTAAAAGCAGGAAATGCCGTTTTATTACGTGGAAGCTCTTCTGCAATTCATTCAAATACTGCACTCGTTAAAGTTGTACAACGTGCTCTTGAACAAACGAATATTCCAATTGAAGCTATTCAATTGCTAGAAGACACAAGTCGTGATACTGCAACAGAGATGTTTACATTAAATGAGTATTTAGATGTTCTTATTCCAAGAGGAGGAGCTTCTCTTATTCAATCAGTTGTTAAAAACGCTTCTGTCCCTGTACTTGAAACAGGTGTTGGTAACTGCCACCTATTTATTGACGAATCAGCTAAAAAGGAGATGGCGATTTCCATTGCTGTTAACGCGAAAACCCAGCGTCCATCTGTTTGCAATGCAATAGAAACCATTCTAGTTGATCAACAATGGGCAAAAGAACATTTTCAAGAATTACTTGATGCCCTCGCTGAAAAAAATGTGTCCTTCGTCGGTGATGAAAAGACACAAACATGGGATAATCGCATTAAACAAGCGGAACAAGCTGACTGGGAAAATGAGTTTCTTGACTTAATAGTAGCAATAAAAATCGTTGATACGCTGGAAGAAGCTATTACTCACATTCACACATACGGCACAAAGCACTCTGAATCCATCATTAGTGAAGACGCAGCCAATGTTGTAGCCTTTTTAAACAGAGTAGATGCGGCAGCTGTTTATCACAATGCATCTACACGCTTCACAGATGGCTTCGAATTTGGTTTTGGAGCTGAAATTGGAATCAGCACACAGAAACTTCATGCAAGAGGACCAATGGGGCTAGAAGCCTTAACGTCAACCAAATACATCGTCCAAGGAAGCGGGCAAGTGAAAGGCTAGGTGAGGATCAATTGTTAGAGAATAAAACGATTACTTTTTTAGGAGCTGGATCAATGGCAGAAGCTGTCATTGGAGGACTTGTGCGGCTTCAAGTCGTTGCTCCACAACAAATTATTGCGACTAATTTAAGCGACCAAGAAAAGCTTAATTATCTTGAACAAGAATATGGCATCCGAACAAACTCTAACCGAGCAGAAGCGGTTAAAGAAGGAGATATTATCATTTTAGCTATGAAACCAAAACATGTTAAAGATGCTATCGATGCCGTACAGTCTATGACGAACGAAAGTCAATTGTTTGTCTCCGTTCTCGCAGGTATCCCTACTTCTTATATTGAAGACTTACTTGGACATCAAGCGGGCGTCATTAGAACCATGCCAAATACTTCTGCTAAAGTTGGGGCTTCTGCAACTGGTATTTGCAAAGGTTCTTATGCAACCAATCAACAATTAAATGAAGTCGAACAACTATTTTCAGCGGTCGGAACGGTTACCGTCGTAACAGAAGATAAACTAGATGCAGTAACAGGTATTGCAGGAAGTGGCCCAGCCTATTTCTACTATGTTGTGGAAGCAATGGAGCTAGCGGCAGAGCAAGCAGGTTTATCGAAGGAGGAAGCAGCTACTTTAATTTCTCAAACGATTGTAGGCGTTGGAAAACGACTACAATCAACAAAGAAATCTTCGAGAGAATTGTATCAAGAAGTAATGAGTCCCAACGGAACAACGGAAGCAGGTATTAAAGTCTTAGAAGAACGCCAGACCCAAGAAGCTGTTACAGACGCTATTACAAGAGCAATTGAACGATCAAAAGAACTTGGATCGGTTTTTCTTAATACAAATAAATAAATAGAAATAGGTGGACAAAATCAAAACTTTTTTGTCCACCTATTTATTAGGAACTTCGATATATTCTCTATTATCTCTTTTTCCAAGCAATTGATAGAAGTAAATTTATCAATTATTTTCTTGTCAATAAAAAAGACAATACTATTATTGGTGATATTTGTTTTAAAGGTAAGCCCAATGCTTATACTGTTGAAGTAGGTACGGAATTAAACCCTCAGCCCAAAACAAAGGTTATGCAACGGAAGCAGTAAGTGAAATTTTAAAATGGGAATTAGAAAGGGAACTTTTTAATCAGGCTATTTTGAAGATTCCGTCTATTGAATCAGTTCACCATTCGAGACGAATCCCTTAGATCATATTTTGATAAAGACAAAACGGAATCTCTTCGGAACATCCTTTTTTGTTTGCGTACATGACAATAAGCAATTAGATGTTGCTCATTATAAGAACGAACAGTGATGACTCTCTGAGAAATGCAACCATCATTTGCTTGATAAATCATTTCTAATTTCAGGGCACTGTTTACACTACGCTTTAACAGTATTTCCATTTTTATTCCCCCTTTACCTACATACATCATACACAATTACAATCAACAAAACAAGAACAAGTGTTCGATTTATAATAATGCTTTTTTAGTTGAAAAAAATCTAGTAAAATAATGGATAGATTGCAGTTTAGGAGGAGCCTAATTTACCTATGGAGATTTCCAATACCGAGTTATCGAACAATCGATTTGTTCGTCCCATACAACGAATTGTCTTTCATCGTGCCTTTACAATGGCGGTTATAGGCCTTATCATTGTTAATGCTATTCTTGTCGGCTTAGAAACCTACCCCACTTTATATATTGAGTATAAAGAATGGTTTTTTCTAGCTGACTATATTTTGCTTTGGATTTTCACGCTGGAGATTACAATGCGATTTATCGCTACGAAACCAACTAAAAACTTTTTTAAAAGTAGTTGGAACTGGTTTGATTTCTTAATTGTTGCTGCCGGGCATATTTTTGTTGGTGCTCATTTTATCACGGTTCTTCGTATTTTAAGGGTGTTAAGGGTTCTTCGGGCCATTTCAGTCATACCGTCCTTAAGACGACTTGTAGACGCACTCTTAATGACAATCCCTGCTCTTGGTAACATTATGATCCTTATGAGTATCATCTTCTATATATTTGCCGTTATGGGAACAATGCTTTTTGCCGAAACGGCACCAGAGTATTTTGGAAACTTACAATTATCTCTACTGACTCTCTTTCAAGTTGTCACTCTGGAATCATGGGCTAGCGGAGTCATGCGTCCAATATTTGAAGAACTCGCATGGTCCTGGATCTATTTCGTCATTTTCATATTAGTAGGAACCTTTATTGTCTTCAATTTATTTATCGGGGTAATTGTTAATAATGTAGAAAAAGCAAATGAAGAGGAACATGCAAAAGAGGAAAACAATGAGTTAAAAGAGCTTAAATCTGAAATCAAAGAACTTAAGACAATGATACAAAAGTTGACCGAACGAGGGTAGCCTTCTCAAAAAAGGCCTCGTTCAAAATGCAAATGTGGATTGTCTGTTTGTTTTATGTACCCTTGCTGATGTTTATCTGTTGGCAAGGGCTTCTAGTTTTCAAGAAAAATGGTTGCTTTCCACATAGAAAAAAGCAGAACGGAAATCGTTCTGCTTTAATAGCTAAACATTCATTATTGTACCGTTTCATCTGCACCACCGAAAAATTCTTGGTACAACTCCCTAACAGTTCGATCTGCATCTGAAGCATGTATTCCTAAAATTAAACTCACTTCCGATGAACCTTGGTTAATCATCTCAATGTTAACATTTGCACGTGTTAATGCTGCTGTTGCACGAGCAGAAATTCCAATTGTATTATGCATTCCTTCACCAACGATCATAACCATGGCAAAATCACGCTCAACATACACATCATCAACACATAACTCGTCATTAATGCGTGCAGTAATTCTTTCTTCTATCTCATCTGTTAATTGTTCTTGACGCAGAATGACAGAAGTATCATCAATTCCAGAAGGCATATGTTCATATGATAGGCCTTCATCTTCTAGAATTTCCAGAAGTTTACGTCCAAAACCAACTTCCCGGTTCATTAAGTATTTTCTTACATAAATCGTTGCAAAACCTTCATCTGCAGCAATTCCTATAACTGGATTTAAGAAGTATTCTCTTTCAGCAATAATCATTGTACCAGAAGATGAGGGATTGTTTGTATTTTTCACACATACAGGAATACCGTTTCTAAATGCTGGGAAAAGTGCCTCGTCATGAAAAACTGAAAATCCTGCATACGATAATTCACGCATTTCTCTATATGTCATTTTTTTAATCTTTACTGGATTATCAATAATCTTCGGATTGGCTGCAAAAACCGAATCGACATCTGTAAAATTTTCATATAAATCTGCTTTAACACCTGCTGCAAGAATTGACCCCGTTATATCAGAACCTCCACGCGAAAATGTTACGAGTGTCCCCTCTTTTGAATAACCAAAAAACCCTGGGAATACAATAATTTCTTCACGCTGACGTAACTTACTTAGGTGTTCGTAAGCTTCAGGTAATACTTGAGCATTCCCTGGCTCATCACTCACATATAGACCTGCATCTAGTGGGTTTAAATAAATTGCATTTAATCCTTCTTTTTGGAAATAAGCTGCAATTAACTTTGCGTTATTATCTTCCCCGCTAGCCTTGATTAAGTCCATAAATGATTCTGGTCGACTTAAATCAAACTGGACTCTTTCTCTCAGGTCGGCCTCAATTGTAGCTATGATATCCTTTCCTAATCCTAACCCTTCTGCGATATCATCATATCTGTTTATAACTTCTTGTAACTCTTTTTCTGCTTCCCCTTTCTGTAATACTGTTTCACCTAATTGAATGAGAAGATCAGTAACCTTTGTATCTTCGCTGTCCCTTTTTCCGGGTGCTGATACAACGATCACTTTTCTGTCTTGATCTTCTGCAACAATGGCAGCTACCTTTTTAATTTGCTCCGCACTCGCAACTGATGTTCCTCCAAATTTCGCTACCTTCATTTGTTGTCTCCAGCTCCCTTATTCTTCAATTATCTCTTGATTTCAAGTTTTTAGAACATTCCCAATATAACATAATCTCACTCGATCTGCAAAGGGATTCTAATACGTTATAAGCTGACATTACCTCCTAATTCTTCCTGAGGGAAACTCAACACTGAGATACATTCAATACACGCAATTTCTTGTCAATGCCTCTTAAATTGAAAAACAGGGATGACTTTTAAAGGTAAATTCCCCCTCAAGTCATCCCTGCTTCTTTATTTAAATATGCTTATTAAAAACGGTTCCCTTTCACCAACTAAATCAGTTTCAGTACAATCTGACTCTGCTACATAATTCATCTCTTTTGCAAATCCGAGCGTTGTCTCTTCTAAGTTATTTGTTAACTCCGCTTGGTCAAAACATGCTGGTGTACTATAAACTTCCTTAGTATGATCCAGAATGATTCTAGTATCATTAGACGGGTTGACCGTCACAGGAATAACAAATCCCAAAATGAGCAAGATAACAGCTAACCCAATGAGAAGTTTTGCCCCTTTTTTCATTTTAACCCCTACCTTTTTCCATATTTCAACAATAATCAGTTAAAGTAGACAGCTTTCAATCAACTTTCTTGTCTCCTTTTCCCTTTGTAGTGTAATATGGAGGAAGCATAACTAGCAACTTTTTTACCCGTCAGAAAAACGATTTGATTCTTTAATATATAAGTTATGCCAAATTTATTTCGAACTAAATACTCAGGAGTGATTAATAAATGAAACGTTCTTTACCACCAAAAGCAGAGCGTCATCGTCATTTTGGATCTGTGGAGCCAATTATTGGTACGAAACCAACAGAAAAAGAAAAAATGCCCGACCTCCAAAATAAACCAGCTGATTTTTATTTTCCAATTCAACAAGTAGGAATTTCTGACGTGAAATATCCTGTTATGATTGAATCATTGATTGCACCTACAACTCAAACGACAACAGCTACCTTTGCACTAACAACAAGCTTAGAACAAGATTTCAAAGGAATAAATATGAGTCGTTTAACCGAACAACTGCATAATTTCTTCCAAGCACACTTGTTAACAGATGAAACGTTACGAGAATTCACAGCCATCTTAGCAAGAGAGATGAAACAACGTGCAGCAAACGTTCAAGTAACGTTCCCTTGGTTCTTTACTAAGACAAGCCCCGCTATGGAAAAAGAAGGCATGGCTCATGCTGAGGTTAAATACGATGTATCTTTTGATGAAGAAAAAGGATATACATCAGTGATTACTTTAACAGGAGCTGTTACGACACTTTGCCCTTGCTCCAAAGAAATCAGTGAATACAGTGCACATAACCAACGTAGTTTTGTAACCATGAGTGCTACAGTAGATGAAGGACATGATGCTGATTGGAAAACTGTATTGTTAGAAGCTGCAGAATCTAATGCTAGCTCTATACTTTATCCAGTATTAAAGCGTCCTGATGAAAAGGCCGTGACGGAACATGCTTACGAGAACCCTCGTTTTGTCGAGGACCTTGTCCGTCTTGTTGCTGCTGACCTTTATGAAAATGAGGCAGTCAAATCATTTACAGTTGAATGTCGGAACGAAGAGTCTATTCACCAACATGACGCAATCGCGAAATTATCATTCACGAAGTAAACACAAAAAGGGTGTCCAACTAGGTCAACATAGACCTGTTGAGACACCCTTTTTTAGTAAGGAACTTATTACAATCCTAAATCTTCAAATGTTGCCATTTCTCTCAACATTCTTGAAGCAGCTTCGACAATTGGATACGCAAGAGCAGCACCTGTCCCTTCGCCTAAACGTAGATTCAGTTGCAATATCGGTTCAATGTTTAAATATTTCAATAAACGTTCATGCCCAACTTCTACTGACTGATGAGCGATGATTAAATAAGGATGAACAGCCGGTTCTAATTTGAGTGCGACTAAAGCTGCAGCTGAAGATATAAAACCATCAATTAAAACAGGAGTCTGTCTGGCAGCTCCTTCTAAAATGATTCCTGCTAAAGTCGCGATCTCGATGCCTCCTACTTTTGCTAAAACCGATAGCGGTGACATATTGGAATTAACTTTGCGGTTTTCAAGTGCTTGTTTTATTACTTTAATTTTCTTTTGCCTTTCTTGTTCAGTTAACCCAGTTCCAGCTCCAACTACCTTTTCCACAGGCTCTTCGGTCAATGCTGCAACTAAGGCACTCGAGGCACTCGTATTGCCTATGCCCATCTCACCAGTAATAAGCAACCGGTGTCCTTTTTCAATATATGTTCCCGCTACTTCTCTTCCCACCGTTAAAGCAGTTAAGGCTTCTTCTTCTGTCATTGCATCTTCATGTAGAAAATTTCGTGTCCCCCATCTTAACTTTTCATGAATAATAGGTTGAGTACTAATATCTGCATTGACACCTACATCAATAACAGCCACCTCGGCACCAATTTGATTAGCAAATACATTAATGGCGGCTCCGCCGCGAACAAAGTTCTCTACCATTAACGCCGTTACTTCCTTTGGATATGCCGAAACACCTTCAGCTACAATTCCATGGTCTGCCGCCGCTACAAGAATTGCCGGCTTTTCTATGACTGGCTTTGCTTCCTCGGTTATTCCAGCCAATTGTATAGCTAATTTCTCAACCCTTCCAAGACTTCCCAACGGTTTTGCTAGTTGATTTAAATGAGCCGTTGTCTCTGCAATGACCTCATCATTAAAAGGTTTAATCTTCATCTTAATTCCTCTCTCCTGCTTACTTAAACAACAAAATTTCTATTCTTTTATATGTTCTAGATAGGTCTTTAACAGTTGGTTAAATAGAAGATCTCTATCCTGACTTCGCAAAAAATCTTTCGTAGCTACATAGTTCAATAGTCGTTTCCTATCACTTGCGGGTAATCGACTGTTTAACACTTGCTCTCTAACGCTCTTTAAAAAACGTAAATCATTTTCAATCGTAGAATCCATCAATTGTTCTATGTCAGTCATAAGTTGTTTTAGATAGGATGGACTCACCCCACCAGTTGATGCTGAAATTGCTAGTGGGCCTTTTCTGATCGTTTTCGGAAAGCTAAAATCACTTAACTCAGGATTGTCAGCCAGATAAACAAGTTGATACGATTTTCGCTGTTGAAAAATTGCTAGATGTAAAGAAGAATCATTTGTTGTCAGTAAAAGAAGGTCTTCATCAAAAGTAGAATCCTCATTAACCTTGCCCTGTACCCACTTTATTCTAGGAAGATAAGCTTGTAAATCTTGATGAAGTTCCGGTGAATAGACCAAAACATCGTCTATTTCTGCTTCAAGTAATTTAGGAACTTGTCTAGAAGCGACTGCTCCTCCTCCTATGACAGCAGCTCTTCTCCCTTTCAAGTTAAAATTCAATGGAAGGTTGCTCATTTTCCACTCCTCATGCTTGACGATACAAACATGTATCACAGTTAATCTTTACGTTTTCTTCTAGCACTTCCTTAGCTCGATCAGCAAGTATTGAAACCAATTGATCATCAAACCCTAAATAATCACATAGAATAAACTCTTTATCCGATTGCTTTGACCATTCGTCCAATTGTTTCTGCAAACCTTTCATTAATACCCCTGTAAATAATAAATATGGTACAACATAAACCCTGTCATTTGGAATGCGATTCATACGTGCTAACCCTTCATCAACATTCGGTCTCGTTGCCGCAATAAAACAAACATCGACATCCATAACAGGTGTAAATTCCCAGACTAATCTCGCTATTTTCATTAAATCACTCGTATTGTCCGGGTCGCTGCTCCCTCTTCCGACAAGAAGGATGGAGATAGGTTGGCGCTCATTATAATCAGGTCGCTTATCAACCATGTGTAAACCGGCTGTTTTTAGACGGTCCTTCACAATGGAGATCACTGTTTTATCAATTCCTATCGGCCTTCCATAAGTGAAAACTATATGAGGGTATTTTATCTTCATCCTATCGATCGCTTCGGGAATGTCTACCTTTGCATGCATTGCTGTAAGCAATAAAACGGGTACAACAGCTATCTTTGTTGCACCTTTTTTGATACAGGCTTCTACTCCCTCTTCAATTGTAGGCTCTGCCAATTCAAGAAAGCAGCATTCCTGTATGAAAATAGTAGGGTGAGAAGACTTTGCCTTCTCAACAAATTGCTGAAGTTCTACATTCCCGTCTTTAACTCTACTCCCGTGGCCGATATACAAAATAGCTTGCATCTCATCACCCACTTTTTATTAAATTAGAATTTGTTAATTGCTTAATTAAACATTCTTTTGATGGTTCTTCTAACTTAATGTCAGCTTTATAGCCTGATTTTATTGCAGCTTCAAACGTCGCTTCACCAAAGCATATTATATCTGCTCGTCTTGATAATGACTCAGGCGTTTCATTGCATGCTTTAATCTGCTCTGTCACAACCTTCACAGCTTGAGCACTAGGAAACACAATTGTATCAATCCGATCCTCATCTAATATTCGTTGACAAGTATAATTAGATTGCTCGACAATCTCAGATTCGTGTGAAACAAGAAAATCATGGTCACCATATAGCTCATTTCGTTTTTCGGGTTGTTCCTCTAACGAAATTGAACCGATAACTACCTTTCTACTCGCCTTATTAGACTGTTCAATGCCTTTTCCTAGACAAGCATATGCTTTTAGTGCGTTTATCGACTTTAATGAAGCGCCGAAGAAAGAAGCGTTGATCGTACGTATATCTACCTGATCATTGTTCAGTTTTCTGAAAAATACGTCTACACTTTCCGGTGAGTGAAAAATAATCTCATCATACTTTGTAAAATCAACTTTAGAAAAAAAGCGTTCTTTCGTAACAAAGCGTGGATATTCAAATACATTTGCTCCAAGACGTGTTAATTCAGTAGCAATAGAGCTCTCTCCACCTGATGTTCGACCGAATAAGATGTGCTTACTAAATAGAGGTTGGCGCTCAAACCAACTTTCTGATTTTCTTAGGTTAGCAACATTCCCAACAATCGTGACAGCCGGATTTGAAAATTTATGTTCTGCTACTAGCTGAGCAATTGTCCCCAATGTTCCTTTTAACGTCTTTTGCTTTCCTAATGTTCCCCACTGAATTAGTAAAACAGGTGTATCTTTATCACGTCCATTATCAATCAATTGCTTACAAATATAAGGAAGATTCTTCACTCCCATGTAAAAAGCAATCGTATCAATCGCCTTAGCTAGACTTTTCCAATCCATTAAAGGTTGTCCATCTGGTGATTTATCGTGACCTGTTACGACCGCAAATGATGCACCGTGATCTCGATGTGTTACAGGTACACCAGCATAAGTAGACGCCCCAATACTCGCTGTTATCCCTGGAACAATTTCATAATCGATCCCATGCTTCTCAAGCTCTTCCGCTTCCTCTCCGACTCGACCATATACACTAGGATCACCACCTTTAAGGCGAACGACTGTCTTACCCTCTAACGCATATTGCACAAGTAAATCATTAATAGCCTCTTGCCTTAATAGATGACGATCAGGTAACTTTCCACAATAAACAAGTTCGGCTCCTGGTTTTGTTTTTTCCAGTAACAATGGGTTGACTAAACGATCGTATAATACTACATCAGCACTTTCTAAACATTGCTGTCCTTTAACTGTAATCAATCGAATATCACCAGGTCCTGCTCCTACTAAATATACATAACCTCTTTTCATTATTCCGCTCCTTTGATCATTCTATCTATCCCTATTCTACATCAAGAAATCGTCTTTCATAAGTCAATTATATTCCGAGTTTTTTGATATGTTTAATAAATTATAATACAAGAATGCTTTAATCACAATTACTACTATTCAACGTAAGTGCTTACATTTACAAGAACTGTTAAACCTGCAATAAACTTTGTCAGATTATCTTACATTCCCAGTCGTTTCCCACATAAAGCTGTGCTATGATAAAAAAAGATCAGAACATTCTAACTTAATAAGGGGTGGAATGGGTGTCCTCATATAAAGATAAAAAAGTAATTACGATTGGTATTGTAAGTGAATTGACTGGATTGTCTGAACGAAAGATACGGTATTACGAAGAAAGAAAATTAATTTATCCTGAACGTTCAAAAGGAGGAACACGTAAATATTCCTTTTTGGATGTTGAACGTTTACTTGATATCGCTAATAAAATGGAAGATGGTATGCAAACATTTGAGATTCGCAAAATGGAACAGAAACAAATGAAAAAACAAGAAGTACGAGATCGCATGCTTCGAGGTCAATTGAATGCTGCATTTAATATTCGTAAATAACATGTATAACAGAGATTACTCGTTATACATGTTTTTTTATGTTTCGTGTATTTTCATCTTTGTAACATAGAACCTATTTTCTTTGACAAACTATACGTAAAATATCTTAAATGAGGTGTTCGTATGCGTTCGTATGCGTTGCTTTTAACCAGCTTAATTTCCCTTTTCACTTTATGTACGATTCCAAATGCTTGGGCGAATGAACATGGCTTGGCAGCGATTATTATTGATGATTTTGGAGGAGATGTAAAAGGGGTCGAATCATTTTTAAAAGGTGATCTCCCCATTACCGTTGCAATAATGCCCTTTATGGAACACTCGACAGAACAAGCAGAAAAAGCTCACCACGCTGGACTTGAGGTTATGATTCATATGCCGATGGAACCTAAAAAAGGCAAAGCCTCCTGGCTAGGTCCAAATGCGATTACTAGTGACCTCTCCGATGAAGAAGTTATTAACAGAGTTGAAGCGGCAATTGATAACGTTCCTCATGCTAAAGGGATTAACAACCATATGGGGTCAAAGATTGTGGAGGATGAACGAATAATGAAGCTCATTCTTCAAACAGCGAAAGACAATCATTTATATGTTGTCGACAGTGGCACGAGCTCTAAATCTGTTATTCCAGCACTCGCTGAACAATTAAAGATCCCTTATGCAACACGCAGTATTTTCTTAGATGATACACATTCTTCAAGTCAACACGTACAAAAACAAATGACTTCATTACTTAAATTAGCAAAGAAAAATAAAAAAGCGATAGGAATTGGACATGTCGGGATAAAGGGCAATGAAACGTATGCCGGTATTGAGAGGACAGTTCCTCTTTTCACAAAAGAACAAATCGATATCGTCCCTCTTTCACACCTTCTAGATACCGATATTGATCATGACCCTGCTGAATTCTGGAAACCTAGAAAGGAGAAATCAATTGGAGAAATTAAATGAGTTAAGTAAAGTCTTTACAGCTAAGGATTCATCAACTGTTATTCTTCGTCCAGTTCAGAAACAAGACGCATCCCAAATAATTGAGGCAGTGGCTTCTATTATTAAAGAAGGAGCATCAATTCAAAAAGAAAGACCTAGAACTCTAGAAGAAGAACAAACTTTTATTCAAGAAATGTTAAGAGATGAAAACATGTATATTGTGGTCGAACTCAATGGAGTCGTTAAAGGGATTGCCAGAGTGATACGCGGAGAATTAGAGATGAAGAGGCACACTGGCTTGTTTCGAACATGGTTACATGAAGATGCCCAAGGTAAAGGGATTGGAAGACAAATTATGGATTATACGTTGCAGTGGTGTAAGCGCGCTCGCTTACACAAACTTTGTTTAACCGTGTTCGCCTCAAATGAGGTTGCAAAACATCTATATGAAAAAGCAGGATTCGTCGTTGAAGGAATTCAAAAAGAACAAGTCATTATAAATAGCCATTACGACGACGAAATTTTTATGGCTTATTTTTTTAGAAATAGAAAGGATGAGAAAACCCAATGATGTGGAGAATGGCGAAAACCGTCTTAATAGTTGGGCTTGTTGGAATCGGGCTCGCTATAATTGGTCGAGCATTGATTGATGACAATAATTACTCTATTCAAACGAAACAGATTCCAGAGAGCTTAGAAACTTCGGCTATGGATCACCTAATGGCTGAGGATCTTTCCTTAACAACTTCTATGTTTTTAAAACAACTTTCAGCCCAAATGCAAAGATGGGCTGATGCTGATTTAGAAAAAGATGAAATGAGAGCTCGCTTTAAAGAAGAAGTAGCAGAACACCCTCATTTTAACGGATTTGCAATCGTGCAAGAAGACGAGATCGTTGAGCAAGTAGGCAATGTCAAGCGTTTCGATTTAGCCAAGCTGACTCATCACCATATGAAAAGTGAATTTTCTGACCCATACTCAGTGGATGGCAAACAATACATGTTAATGGGTGAGAAACTCGATGACGGGCGAACAGTGGTCGGCGAAGTTGATTTAACATTTGTTAAATCTTTTGTTAAAGACATGGCTTCTGTAGCTGATTCTACCGGTACCTTTTTCGTCTCAGGAGCAAATCCAGAAATAGAATGGGAAACAACAGAAGATCTCCCTGAAAATTTACAGTCTGAAACTGTCCCTGAATTAGGCTGGCAAATCGTTGTCCATTCCGATGACCAACGACCAAAGCAGTTAGAGCATCCTTATCATTCAAATCAAGCAGTTATTAAGTTCAAACACCCAGAAGTAGCTAATAACTGGTTTAATGATCATCCTGAATTAACTATTTTAGAAACAAATAATCCATTATTTGTTATTGAATCACAAAACGAATCAACAGAACAACTCATTCGTCGCTTAAGACGGGACTATGATTTAGCGATCGTTGAGCCGAATTATGTTATCTCAAAACAAGTTACTATCTTCTCAACCGTTCCAAATGAAAGGACAGAACGCCGAACTCAACCGCAGAGACAGCAACAACCTAAAGAGAAACAAACTGTTTTAACAAGTCTCCCAAATGATGAATTTTTTGAACCTTATCAATGGAATCTTGAGCAGATTGAAATCGACGAGGGTTGGAAATTCACTGATGGGCAAGGTGTCACAATAGCTGTTCTGGATACAGGAGTCGACCCTGACCATCTCGACATTAAAGATCAGCTCGGTTCTGGCTATAATGCTATTGATGATTCTGACAACTTTCAAGATGCTCATGGTCACGGCACCCATGTCGCAGGGGTTGCGGCTGCTCTCACAAATAATGTGACCGGTATTGCAGGGATCTCCTTTAATAGTACAATCTTGCCTGTCAAAGTTCTTAATGATGAAGGTGAAGGCTCGTCTTACGAGGTCGCAAAAGGCATTTACTGGGCAGTTGATCATGGTGCTGACGTAATCAATATGAGTCTTGGCGATTATTACTCCTCTGACTTGCTTTACGATGCAATTAAGTACGCTTACGATAAAGATGTTATTTTAATTGGCGCTTCAGGTAATGATAATGTAGCAGATCCAATGTATCCTGCCTTATACGACGAAGTATTGACTGTTGCAGCAGTCGATGATGCTAGAAACCGTGCTTTCTTTTCAAATTATGGCGAACATGTTGATGTCGTAGCTCCTGGTGAACACATTCCAAGTTTGTTTCCAGATAACAATTATGTTGTCATGTCAGGCACATCAATGGCTGCTCCACATGTCGCAGGATTTGCAGGACTGATCCG
This sequence comes from Halalkalibacter krulwichiae, assembly GCF_002109385.1. Classification (NCBI taxonomy): domain Bacteria; kingdom Bacillati; phylum Bacillota; class Bacilli; order Caryophanales; family Bacillaceae; genus Halalkalibacter; species Halalkalibacter krulwichiae. The sequence goes on along the minus strand of NZ_CP020814.1, from coordinate 1,055,213 downwards.
TTCTTTAAGACCCGATCTTACAAATAACGAAGTTTATGAAGTAATCAGGTCAACTGCAAAAGATTTAGGAACAGAAGGGCATGATCCATATTATGGATTTGGGGAAATTGATGTTGCCAATGCTTTAAAATCCATTGCTTCGAATTAAGCATATTATTCATTAAACAAAAGAGGGACGTCTCAAAGGGTCAAAACAGACCCTTGAGACATCCCCACAAATTTATTCTATTACAAATCCTACCGCTTTTTTTATCGGTTTTTTCTCCAATAAAGTAATAGAAGAAATAATTGGCAGTTTCAAGTAGTTTTTCTCTACCTCTTTTTCAGCAGTATCAAACGCCACTTCGTCCGCGCTTGCCGCTACTATAACTTCAACACTAGTGTCTTCTAACTCAACTTCAAAGCGATACAAATTCATTATGCTGGTGCGAGGATCTCATCAAGTGCTGTTTGAAGCGCCTCATGACCTACTCGACTATAGAAATCAAAGAAAACTTCGTTTGGCTCTTTATTCTCTTCAAAATAACGAAGGAGAGATGCCAATGCCGGAGCTAATTCTTCTGCTGAGATCTTACCTTTTAATTTATTATTAAACTGAGCAACCTCAGTCTCTAATGTACCGCCAACATAAAACTCAAACGCTTCAATCATCTGTTTTTCTTTATTTCTCATTAAGACACCTTGAAGACCTATATCAGCTATTTGACGTTGTCCACATGCATTCGGGCAGCCAATCATATGAATACGAACAGGTACGTCAATATCAACATGCTCATCTAAATACTCTGCAACACGTCTCATACGCTCTTTTGTTTCAACGAGAGCTAAATTACAGTATTCAATTCCCGTACAGGATACAGAATAACCAATGAAATGCTTTGGCTCTAGTTTAATACGTTCGAATAAAGATTCTTGTAGCAAAGCTGGTACTTCCGCATTCGGAACATTTGGAATAACTAAGTTTTGCGTATTACATGTACGAATTTCTCCATTTCCATAATCTCTTGCAATACGAGCAAGATTAAACCATTCCTCGGAATTCATACGACCAACAGGAACATTAAACCCAACATAGCTTAGGCCTTCTTGTTTCTGAGGGTGAACCCCATAAAAATAGCCGCCATTCCATTTTTCAAGCTTACAGGTCCCCTTCGTAGGAAGTACCCCTGTATATTCCTCTAATTTTTCTTTGAATTTCTCAACGCCCCAATCAGCAATTAGAAACTTTAAACGAGCACGATGGCGTTTTTCACGGTATCCGTGATCACGATAAATAGAAGTAATGGCAATTGCAACATCCTTCACTCTCTCTGGTCGTACAAAAACATCTAGTTCCTCAGCAAGATAAGGCTTTGCAGATAATCCTCCCCCTACTTTCACATGAAACCCAATCACTTCTTCTCCATCTATTACTTTTACTGCTGGAGTAAATGACATACAGTTAATTCGGTCATGTCCTGCATTATGAATATTTGATGAAATTGACATTTTAAATTTTCGAGGGAGATTCGAAAAATCAGGATTTCTTTGAAAGAAGCGATAGACATCTTCAACGATCTCTCTCGTATCTAGTAATTCATTGGGATCTACTCCAGCAAGTGGATTCCCCATAATCGTACGAGGAATATCACCACAGGCGCCAACGGAAGATAACCCTACAGACTCCAACCGTTTAAAAATATCCGGTAAGCTTTCTATTGTCAGCCAATGATACTGAATAGCTTGACGAGTGGTAATATCGATTACATCACGACCATAATCTCGACCTATTCCCGCTAATGCTTCGGCTTGCTCATTTGTGATTACACCTGAAGGAATATTAACACGCATCATGAAATAGCCATCTTCTTTCGGCTTCTGTAAATAAAGACCAGCCCATTTAAATAAGCTCCAGTCTTCTTTTGGAATAGACGCAAAACCTTCTTTTGCGTATGTCTCAATATCGTTTAAAATGTCTAATCCATCTTTCTCTAACTTTCTCAATTCGTCTTTGTTTAACTTCTCAGGCTCAGCTGCCCAAACTTTATCATACGCCATTATGTACATTTGCCCCCTTGTAACTTGTCCTTAAATAAGTGTTGCACTAGCTTAAGTCAGCTAGTGCCCTTAAATTACCATTTTTATAAGCATTAAGACCCTACAAAATTCCGTTTTCTTTTAGATACGCTAAAACGACTTCAACAGATTCCTCAACCGTTTGCTTATCAGAGTCAACGATAATTTCAGGTGCATTTGGCTCTTCATAAGGAGAGCTAATCCCTGTAAATTCAGGAATCTCACCTGCTCTTGCCTTTTTATATAATCCTTTAGGATCACGTTGTTCACAAGCTTCTAAAGAACAGCGAACATATACCTCAATAAACTCTCCATCTTCAACGAGTTCACGAACTCGATCACGATCTTCTTTGAAAGGCGAGATAAATGCTGTACAAACAATCGTACCAGCATCAACAAATAATTTTGCTACTTCACCAATTCGACGAATGTTCTCTTTACGATCTTCATCGCTAAACCCTAATCCTTTGTTCAAACCATGGCGGACATTGTCACCATCCAGCACATAACTATTTTTACCTTGCTTAAATAGTTGCTGTTCAAGTGCGTTTGCAAGCGTAGATTTACCTGCGCCTGAAAGTCCTGTGAACCATAATATCGCACTACGATGTCCATTTCTTTCTTGACGTTCTTCTTTTTTTATCGTCGTTTCGTGCCAAACAATATTTTGACTCACTACGCTCTCCCCCTCTCAACCTACAAAAAATTCTGATAGTTTACTATGTTTTAAGATACGTGTCTTCCTTCTCTTTGTCAATTGAGTTTCAGAAAAATTCAAATTATATATATCTTAGCCCTATAAGTTCTATTTACATCATAGGGCTAAGATTACCTTGTTACGATTTCCAATTAAAATCCAATGCTTATCCTAGATCCCAGCTCCGTCGTCAAAAGTCGCTCTTCTCTCACGCTTCGCTGTTTGATACATGCTATATGCACCACCTGTAGCAATTAATACACTAATCAATACGAATAGAGAATAGTAATCTCCTTGTTTAAATAGAAGAATAAAACCATATGATAACACTAAAGAAAATAACGGTGACACGATCCATACCTTTAAGATTTGCTTTAGAATGCTTGTTTGCCAGAGTCGAAATCCTCCATTAATTGTTCCTATACCGATGATTGCTGATGTAGTAACTTGAGTTAGCGGCACCGGTAACCCAAAAATTGATGCTGTGATAACGAGTGAGCCACCTGTTAAAGAGACCGTACTACCTTGCAAGAGACTTAATTTGGTGATTCGTTTCCCATTCGTTTCAAGCACCCGGCCACCGAGTAACAAGGCTCCTATCGCTACGAAAAAACCACCCATTAATATAGCCGGTGTAATTTCAAGTAACCCTGCACCAACTAGAGGTCCAACAGCATTGGCAACGTTATTCATTCCAGCTGCATAAGCTTCCATACATCCACTAACAATCAATAAAATTACTAGCGGTTTCTTCCATTTGCCATGACCCTTTAAATTCGGATACTTCTTTTCTAGTTTACGTACAAGGAGGCCAAAACCATAAGCAAGTAAAAATGCGACAATCGGTACGATTACCCAGAAAGAAACAATCACAATTAGCTTATCAAAGTAAATCGCTTGATAGGCAATTCCAGCACCCACAATTGCACCAACTACTACTTCACTAGTGGACAACGGAATCCCTAGTAAATTTGCTATAAAAAGGGACAAGCAAGCTGATCCTAATATAATAATAACAATCTCTACATCTACAATCGAAGAAGGTATAATCCCATTTCCGATAGTTCTGACAACCTCTCCACCAGCTAAAGCTCCTAAAAAAGCAAATAATCCAACAAGCAGCATCGCATTGCGTTTTTTTGGAATTGCTCCACTCCCGTAAGCAGGTCCCATTGCCGCAGCCGTACCACTTGCTCCTATGTTCATTGCAAAAAAACATGCAATGATAATCGCGACAATGGTTAGCATATACTCTCTTCCTTCCTCTTAGGCATGCACTTTTTGCATACCACGAATCAAGACTTCAACAACTTCTTTACGACTAAACTCTGGCGGAGGAACGATTCCTTCTGATAACATCTGACGCACCTTTGTCCCAGATAAAACAACATGATCTTCTTTGCTATGCGGGCACGTTTTTGTTGAAGCCATATTTCCGCATGCTTTGCAGAAGAAGCTATGCTCAAAGAACAATGGATTTATTGCTAGATCGCCTTCCTCAAACTCTGAGAAAATGAGCTGCGCATCATATGTGCCATAATAATCACCGACACCAGCATGGTCACGACCAACAATAAAGTGTGTGCAACCATAGTTTTGGCGAACAATCGCATGAAACACTGCTTCACGTGGACCAGCATAACGCATTGCAGCAGGAAATACTGCTAGAAATACCCGATCTTTTGGATAATATTTTTCAAGTAACACTTCATAACTTTCCATACGGACATCAGCTGGTATATCATCTGATTTTGTCTCACCTACAAGAGGATTTAAGAACAAACCGTCGACAATTTCTAATGCTGATTTTTGAATGTATTCATGCGCACGATGAACAGGATTACGTGTTTGGAAACCAACAATACGTTTCCAGCCAAGCTCTTCAAATTTCGCTCTCGTTTCCGAAGGGTCTAAGTAATAAGAATTAAATCGGTCATGCTTGACACGTTTAGTTAAGATGATCTCTCCGCCAACATAAACATTTGGACGTTCAAACATTTTCTTTACACCTGGATGAGCATCATCACTAGCACGATACACTTTCTCTGCCTCTAATTTCTTATCCGGTGTGTAGACATCTTCAATTTTAATTACACCATATACCTCTTTGTTATGAACAAGCTTTGCACGTTCACCAATTGCAAGCTCTGCTGCTTTTTCCTCAGTAACTGGTAATGTAATAGGGATGCTCCATACTGTTCCATTTGCTAACCGCATGTTTGAAACAACTGATTCATAATCTTCCTTTCCAAGAAAACCTGTTAGTGGGCTGAATGCCCCTATTCCAATTAACTCTAAGTCCGAAAGCGAAAACAAATCTAATTCAATTTCCTTTGTAATATCAGCATAATTGTAATTTGAATCATATTTTTGTATTAATGTTCCTCCATGTGCTTGAATCATTGTCATCTTCCTCTCCCTTTATATTAAACATTTATGTAAGACTCGCTGTCGCTGAGTCTTATTTATGCAACCCACATTCTGTTTTAGCTGAATTGGCCCAACGTCCACTTCTTGGATCTTCTCCTTCAGCAACTGCTTTTGTACAATATTCACAACCAATACTAGGATAATTTTGATCATGTAATTCGTTGTAAGGAAGCTTGTGTAACTTAATATACATCCAAATTTCATCTTCCTTCCAATGAATCAAAGGACAGATCTTAATCGATTGAAATCGATTGTCTTGATTGACAAATTGAGTATTGGCACGAGTTGGTGATTGCTCACGACGTAGACCTGAAATCCACGCATCATATTGACTTAACTTCTTCTCTAATGGTTCTAACTTGCGAATCTTACAACAAGCATCAGCATCGCGCTCCCAAAGTCGGTCACCATATTGTTCAGCTTGTTCCGCGGGAGTTAATTCAGGCTTCATTACTTCTATATTCAATGAAGGATATCGAGCCTTTACTTTATCAATCAACTCATACGTTTCTTTAAAATGAAAGTCAGTGTCTAAAAAGACAATCGTCGCGTCCTTTTTGACTTTACTAATTAAATCAATCAGAACCATACCTTCTGCGCCGAAACTACAGGAATAAACGAGCTTTTCTCCAAATGTCTTATATGCCCACTTTAAAATCTCAATTGAATCCTTGCTTCCTAATTCTTGATTGACTGTTTCATAATCTTGCTTTGTCAGCGTTTCATATTTGAGTTTCATAATTTCACTCCTTTTTGTTCATATCATTTAATTGTCTATTTATAATCCCTATAAAACAAATAGGTTTTACTAATCATTAATAAATAGTTGTTCTAACAGTTCCTTAGTTAATTCCGTGTAACTTGATATGAATTATTAGTTTAATAGTATTCTATCCATCATTTTCTAAAAAGTCAATAAATGTTTCGTAAATTAACAAAAAAATGGGCAAAAGGTTTCCTTTTTACTTCTCTAGCAAAGTAAAATGTTAAAATAAAAAAAACAGCCAAAAAGTTTGGCTGTTTTAACGTTTACGGTTGTGTGACGGTTCCCGTCACTGCTTCTATTGTCGAAGTACCACCACGACTTTCTACAATCGTTACATCACCATTTACATCGTTTACGGCAATATTTCCAACACCACTTCGAATCACAACATTTCCTTGATGTTCGGCAATGTCAACATGACCAGATCCAGCAATGATATTTGTAGAACCATTAGTATTGGTTAGCTTCGTCGTTCCTGCATTATTATTTATCACTATTTCTCCGGTTACTTCCTCTAATAATAGATCTCCTGCCCCATCCGTTATTTGAACATCCCCTTGGACATCGTATAAAGACAACTGATTTGTTCCATGTTTAATAGTTAAGTTCGACCGCATTGATTCCACTTTTAACTGGCCTTCACTTTGTATATAATTTAAAGGGATCTGATTTGGCATCTCAATTGTCAAGTGAATGAATCCTTGTTCTGGTTCTGCTCCACGTTTAACTGATGTGGTAAGATTGGCTTGATCCTCTTCAACTGATAATTCAACATCCAAGAACCTCTCACTGAAAGATTGTGCATGATCCATGCTCTCATCACTCCAAGCAGTGAAAACTGCTGTTACATGAATCTCATTGCTACCTTCAACTCCAACGATGCTTACATCCCTTCATCATGATTTATAGAAAAACCTGAAATGTCAGTCGCATCTACCATATACGTTTCTTCATGCTCATATGTGAGTATGTTACAACCTGTTAGTAACATACAAGCAATAACTGTGAACAAGCTAAATTGTATTCTTATCATTATATCTCTCCTGTCTATATTGCATACCCTATTAGTTTACAGAAAACCTATCTTAGACGCCAATAGAATATACACACAAACAGACTATTTCACGTATTAGTCACTTTTGGCACGAAAGGAAGGATTTCGGCTGGTTGTTTTTTCATTTTTATGTACTCTACTTTATAGCCTTCTCTTTTGCGTTTTTGAAAAGTGGTTTCAGAAATAGGTCTTAATGCCGACCACATTAACGATTCTATCTTTTCCCAAGAATCGTGAGTAATCAATTCTGTTTTGTAAAAATAGTGATTCCCAGATGGGTACTCTTTGCAAATATATTTAACCGTTTGTTTCGAATGCATCTTTGCCACTCCTTTCCGTTTATCTTTCCCAGAAAGGACGATGATTAAAACATGAAAGAGCTAATCTAGAAGAGACTGAATCGATTTCTCTCTCCCTTTAAACATTTGAGTTAAGATTGATCTCGTTACCACACTAGGTAATACAGAAGAAAAATAAACCTTATCCTCCATTACGGTTCGATTGCCATCTCTTTTAAATGTATGTTCATGCTTCCATTCACGAAAAGGAAATGGCAGAATAATAGCACGATCCGTAAACCGTTCAAACTCTTTAACACCTTCTATCACAGAAACCCAATTGGTTTGCAAAAGCCCAAAACGCAATTCCATTATGATTACATTTCCTTCAATCGTTTTAGAATTTGATAAGATCTTCACTTTTGGAAATCCTGTAATTTCAGTCAGATTATGAGCATCAGAGAAAAAACTCCAAACTTTTTCAATGGGTGCATCTATAATTGTCTTATAAGTAAAAACAAGGAGAGTAGACATTTTTGCCTCCAACTTTAATTTTTATGATAGGACTGAAAAACATGAAAAAAAACACAGATTTTTATTTAAGTTTATTAATTGCATTCTTGTTGTTGTTTAGTAGCTTCTCATGGCAACCGATAGACTTTTGGGTCTTATTTCCTCTATCATTGCTTCTCTTAATTGGTTGGAGTTTTATATTTGAACAACACGAGCTAAAAAGACCAACTTTTAGTCATTTTATATATGCAGTAGGAAGCGGCATTTTTTTATACGGCTTATTTGCAATTGGAAAGTGGCTTCTCACCTTCCTTAACTTGCCCTTACTTGACGAACTCGAGTCGCTCTATAACGTTGTGCAACCAACGGAACCTCTACACTTTTTGTGGCTATTTCTAATTATCATTCCAGGGGAAGAATGGTTTTGGCGTGGCTATGTAGTAAAAAGATTAATGAAGCATGTATCAAATATACAAGCAACGATTCTTGGTACTCTTTTATATGCTGCCGCTCATTTAGTGACAGGGAGTATATTATTAGTTTTAGCCGCACTTTTCGCCGGCTTAGCGTGGTCCTTCTTGTATACTCAAACAAGAAATATTTGGTTGCCTATCCTTTCGCATTTAGTTTTCAATTTATTTTTACTAATCCTTTTTCCATTATTATAAGCTTTTATTGACAACCTAAAAAAGTGAAACGCTCTAAACAGAGCGTTTCATCTATAAGATATTTTCTTTAAGCTGTCCGTTTTTTCTGTCCACTTGAAGCTTTTACAACATCTTTCTCAAAAAACCTTGCAATAAATGTCCCTACAACCAAAGACCAGACAGGAGCGCCTATATGAAGCACGCTAATATTCGAAACAGCAATAATAAAGGCAAAAGCTGCTCCTACTTTCATCGAGCCGTTTGAAAAACTTGTTAGTAGACTATTGGCAAATACAGTGATTAGAGCAAAGCCAATTAAAATTGATACAAACGCTTCGGGCAATGACGCTATAAATGGAACTAATTTATAAGAGAAGATTCCAAATAAAATAATGACGATCCCAGAAACGACAGCTCCCATGTACCTTTTCTCTTTTGGTCCTGCTTCTTTGTCCGCACAAATGGCAGTCATCATTCCAGCAATATTAGCCGATTGCCCACCAAAGAAACTCGTTATCATAGAAAAAATCCCACTCGAAGAAATAATTCTATTTATTCTCGGCCGATATTGATTTTGTTCTAATGCTCCTATCCCAACAGCAGCATCATTACTAAGGATTAGAAGGGCTAGAGGAATGGAAACAGACAAAAAACTTACTAGATTAAATTCAGGAAGTTGTACCATCGGGTATACAAAAGAAGCCTGAGCTTCTAAAGGACTCAGAGTTTGTGTCAATAGAAGCATAATAAACGCTGTCGACACTGACGCTATCATCGGTGGAATTTGCTTTACCCACTTGCTAACAACAAAAAAAACAACTAGAGCTGGAATTCCTACTAAAGCCATTTCTTGTATCGATCCAATAAAGTCAACCATATACTTCATAATCATTCCGGCTAACATCGCTGCAAGTATCTCTTTAGGTACATAATTAATTAATTTTGCAAACAAGCCAAAATACCCAACAAGAAACATAAGCAACCCAGTAAAAAGATACGCTCCCAAAAGTTCATAATACGAAAATTGAGAGGTTACCGTTGCTAAAAAGGCTATTCCAGTAATCGTGTGAGCTCCAACAATTGGAATTCGATAGTAAAGAGGAAGCAAAATACTATAAATACCACCAATGACATAGATAGAAAACATCCACATAATCGTCTGATTAATCGTAAAACTTCCGTTTGCTGCCGCTTGGAGCAACAGGACTGGAGGACCAGTCATCACTAAAAGGCTAGCTACAAGTCCAGCTGAAATATTTTGTTGATTAAGATCTTTGAGAGGGTGAGAATCACCTCTATGGCCAAAGAACTTTCTAAGTAAACTCATCTTTATTCCCCTTCAATTATTTGTAAATCTATTAATAATAACTCATTATACACCCTTCTTAATATAAGTAAATGAAAAATGAAGAGAACCTAGTTTTATCGAGTTCTCTTCTCCTATTAATCGTTTATGCATAAATATTAACTAACAGCCCTTTAATCTCACCAACCATATTTAAAATATCCAAACCTCTTTTCTGCTTTTCTAAAACTGCATTGGTGAGATCCAACAATTTACGATCTACTTCCTGAACAATTTTATAAATCTTCGTTCTACCTCTTCTATTAAAGCCACGCCGCTCTTCAAGGCTTAAACCGAATTGAACAGCATCTTCCATAAATTCCTTTACAAGCTGTTTGTATTTTCTTAATTCATCAACCGTTCTCGTTTCAGCTAACACCTTGCCCTGATCATCAATTTTTGCCATTAGTTGTGATAAACGTTCATAAGCTTTTTCGTCACGTTGTTTACCCATTACTTCTTGGAAAGAAACCTTCGCCTCAGGGCCTGTCTTTTTTGGTTCTAGTCTATTTAAACCCGTTTTCCCTATTCTTTGTACATCCATTCTATTTTAACCTACTTTCAAAGCAGTCTTTTCATAGTAGTGTAACATATTTTTTTTGACCTATAAAAAGGACGAGAAGGTCTTCCTCCTCGTCCTTTCATTGCTATTATTGTAACAACTGCAAGACCCCTTGCGGCAATTGATTTGCTTGAGCAAGCATGGCTGTAGCTGATTGATTTAGAATGTTATTACGTGTAAATTCCGTCATTTCAAGTGCCATATCTGCATCACGGATACGTGATTCAGAAGCGGTTAAATTTTCGTGGGTTACTTGAAGATTATTAATTGTATGCTCCATTCTATTTTGCGTTGCACCTAGTTTTGAACGAATTGAAGATACGGTTTGAATAGCTTGATCTAAGGCAAAAATCGCTTTGTTAGCTTCTGACTGTGTTGTTACACTGCCTTCTTCAATCCCTAGACGAACAGTATTAAGTTCAGCAACATCGATCATAACATTTTGATTAGTATTTGGTCCTATTTGGAAAGCAAGAGCATTATTGATTACAGAAAACTCTGCTTTTCCAGCTTTTGTACTACTATCAAATGTGAAGGTCATCCCCCATGTTCAACAGAACCATTTTTTGTCTGTAATGTCTTCTTAAATGCGGTTGGTTGATAATCTGTTGTGTCTATTGTAAAAGGGCGATCTGAAATTGGCGCACTTCCGTTAATAGGGTCGTTTGTAATAAGCAACATATCACGCGTAACCGATGCAGACTGTTGGCCAGCTCCTTCTACTTTCCACGCCTCAATTCCAGAATAACCTACAGAAGCAAGTGCTTCTCGAATATCCGCTAATGTAACCGGTTGTTGACTGGAATTAACGGAGACCAGTCCAACCCCTTCCGTACTTAATACCGTTGCCTTCTCTGTCCCTGGATAAGTTCCTAACTCATTTTCCGCTATTCGGAATACACGCTTTGTTCCATCTTCATTTGTAACAGTGAAATAGGTAGCTTCAGGTTTATCCCTATTAGTCACTTTACTAGCTGCTACTTCGACCGATTGCTTAGCAGCTTGTATTAATGTTACATTTTCTACAGTAACTCCATGACTATTTATATAACTATATATCGACTCATCCAGCTCTACACTATTAAGAATGTTGTCAATATCAGCCTTTGTAATACCTTCATTTTTATAACGATCAGCTAAATAAGCTTCCGCATTCTGAAAAGTAGCATCAGTGATTTGCTGATTTGTCTTTCCTGCAAGGGCAGCAGTTAAAGTACTTTGAACAATTACTTCTGCTAAAGCATTCTTATTGATCGCAACCTCATTATGATCCACAGTAAATGTGTCTACAATTATTGCATTAGCTACTTCTGATAGATTGTTTTCATTGACAAATCCATTTACCGGTGCAGCAGAACCTTGTAAAAGCACATCAGCTCCGCTTGCATTTTTATCTAATTCATTCGTAATTTGAACTTTTGATAGTACAGCAACTCGATCAGCTGGAAAGCTTTCTAAGCCAATTGCATTCGCTGGGCCAACTGCTTCCATAAGATCAGAAACGGTCGTATCCGCTTCTACACTTCCTACTGTCGTAGTTGGTACTTTTAATGAGTAATTCTTTATATCTACTTCTGCTTTTTTAATAGAAGGAGCTTCTTCATTTCGGTCAACAGAAACCGTAAAAGTTGCTTCAAGTTCAACCGATACTTTAACTGTTCCTGCTCCTGTTATTGCAGACGTATCAATCTTTAGTCCGCCAATCGTTTGATATTGTTCCTTCGCTGGAACCGACTCCCCTACCGCAACAGCTCTTTTTTCAATAGGTAAACCGTTTGGTCCAATCACTTCAATAGTCGCTCCTGTATTACCGGCATTAGAATGATCAGCATTAAAATTTCGAATGTTAATTGTATACTCTCCAAAGCTTTGATTTTGTATATTGAAATCCAATTCAACATGCCCAGGATCTTTTAGGCCTGCTGCTGGCTGAGTAATTTGATACTTTATATGCTCATTAGCTTTGATTCCACTTGCTAATTCTACATCAATTGCATAATTTCCTGATTTAATTGCTGGATCAATTACTTCTGGCAATCCGACTAAACCAGCAAAATTTTGGTTCACAACGCTTAGCACCGCACTTGAACCATTCAATAATTTGCGAGTGTTAAATTCTGTCTTTTCTGCTACGCTATCAATCTCCGTTAATAGCTGACGAATCTCTTTTTGAATCTCTGCACGGTCCTGGTCTGTGTTCGTGTCATTAGCTCCCTGTACAGCTAATTCTCGCATTCTTTGTAACATTGCATGAACTTCTTGCATGGCACCTTCTGCTGTTTGCAACAGTGAAATCCCGTCCATCGCATTGCGCTCAGCCATCTTTAATCCTCTGATTTGCGAACGCATTTTTTCAGAGATTGCTAGTCCTGCTGCATCATCAGCAGCACGATTTATCCGAAGGCCAGACGATAGCTTCTCCAAATTTTTTGAAGTACTAAACTGATTCTTATGCAAGTTCCGATACGCATTTAAAGCTTGAATATTATTGTTAATTTTCATTATTGTCTTCCTTCCTTTTACCCCTCGTACATGGAATACTTCTCATAAGCACTTGTTTTTTTCTTGATGACTTTCGATTGCACATCACGCTTCGATTTCATTGCTTGATTCCATGAAGACATAATCATTGATAGAAGTTGAATGACTTCTTCTATTATTTTCTTGTCTTTCTTAACATTTGCTTCAACTAGTCTATCAGCTATATAGTTATAAACTTGCTCTAATTGATCAGCGATTATTCCTGCTTCATAATTGATTCCAGCACCAAGTCTATGAATAATATCATTCGCTTTTTGTAATTTTTGATTTACACCGATATAATCTTTTTTAAGTATTAGAGTGATCGCTTCTTCTAAATTTGTTACACAAGCTTCATAAAGTAATGACGTTAACTCTTGAGATGTTTTCATATGGAGTACTTCGTTCGATAAGAACATAGACAAATCTCCCACCTCCATTTATCTATTCTAGTTACTATTACTATCGGTACTACTCGACAATTGTTTAATAGTTTTTCTCCATTTCTTCAATTAGCAGTAAGATCTCTGCCATTACCGAATATAATTGCGGTGGAATATTTTCACCTAAATCCATATCTAGCAGATTTTCAACAAGAACAGGGTCTTCCTGCATATGAATATTATTTTTTTTAGCTAACTGAATTATTTGATTTGCAACTTGTCCTTTGCCTTGCGCTACAACTCTAGGCGCTTCCTTCGCTTCATCATAGCGAATGACAGCTGCAGTCGGGCCATTGATCTGTCTACGCTGCTTATGGTTAAAATGCCTAGATACCATCATATTTTAAAATCAAATCCTTTCTCAGTCATAACAGGCCTTTGATGTGATTGATTTGCCCTTGAAGTATGATCAATTTCTCCGTGTAATTTTGCATATTTTATCTCGTTAATTGCATAACCGATAGCTGATAATTTATCTACAGCAATTTGGACTAAAGGCGCCATCTTCATTTGAAAATCTTCCCTATTATTTTTTATCGTTACAGACAATTGCCTGTCCTTAGCCGCAACGGCAATTCCGATTTCACCCATTTTCGGTGTCTCCATTAAAAAAAACAAACTACAATTCTCCCAATCCACTTTCTCATTTTCATTACGAGAATTCACAACCACTTGCAAGTTTTCTACTTTATTCTCTAATAAAAATGGAAGTTGGAAGAAAAGGCTTTGTAGGTTCCCTTGCTGGTCACTTCGATTCAATAATTGCTGACCTGTTACATTCGTTAGAGCTTGGTTAGCTAATCGATGAAGGTGTGTACCTTCCTCTTGCGTACTACTTAATTGCATTAGTGACGTTTTAATATTTCTTTGGGTTTGCTCATAATTAGGCTCACGCCCGGAAGCTAGAAACTGTGCTGTTTCACTATCACGGTTTAACCCTAAGCTCCGAATTGTTTCAAACATCGCTCGCGGAGACCCCTCTTGCATTGGACCACGTACCGTATCGCTTACATGTTTCAAAAATAATTGAGATGGCATTTGTGCATCCCGAAATGTTCTCTCATTAATAGACGTATAATGTTTCACTTTCGTTTCCGAAGGTTGAAAGTTTAATTTCTCAATCAATTGCTTTACACCTTGTACAATTCTTTGTGCTTCCTCATGATTTCCTCGACTAAGTAGTTTCCTTGCCTCATTTAACTGACTACTAGCTTGCATTAACAGACGTTCCGTTTTCATATCTGCAAAGAGCATCATTTCACTTTTTAAAATAGCATTATCTAATTTCTTAATTGTCGTTTCCAATAGTGGTTTTGCAATAGATTGTGCTAAATTACGAAACTGTTCTAGTTGGCGAATTGCCTGGTCCAACGTTCTTGTAATATCTCTCTGTAAATGCTTAAAATCAGCAGTCAATTGTGCTACTTTTTCAGTTACGGTTGTAACAGCTATTGTCTTACTCTTCGTCTCAGTAAACATTTGAATTTGCTCCTGTCCCTCATAAAGGGTAACAGGAATTGGCTGTACGTTTTGTTCAATTAGATCAAGTGTTGCCGCAAGTTCTTGTCTTGCTTTTAACTCTCGACCTTGCTGATAAAAGGTATTGGCTGTTTCTATCACTCGGATCAACTCTGATTTCCACTCTTCTGTTAATCCTTGCTGATTCATCCAAGTTGATTGTATTCTTTGAAGTGCCTGATCAAAGTTTGCTTCTTTCTGTAAAATTTTTATACTCTGTCTCACTAACTCGAGTATATCGGGAGTTCTAGATTCAGTTCTTGTTTCAATCAACACTTTAGAGGACTCAGTTTCATTAATTTGATTTAGTTGATCTTTTATTGCTTCAGAGGAACGATTTAGCCGCTCCTTGTCTCCTCGCTCTATATTAAAATCTTCATCCATCTCATTTACTAGAGTGGATAAAACCTTATTTAATGGTTTCCCATGCAAAGCTTCGTGAACAGCATCAAGGTGATTTCGCGTCACCTCAAGCTTCTTAAGGGCAATCGCTTGTACTGTTTGAATTCTTTCATGGACATTTCCTTCATTCATAAACCGTTGTAACTCACCAATGGAATCCCTTGAAAGAGACACACCTTTTTTAATTAAGATTGATACTGCTTTATTCAACTCTGGTGATGGATGTGAAACTCCGAGTTGCCTTATCGCCTGACTCAACCTGTTTTCCGGGATATGTGTATCAGAACTTATTTGACGTGATTCCTCAACAGCTCGAACTTGGATCACATCCCTTTTCTGATCAGTTACTTGAATGAATACCCGCTTAGTTTGCGGCACCTCTCCTTCAAATTGCACATTCACTTCTCGCCCGCGAACAACAAGAATAGCTTCTTTCCTCCCTGTTTGTTCTTTGATTGTTGCAGGATAGGTTTCCCCATTTGCAATCGGTTGTTGTCTGTCTATTTGTTGTCCAGTTCGTGTATGCTGATGTTGAATTTGCATGGAATGGTCACTCTCCGCTCTTAGTCATTCTTACTGTATATATCGGCTAATAAAAGGGATTTGTTAATGCTCATCACCTTCTTGTTTCTTCCAACCCTTTTTCACAATGTCGTCTCCAAATTTATTTCGTAATTGTTGCAGCGTCTCATTTAACTCTTCGCGCCTTATTTCTTCTTTATAAGTAAATAGATCTAATTGCTTATAAGCATATTTCTTTTCTATTAAATCATACGTACTTACCCCTAATAGACGAACCGCTTCTTTATTCCAAATCTGCCGAAATAAATTGAACGCTTCCTTCATAATTTCTTCTTTTGTTTGTATTGGATTTAATAATTTATTACTTTTCGTTACCATTTTCCAATCAAAGTACCGAATCGTAATTTGAATTCCCCTAGCAAAGACTTCTTTTGACCTCAATCTTTCATGTACACGCATTGCAAGATTTTCTAAAGTCGATTGAAGGAAAACAACATTTTTCGTATCCGTTCGCAATGTCGTTGAATTTCCTATCGATTTAAATTCACCATAAGCATGAGGATTAACAGTACGATCATCTAGGCCATTTGCTCTTTCTTTTAATTGTAGTGCGTGCTCTCCAAATTTTTTAATTAAAGAGAGCCGATCGGCTTTTGCTAAATCACCAATCGTATTGACGCCGTACTTTTTCCATTTATCAACCGTTCTTCTGCCAATTCCATGCATCTTTTCGATCGGCATTGGCCAAAGCATCTTTTCTATATCGCGTTTCCTAAGTACAGTAATCCCGTTAGGCTTCTTCATATCACTTGCCATTTTAGCTAAAAATTTATTCGGGGCAATACCTATGCTACACGGGAGATTTAATTCCATTTGAATTCGCTCTTGCATTAACTGAGCCAGTTTGACAGGGTGAATTTCTTTCAAATATGACGTCAAGTCTAGATAGCCTTCATCAATTGAAACTTGTTGAACAAAAGGTGTATATGAGAATAATATTTCAAATAATGCTTTTGAGGCTGCTTTATACCTCTCCCCATTAGGACTTAACACAATAAGGTTCGGACAAAGCTTTTTTGCCTGCCAAATAGGCATAGTCGTTTTCACTCCTTTTGCCCTTGCTTCATAACTGCTGGTAACAATAATCCCACGTCGCTCTTCTGGATTCCCTGCTATTGCAACTGGCTTCCCTTTCAAACTTGGATTATGAGCAACTTCAACTGAAGCATAGAAACTATTCATATCTAAATGAAAAATCACACGCGCTTTATTCATATTTCGCCCTCCTGAAATTATTATACAGAAAGTACGTTCGTCAAAAAAGTAAGGCAAAAGCAGCAAAAGATCACTAACCTTTTTGTGTTAGTGATCTTTCAGAGCTCTTTATACAAACTGATTTACAGTTATTTTATTATTTATTAGACACTTCTTTAATGACTGAAACTACCGCTTCTGACAACTTGACTAATTCAGAAATCGGCATGCGCTCATTCTTAGTGTGAATTTCTTCGTAGCCCACTGCTAAATTCACAGTAGGAATACCATGGCCAGCGAAAATATTTGCATCACTTCCGCCACCACTTTGTAAAAGCTTCGGCTCTCTTCCAATTGATGTCAACGCTCGTTTGGCAACCTCAACAACTTCATCACCATCACCTAGTTTAAAGCCTGGATACATTATCTCCACTTCTACTTCAGCTTTTGTTCCCATTTCTTTTGCCGTTAATTCAAACGCGTCTTTCATTTTTGCCACTTGAGCTTCCATCTTTTCAGCAATTAATGACCTTGCCTCAGCCAAAATAGCTACATGATCACAAACAATGTTCGTTTGCGTTCCACCTTCAAAACGCCCAATATTAGCTGTCGTATCCTCATCAATACGTCCAAGCGGCATTTTCGAGATCGCCTTAGCTGCAACTGTGATTGCAGAAATCCCCTTTTCAGGTGCAACACCTGCATGTGCAGTTTTCCCAAGAACTGTCGCTTTAATTTTTGCTTGTGTTGGTGCAGCGACAATAATATTCCCTACTGGGCCGTCACTATCAAGTGCAAATCCATATTTTGCTTTTAGGTGAGCAGGGTCAAGTACTTTAGCTCCATTCAAGCCAGATTCTTCACCAACTGTAATAATAAATTGTATCGTACCGTGTTCGATATTCTCTTCTTTAAGTACACGAATTGCCTCTAACATCGCTGCAATTCCGGCTTTATCATCAGCCCCTAAAATGGTCGTACCGTCCGTTACGACATACCCATCTTTAATTGATGGTTTTACCCCGACACCAGGTACAACCGTATCCATATGTGACGTAAAATAAATTGTCTCAACATGACTTTTTGTCCCTTCAAGCGTACAAATTAAATTACCTGCCGCATGCTCAGTCTTACTTGCAGCATCATCTTCTAATACATGTACACCTAATTCTTCAAACTTCTTCTTTAAAATCGGTGCAATGACATCTTCATGCTTTGTTTCTGAATCGATTTGCACAAGTTCAAGAAACTCATCTACTAATCGCTGTTCGTTTACCATATGTATGTTTGCCTCCAAATCTCTGTTTAAAAAGTCTCATTTAAATGGTACTCTTCTCTTTTAAAAATCGCAAGTTTGATAATAGTCAGCGCTTCTCACAAAGCTCATACAATACTCCTTTTGCAGATCTCGGATGGAGAAACGCCACCTTTGCTCCAGCAGCTCCATCAACTGGTTGGTCATGAATCATCTTTATTCCTTTCTCTTTTATATCTTTGATTCTTTGTTCAATGTTCTCGACACCTAAAGCAACATGATGGATCCCTTCTCCTCTTTTTTTTATAAATTGTGCGACTGGGCTATCCTCATTTAGTGGTTCAAGCAATTCAATTTTTGACTCCCCTATTTCTAAGAAGGCCACCTTCACTCCTTGAGAAGCAACTTCTTCTACTCCTAATAAGTTCATATGTAAAACATCACGATAAAAATACAAAGCCTCCTCAATGGAATGAACAGCAATACCAATATGGTCAATTTTTTTTGGTTTATTTAAGTCCATCGTTTCCACCCTTTTCGTAAGCGTTTACTTTTAATTCTTGAATTCTACATTGAAAACCTTCTTTTATCTGGTATTTCTACATTTTTGCTTGTCCTGATGTCATTTACAAAGTAAAATAAAAAGAGGTATTGTAGAGGAGGGTTTCTTATGCCACGCAAATTTCAAAAAGCAATCATTTACCTTATGATTATTACTATGGTTCTTGGTACCCTATTAATGGGTGTCTCTTTCTTCTAAGAATGAGTTTACCTTTACTTAACTATTTAAGACCAAATCTATAAAGATTTGGTCTATTTACGTTTATATTGACACACACTTACTTGATAGCTCCGATATTTTGGGCGATTTCCAAATAAGCTTCTTCCGCATCCGTAATATAAATTTTGGTCCCAATCGGAATTTCATCGTACATTTGTTCAACAATCTCATTTGGTAGCCTGATGCAACCCGATGTAATGGAATAACCAATAGATTCAGGACGATTTGTACCATGAACTCCGTAGATCCTCCCATCAGTATCATTGGCATCAAACCCCAACCAACGGGAACCAAGCGGATTGTTCGGGTCGCCTCCCGGAATATCTTTTTTTCGATAATAAGGATCTTTTGCTTTCACAACAATTGTGAAAAGCCCAACTGGCGTCTCGTCTCCTAATTTACCAGTTGCCACTTTATGAACTTCCTGAATCTCCCCTTGGTCAATGTAAGCAAGTTCGTTCGTAGAAACATTTACAATTAATAAAGGGTCTCCAACTATTGGATTCTGACCTATAGGCCAAATCGGTGATGTGATGAACAACATTAACAGAGATAAAAGCGAGAGTTTCATTACTAATGCCTCCCTCTACTTTTTCTCATTAGTTTGTCACTACAATTTCTTTTTATCCACGTGATTCCACAAACGATCCTTGATATGCAAATATTCTTCAAGTTCATGCATGATATATAATAAAGATGAACGAACTTCAAATTCTTCTCTTGATGTTGGCAGCGGCATTTCCTCAAAACCTTGCTTCATTGTTTTTATTTTATCTAAAAAATATGGTACTCGATTGATCGGACTCACCGCATCACTGACTTCATCGAGGAAGTCGGCAACCGTTTCACTTTGCTCAACCGTTTTATTAATTTTAGACACATAAGGCATCAACCGCTCTATTATCTCAAACTGTTTCTCTCTCATTTTAAAATAGTAGTAATATTGGTCTTCATAACGGAGAATATGATTTTGAATATTTCTCATCGCAAGGTTTTTCCCTTTACTTAACAATTCTACGGTTTCAGGTATTTCCTTTCCATCCCAATCACTTTCTCCATATCTTAAATAAACCGATAATTCATGCAAAATTTTTTTAAAATGAAGCTCGATCTCTTTATGATAATGACGTAATGCACGATCACTGTTAGGCATATACAGATTCATTAATAATGCTACACCAATCCCGATTGTTATTATTAAAATCTCATTAATAACAAGAGAGAAGGACATCTCCCCAACCGTATAGAGATGAAGGATAATAACGGAACTTGTAGCAATCCCTTCCGTTATTTTCAAACGTACGACAATAGGAATAAATGCTAAAATAATAAGGGTTAGTGTCCAAGGCTGATAACCAATCAATTCAAATAACATTCCACTTAGTAACATACCAATCATACAAGCGACAAAGCGTGCCCAAGAAACTTTTAATGAGTCCCTTCTTGTAACTGAGATACACAGAATTGTAATAATCGCGGCCGAACCATAGAAGTCTAAATGCAGCGCTTGGGCAATCGCCACAGCTAGGCCAGCTCCAACTGCTGTTTTTAGCGTTCGATAACCAATCTTCAATGACATAAATTCCCCCCATCTACTTAGTGCGTAATTTATTAAATTAGTTTAGCATAGAACCTTCAATTATATGAATGAAATCTCCTATAAACGTCAAAAAAGAGGCTGTTCAAGTAGAACAACCTCCGTTATGAAACAGCCACTTCAGCAGCAGTTTCATTATAAAACCTTTTCTAAGAAATCCCTTGCTCTATCGGAACGAGGAGCATTAAAGAATTCATTAGGCTCTGCATCTTCCATAAGAATTCCCTGATCAAGAAACAGTACTCGATCAGCCACCTCACGCGCAAATCCCATCTCATGCGTTACAATTGCCATTGTCATTCCTGACATAGCAAGATCCTTCATAACCTCTAATACCTCTTTAACCATTTCTGGATCTAGAGCGGAAGTTGGTTCGTCAAACAACATTACTTCTGGCTCCATAGCTAGAGCACGCGCAATCGCTACTCGTTGCTTCTGCCCGCCAGAAAGGCGACTTGGATATTCATCACGTTTCTGCAACAATCCAACCTTTTTTAAAAGGGTTTCCGCTTTTTCAATCGCTTCTTGTTTTGAAATTCCTTTTACTGTCATGGGGGCATAGGTTAAATTATCCAAAACTGTCATGTGAGGAAAAAGATGAAAATGTTGGAAAACCATTCCAATTCTTTGCCGTACCCGAAGAACGTTTGTCTTAGGATTGGTTAACTCCTCATCCCCCACCCAAATTTGGCCTGAACTTGGTGTCTCTAATAAATTCATGCAACGAAGCAAGGTAGACTTCCCTGAACCAGAAGGACCAATGATTGCTACAACGTCACCTTTATTGATTTCAGTAGAAATCCCTTTTAATACTTCAATCTTCCCAAATGACTTATGAAGATCATCTATTTTAATCACTACGTTGTAATCTCCTTTCAATGAGTCGACCAATGATCGTCAACACCATAACAAGCAAGTAATAAATCAATCCAACGAAAAGGAGGGCTTCAAAATATCTATAAATTTGAGCATTCAATACTTGAGCACGACGCATTAAATCCATTACACCAATAATTGAAACAATAGCTGATTCTTTCGTCAAATTAATGAATTCATTGAACAGCGCCGGTAAAATGTTACGAAACGCTTGCGGCAAAATAATACGGAGCATTGTAGGTCTGTACGGAATACCGAGTGCCTCCGCTGCTTCCTTTTGACCTTTATCGACCGCTTGAATACCGGCACGAATAATTTCAGAAACATAAGCAGCCGAGTTTAAACCAAAGGCAAGTACCCCCGCCACATAGGCGGATATATCAAACCCAAATTGTGGAACACCAAAATAGATAATTGATAACTGTAATATTAACGGCGTACCTCGGAAAACAGACGTATAGGCATTTGCCACCCAACGTAATAGCCGAAAACGACCAATCTTAAAAATCGATAAAATAATTCCCAATACCAGCCCTAAAATCAATGCAGCGGAAACGAACTGTAATGTTACCCCAACCCCTTGTAGTAGAAAAGGAATATGGGGAACAATTTGGCTAAAATCTAAATTCATGCCAATTTATCCTTCCTATCTTTTAGTAACATAATACATCCCGCGGCATACATCTGCACGCGGGTGTAATAGTAAAAAATCTTTATTCTTCAGCATCAAACCATTTTAAAATTAACTCATCCATTTGTCCACTCTCAATTAATTCATTTAACTTCTCGTTAAATGGTTCAACCAATTCACTTTCTTTAGGGAAAGCAATCGCTGAGCCTAACTCACCTTCACTAGGAACAGCAAAGCTAACTAGATCTTGTTGAGCTTCTAAGTGGCCTTTTGCAACCGTATCTTCCATCAAAATAGCATCAATACGGCCAGCAATTAATTCTTGCATAATTTCAGGAATACGATTTAATTTTACTACTTCAAATCCATATTCTTCTGCAAGGTCTTCTGCTTCAGCTTCTTGAATGGAACCAAGCTGTACGCCAACCTTTAAACCTTCTAAGTCCTGAAGAGTAGTATAATTCTGGTCTTCTTTTGATACAATTAGATTTGTTGCTTCATAATATACATCAGAAAAGTCAACATTTTGTTTACGCTCTTCTGTAGGAGTCATTCCAGCTAAAACAAAGTCAACTCGTCCTGATTCCATTGCTGGAATAAGACCATTGAAGTCCATGTCTTCAATTTGAAGTTCATATCCTAATTCATCTGTAATGTATTGCGCAATATCAACGTCAAATCCAACTATTTCCTGTGTCGTTAAGTCAATTGACTCATAAGGGGGATAATCAGCTGAAGTTCCCATAATTAATACGCCTTTATCTTCAACTGCCTCTTCAGTGTCTCCTGTATCAACAGGATCTTCACTCGTTGTTGTATCTTCTTCGTTGGTACCACAACCAGCTAGTAAACCAACTGACAATACTGCTGATGCTCCTAACATCCACCATTTTTTATTCATTATTTAAACCCCCATAATTATCTACTGATATAATATTTATTCTTTTAAATGCATAATAACACATAGCCTAATAATTGAAAATACTTTTTCTACGAAATTATTTAAAACAAATATATACAGAATTTTCTTTACTTAACGTTTTTTATACATTTTAGATTCTTTCTTTATTTTAACGAAAAAAGTAACCCAATATTCCTTCTATTGGGTTACTCCATAATTTAGTAAGTATTCAATGTTGTTCGTAAGTATTAATCAGTTGTTTCTTCGTCAATTGGCTCATCAATTGCAGCTGGGTCCTCTTCTAATGGTGCATTCTCATCTACTGGTTCTCCACACGCTGCTAAGACACTCACTGATAATGCTCCTGCTAAAATCGTATAAAGTAGTTTCTTGCTCATCTTAAATTCCTCCTTTAAGTTGGGTTGGAATTTGATTTTGTGATGCGCTTCCAACTGTATCCATCATACTAAACTGCATTGATCGTTAGAAGGTGATTTACTTTTTTTACAAATTTTAACAAAAATATTTGAGATTCAGCGAGAAAGTAAGTCATTTTTGTAGATTTTATTTTGATTTGTCAAACAGGAGTCAATTCCAATAGCTCAAAAGCAGATTCCTCGAAGTTCTCTTAAGTTTGTCGAGACTATCTATATTAACCCTTTTCCCTTATAATAACGAAGGGAGGACTACATGGATTTATTACCTTTTATACTGTTAGGATTACTTATTGGTTGTTTTTCTGGTTTTTTTGGAATTGGTGGAGGAATTATTCTAACTCCATTCTTATTATTACTTGGATTTCCTCCTACAATGGTCATTGGAACAAGTCTAATGCTTTCTTTAGGAACCTCGATTACAGGCGCCTTTGCCCACTTACGCATGAAAAATATAAAGTGGCGTTATGTAATTATTATTAACATCTTTGGAATCGTGGGGACACAAATTTCACACCCCATTATGCTTCAATTAGATGACCGTGGCTTTGCAGAAACTGCTATCTCTTTTTTGTATGTCGCGTTACTTGGATTTTTTGCATATACACTCCTACGCAAGACGCATAACAAAAGTCAAGTTGAAAACAGAACCCAAGCTCCAACTTTTATGATTTGTCTCATCGGGTTAGGGACCGGTATCATTTCTTCCGCTCTAGGAGTGAGTGGAGGTTTCTTTATTGTTCCTTTACTTATCACTTTGCTCCATTTTCAAGCAGCACATGCAGTAGGAACCGCTTTAGCTTCTGTCGTCTTTATCGTTGCAACAGGATTGATCACTTATAGTTTTTCTACTGAACTCAACTATTTAGTAGGGATTTTCCTTATAATAGGAACTTTTATCGGAGCTCCTTTAGGTGCAAAGGCGACCATCTATTACTCTGAAAAGAAAATGAAGAAATTACTTGGTGCTCTTTATGTTTGCATGATTGCTAGCGTTATTGCTAACGCCATTCAGTTGCCTATTGTAGGATTAACGATCATCTCCGCATTCACTTTGTTTTTTATAACCCTTCTGATCATGACTTATAGTAAGAGAGCGGTCAGATCGAATACTAAGATAGAAGAATAGCTAAGGCTTTAATATAACTAAAGTGGCTTATTAAAAATACGAACCATGACAACCTTAGCAGAGGAATTCTCCTGCGGGATTAAAAGGAAACGGTGAGACCCCACAGTGCGTTAGCATGAGGAGGCTCACCAGCCTCCCGCAGAAAGCGAAGTATATTTAACGGAGTAGCGGATGCTATTCATTTAATACGTATGGATTTTTCGTTAATACTAACTTATCATCGCTTTTAAGTCCCTGATCATCATCAAAAAAATAAAAAGAGAAGCGCTATTAGATCATCCTAGAAGTGGCGGCAAATGAGGTCCTTTTGGAAGAACTGTATTATGGATATACGGCGGAGCTGGTCGTAAATTAGGTATTTTCCCAAAAGGTTTAGGGTTATGATAATATTTAAATTCACCTAAACCATCCATACTTGGTCCATGTGCCCACCTACCGTGTTTACTAGCTGTTCCTCCTGACAGATCATAATAATCATAGGCGACTTCTCGTTTTTCAAGTTCGCGTGGAAAAGTACTTGGTACGACAATATTCTCTTTTTCTTCTAATTCACATATCGCTGCATACCATTGATTCTGATGCATCGTATCACGCGCAATTAAAAAGGAAAGCATATCCTTTACACCAGGATCAGTAGTCATTTCATATAACCTAACTGCTTGCAATCTTCCTTGAGATTCAGCTGTTAAGTTTAATCTGAAATCCGCTAATAAGTTCCCACTTGCATTAATATAACTCGCAGTCCATGGATTTCCGACACTATCAGCTGGCATCGCACCTAACCCACTCACTATTGCATGCTGAGGATTCATTCCCCCTAATACCGCTCCAATAACTGGATCTTTCGCAGCCATTTCTTGATCTCCAACAGGAGCATTATCTAATAGCCGAGCAATCATAGTTGCAAGCATCTCAACATGCGCCATCTCTTCTGTACCTGTTGCTAGTAATAGATCTCGATACTTCTCTTCACCTCGGACATTCCATCCCTGAAACATATACTGTAGTGCAACTGAAATTTCTCCAAACTGACCACCTAAAATTTCTTGAAGCTTCTTTGCATACACAGCGTCAGGACGTGCTGGCTTGGCATGATATTGTAATTGATCTACATGATAAAACATTTTATTCAACTCCCTACGTAAATTTAGGTTCATGTATACTCTATTCAAACAACTGTAAATAGGTTCTTTAACCCATTTCGAAATCGTATGTATGACCAACTAGAAAAGGGTAGGAAGCTCCCACCCCAATCATTTTATAGAACATCAATGTTTACTAATAACGCTAGAAGAACTTGAAGTAACAACTGAATATTCACTCCAATTTGAGTATCAATTGTTGTTACATTTACGCTACGCGAATTTTCAATAACCGTTTTTTGATAATTTAACTGCTTCGTCTTAGTGCTTTGCAGTAACTCTTGTGTAATTTGTTCTGCTTGGTCTGCACTTGCAACTGAAAGACTAATCACCAACGCGATTGCAGCTTGCAATGAAGCTTGCAACGACACCGCAGCTTTTGTATCTGTTGAACTTACTGTTACATCACAAGAATCTTTAATAAAAATATACTCTTCTGATACCTGTAACGTCTTATCAATTTGTACAGCATCTTGAACTACATCACTATCATCTTTCGGATGGCATGCTTTTGGATCAAGAGCCGACCACCTTGAGTCATCTTTATCTTTCTTTGATGAATAAAAAACATCTTGATTCATTTCACTTCCTCCTTTCCGTTCTAATCTACATTATGTGTCTCATGGATTATTTGCTTGGTCTAATGCCGGAGGGTAAAGGTCTAATTTCTTTTTTTAGTAATGCTCAATACACAAAAAAAGACAGTAACTCACTTAAATGAGTCACCGCCCTTAAAATTCGGTTCTATTAAGAAAGAATATCTAAATTGACTAACAACGCTAACAAGACTTGCAGTAAGAGTTGAATATTCACTCCAATTTGAGTATCAATTGTTGTCACATCGATATTTTTAGAATTTTCAATAACCGTTTTCTGTATATTTATTTGCTTTGTTTTCGTTATTTGTAACAGCTCTTGAGTAATGCTTTCTGCTTCATCACTACTTAATACCGAAATACTAATGAGTAAAGCAATGGCTGCTTGTAACGATGCTTGCAATGATACTGCTGCTTTTGTATCTGTTGTGCTTACATTAATCTCACAAGAATCCTTAATAATAATATGTTCTTGTGATTGTTGTAACAATTTGTTGATTTGATCAGTCTCCTGAGAAATCTCTGAAAAGAAATGACTCATTTTCCCTTCCTCCTTTCGTCTCTACTTTAGACTATTACCAATAGGTCAATTTTGCTTGGTTGTTTGTCTTAAGACAAACGCATAAAAAATAGCTCTTTTTTCATAAAGCCACTGAAAAAGGAATACACATCTCTTTCAGCGGCTTTTTTCATTGAGCAATTTTAATAACTGTTATTCTTTGTTGAAAAATGTTTTTGCTTTGCTAACATCGTTATTACTTTGCATAAGCTTCTTAAGATTCTTTTTAACTTCAGGCTTAAATTCATTTGCAGATACTGTTGATTCAACTGAACTCTGCTCATTATTCGGAAAATCCTGTTCACTAACAGATTTGTTCTGGTTTTCTAGAAATTTTTCAACTTCCGACTGAATTTCTCCAACTACTTTCTTAACCCGTTCTTTTTCCTCTTCAGATAAATCGGAAGCAGGCTTAACATTGTGCTTTTTCAACACTCTTTTCACCATAATATCCATAAGTTCTTGCTGAAAATCTCCCATAAGATGCATCCTTTCTTCATTTACTTTTGTAGCCAAATGGCATTATTAGGTTATGATACAAGCGCTGAAGATGTGTTGCTTAAACCAGAGATTAGGCAGGATCTCCATTACTTAACTCGTTTCATTATTGCAAAGCATCATTTAGCACATACTAAAAAAAATCCGAACTATGTAGGAGGAGAAATAATGCCAAAAAAATCCACATCAACGGAAGTTAATGAGGTACAAACCAATCCCGCCGGAGATGAAAAAGAAATTGAAAAGTTGAATCGCCTCTTGGCTTCTGTACTCGATTATCTATCTGATGATGAAGTTGAAGAAATTGATATTGAATACTTGCTGACAAATACAGAAGGCTTACGAGAGTGGTGGGATCAATATCGTGAAAGCAATCGGAAGAAAATCGAAGAAGAAATAAAGAAATCACTTGGTGAATTATCTTTAGAAGAATTAGAAAGCATTCATGACAAGATTAAAGAAAAAGAGTAAGAGGTAAGGTATTACACCTTTCTCTTACTCTTTTTAAAACTGAATTTATTTCTTCTTTTGATCATTTTCTTGACCAATGTCAAATTCGTCAATGAGATCATCTTTTAGTTCTTCCTTCATTTCTTCATACACTTCTTCTTTTAACTCTTCTTTCATTTCCTCATAAACCTCTTCTTTGAAACCCTCAATTACTTCTTCTCTCATGTCCTCAAGAACTTCTTCCTTTATTTCATCATACATTTCCTCACGAATTTCAGCTTTAAATTCTTTACGATTTCTTTTACGTCGTTTGCTTCCTTCTAATTTAAAATCTTTCCCTAACATAATTAAGATAGAGATGATCATAATCGTCATAATGATCGCAAAAGGTAAGGCTGCAATGATGGAAGCCGTTTGTAGGGCACCGAGCCCCCGTCTCCACTTATTAAAAGGACACTCGCTGTACCAGCAATCAAAATTCCCCATAACATCTTTACAAATAAACTCGGATTCAAGCTGCCATTAGATGTCATTGCTCCTAATACATATGAAGCTGAGTCAGCAGAAGTGATAAAGAAGATTAAGATTAGAATAACTGCAATAAAGCTTGTAATGGCACTTAAAGGTAATTCCCCAAGTGTAGCAAATAATGCTAGCTCAACATTGCTCATTACTAAATCACCAATTGGTGCAGCTCCAGCAATCTCAAGATTTAATGCAGTTCCTCCAAATGTTGTAAACCAAATGACTGCTAGTAATGAAGGAACAAGCAATACACCGGCCATAAATTCACGAATCGTACGCCCGCGTGAAATTCTAGCGATAAAGATTCCCATAAATGGAGCCCACGCAATATGCCAAGCCCAGAAGAAAATGGTGTTCGTTCCAAGCCAAGCACTTTCAGTAAATGGCGTCATCGTTAAACTCATTGACGCTACATTTGTAATATAACCACCTAGTGTTGTTACAAAACTCTCGGCAATAAATAAGGTCGGCCCTACAATGATGACAAACACTAGTAAGATTCCTGCTACTGCCAAATTGATATTACTTAACCTTTTAATACCTTTGTCTACCCCTTTAGCAGCCGAGAACATAAACAGAAATGTGACAATAGCAATAATGGTTGTTTGAGTCACAACTGAATTGGGAATAGGCGAAATATAGGAAAGTCCTCCTGTTATTTGAAGAGCACTTAAACCAAATGTTGTCGCTACACCTGTACATGTTGCAATTACTGCTAATATATCAATTGATTTTCCTAGCCAACCATTCACTCGCTCTCCTATTAATGGATAAAAAGCTGAACTAATCAAGGCAGGTCGATCCTTTCGAAACTGGACGTACGCTAACGTTAAACCAACAATAGAGAAAATTGCCCATGGGTGCAACGCCCAATGAAAGACCGCATACCTTAACCCAGCAACTGCTGCCTCAGGTGTCTCTGAAGTAAATCCTACTGGTGTGTCAAAATAATACAGTACGGGTTCTGCCACGCCCCAAAAGACAAACCCAACACCAATTCCAGCCGCAAACAACATTCCTATCCATGAATACCATGAATATTCAGGTCTCTCATCTGGTTTTCCTAGTCGTATTCTTCCGTATGGACTAATTGCCAATATAATAACAAATAATACAAAAAATGCCGTACACAACATGTAAAACCAGCCAAAGTTATCTAACATCCATCCAAGGCCTTGACCAGCTGCTGCGTCTAATGAAGCTGGAGACAAAGCTCCCCATAAAACAAATAATCCAACTATAATAGCTGAAACAATTAGAACAGGACTTGCCTTTTGATTCGTTTCTGTTTGTTTCATTATTAACTTCCTTTCTTTTTACGCCCAATTCATCACTTAATATGTATACATCATATTGGTTATACCCTACTAATTGACATTCAAACCTCTTATCGATAATTTGCTTCACTAAAGGGTGTAATATGCAAATGGTATCTCAATCACCTCATTTCCAAATCTCTGTAAAAAATTTTGGGTAAAAAGTACATTCAAAAGATAAACTACAAATACCTAAATATTGTTTCACCGAATTTGATTTGCCATATTACCCAATAGGTACCATTTTATATTATACACCACTAATTGTCATTGAAAGGTTGTTGTTGATGAAAAGAGAGCGTAAAGTAGAAGCAATATTTTGGAGTATTGCCTTTCCTGGCTTTGGACAGTTTTTAAATCAAAAATATGCAAAAGGCTTTTTATTTGTTGTATTAGAATTTGTTGTCAATGTTCAAGCAAGACTAAATTTAGCGATCATTCCTAGTTTTTATGGACAGGGAGAAACGGCAAACTCTTTAGTAAATTATCAGTGGATTATGTTTTACCCTTGTCTATACTTATTTTCAATGTATGACGCCTATAGAGATGCTGGAGGAAAAGACGTCCGATACGCTGCGGTTCCTTTTGCTTTTGCAGCTTATAGTGGAACAGTTGGTGTTGTTTACTCACAATCTTTTGCGATTGCAGGTCATATTCTCGGTGTAATCTGGCTCCCTATTCTCTTTCTACTCATCGGATACATAATAGGTTTAGGAATTAGAGCCCTTTTTATCAAAACTTCAGATGTTTCTACGGAGAATAGCTAAGCATCCTTTTTTAATATTTAGTAAGCAATTGGTATAATGAAAGAGGACAAAAAAAGGAGGCTAGAACATGACCACTCCACAATTTGAATATGCAACATTTGCCGGAGGGTGTTTTTGGTGTATGGTAAAGCCATTTGATGAACAACCTGGAATCGAGTCGGTTGTTTCAGGGTATACAGGAGGCCACGTTGTAAACCCAACTTATGAAGAAGTATGCTCAGAAACAACTGGACATTTTGAAGCTGTACAAATTACATATGACCCTACCATATATCCTTATGAGAGGTTAGTAGAACTGTTTTGGCAACAAATTGATCCAACTGATGAGGGAGGTCAATTCTTTGACCGAGGTAACTCTTATCGTACAGCTATTTTCTATCATTCAGAAGAACAGCGACTAACTGCTATGAAATCTTTCAAAGAGTTAAATGAAAGTGGTAAATTCAACCAACCAATTGCCACTCTAATCTTACCTGCAAAGCCTTTTTATCCTGCTGAAGACTACCACCAAGATTATTACAAAAAAAATTCTACTCACTATCAAAGATATCGAATCGGTTCAGGTCGAGAAGCTTTTATCAACAAACATTGGAGTGATTCAAAATGAGTAAACCATCTAAGGTTGAATTAAAGCAACGCCTTACACCAATGCAATACCATGTAACTCAGGAAAATGGTACAGAACCACCTTTTCAAAACGAATATTACAAAACGGAAGATGAAGGAATTTATGTAGACATTGTTTCAGGAAAACCTTTGTTCAGTTCTCTTGATAAATATGATGCAGGTTGTGGCTGGCCGAGTTTCACAAAGCCAATCGTTGAAGAGGAGATAATTGAAAAAGAAGATTATAGCCATTTTATGATCAGAACAGAAGTGCGCAGCAAAGACGGTGACTCACACCTTGGTCATGTATTTAACGATGGCCCAGGACCAAACGGCCTTCGATACTGTATTAATTCGGCTGCTCTTCGCTTCATCCCTAAAGAAGATCTAGAGAAAGAGGGATACCGGGCTTATCTCAAACTATTTGAAATCTAAAAATACGGTATAAGAGGCTGGGACATAACAGTTTTAATGAATATACGAACCTACAACTTTAGCGAAGTATATTTCCGGAGCGAATGCTATGCTAGTACGCCAGGGTTTTCGTTACTTCAATCTCTTTTGTCCCGGTCTCTTTTTTTCGTTACATTGTTTCATCATACGTATATCTAACTACATATTTATCTGTTCGTAATTTTTTTATCTCCACTAGGGGACCAACCTCATAACCGTTCATCCAGTTGTCTTCGATTTTAGCTTTTACACATCCAGCTTGGAACTTCGAACGAAAAACTTGTTTATAATATATCCATTTAGGTACCTTTTTCATGCTTTCCCTCTACCTTTCCATCTTTGCAGTTGTTAGAAGCCTTTTTATTCAAAAGCCATCCTTAATTACAAGCCTTTATGACTAGCTTCTATCTTACAAAATTTAATCAATTTGCACAAATAACAGCTAATGATACGTAGGTTAACATAGCATTATTACCATTCATTAGGTAAAATATAAAAAAGTATTTGAAGAAAGGAATTGAGTAGATTGGCTAGAAGAACATTAGAGGGAACCATATCGGA
The DNA here is from genome assembly GCF_002109385.1 of Halalkalibacter krulwichiae. Lineage (NCBI taxonomy): Bacteria > Bacillati > Bacillota > Bacilli > Caryophanales > Bacillaceae > Halalkalibacter > Halalkalibacter krulwichiae. The sequence continues at coordinate 1,023,130 of NZ_CP020814.1, read as the reverse complement.
TGCTACAATTAGCAGTCGTGAACTAAATGAAGACATTCCATTATTAATTTATACCCCTCCTAATTTTACTCCTTTACAAACTTACGATATTCTAATTTGCCAAGATGGGAATGATTATTTTCAAATCGGTCGAATTCCCAGACTTGTCGAGGAATTAATTACTGAAGGAGAAATTAGAGAAACAATTGTAATTGGAGTTCCTTATCCATCCGTCCGAGAAAGAAGAAAACGTTATCATCCAAGTGGAGAGAAAGTAGAAGCTTACATTCGTTTTTTAGCAAACGAACTTCTACCTTATATCGAAAATACTTATCCGACTCACCAGCTTCCTTCTGCACGCACTCTAGCTGGTGACTCTCTAGCTGCAACCGTGTCACTTATCACTGCCCTACGTTATCCAAAACTATTTTCACAAGTAATGATGCATTCACCTTATGTAGATGATAAGGTTCTTGAAGAGATTCGTTCTTGTAAAAGCCCAGAAGATATTGTACTCTACCATGTAATAGGAACAAAGGAAACTCATGTAAAAACAACAGATGGAAACATATTGGATTTTGTAACACCAAATAGAGAAATGTACGAGGTTATAAGTAAGAAGTCCTTTTCATACACGTTTAACGAATTTGACGGTGATCATACATGGACGTATTGGCAAAAGGACTTACCTAATGGGTTAACCACTTTATTATCATAGAATAGAGGAGGAGTTTAAATGAACTATGGAATTGCCCTTTTTCCTTCAAAAGAACTTCAAGATCGAGCAAATGCTCTTCGTATGCGTTATGACTCCCATTATTCGTTGATTCCACCTCATATTACAATCAAGGAAACTTTTGATATCACTGGCGAGCAACTTCCACAAATAATTGAACATTTACGTAAGATTGCTTTAGAAGCAAAGCCTGCAGTAATCGATGTTTATAAAGTTGACAGCTTCGCTCCGCAATCGAATACGATCTTTTTTAAGATTAGAGAACATGAAACTTTAACATTTTTATATGAAGCACTTCATAGTGACCCCTTCTCTCCTAATTTCAAGTACGGGTTTATCCCGCATCTAACTGTCGGCCAAGACCTTTCAGATGACGAGCTCGCTGATGTTGTCGGCAGACTAAAAATGAAACAAATTGAGCATAAAGAAGTAATTGATCGGATGCAGTTGCTTTATCAATTAGAGAATGGATCATGGAGTGTATATGAAACATTTCGTTTAGGAAAGGATGGTTAATTTATAATGAATGTTGAAATTGTCAAAACAGAAAAACAACTGGATGATGCCTTTACAGTTCGAACAGAAGTCTTTGTAGAGGAGCAAAAAGTACCTATGGAAGAGGAAATAGATCAATTTGAGAAAGAAGCTACTCACTTTGTCATCTATGACAAAGAACATGCTCCCATTGGTGCAGGTCGCCTTCGTTCTGTTGACGGATATGGTAAGATTGAAAGAATATGTATTGTCAAAAGTCAGCGTGGAACTGGTGTTGGCCGTATTCTCATGAAAAAAATTGAAGAAATCGCCAAGCAACAAGGAGCCACGAAACTTAAGTTAAATGCCCAAATACAAGCACAACCTTTTTATCAGAAGTTAGGTTATGAAACAGTTTCTAATGAGTTTCTCGATGCTGGAATTCCTCATGTTACGATGACAAAAAGCATTTCGTAAGCAAGGCAAAAAGGTCGCCGAAAAAAATCTCGGCGACCTTTTTACTATCTATTCAGCAATTGATCGCAACAGTAATCAGCAGCACGAAAGAATGGTTAAGTGACCTAAGCAATGTATTGTCCTAAAGCTTATACTAGACTGTAAAGCGCACAAAACTATTCAGTATTTGATGTTGAATTGGCTTCTTTTAAATGAGCCTCAACAGCTTCAAGTTTTCCTGACATCGTTGCTTTTTTATCTCTTCGATCATCAATCCTAATATTTGTTGCCACTCTCTCAAGCCCGTGTTTAAATGGGACTTCATGAATGACTTGGATGACCTCCCACAAATCAGATAATTCTCCTTCAATTAAAGTACTCATTGGTGTGAGTTTGTATGTAACTTTTCCTTCGTAAGTCTTTAAAACTTGTTGAATCTCTGCTACATATTTGCTTACACTTGGTGTTTCTGTTCCAATTGGAATAACAGTGATGTCAACAATTGCCATTTGTTTGTCCTCCTCCTGTACTCTTTTACGTTTGACTATCAATCGTTCCGGAAATTCTTTTTCAGCTAATTTCCGGTAAGATTCGATTGAAGCAATCAGGTGCATTCGATCTGGTTCAGCCGTTGTTACATGTAACTGTAACCAATAAGAAATTCTCAAAATAAGTGTCTTTAGAAGCCCCAAAGCTTTCACTTCCATTATCCTTGGTACAACAACGACAGATAATAAACTGACATAGGAAGCTACAGCTAAAGAAGAGGACCACTGTCCATTATAGAAAACAAGTAAGATTAAACCAATCATTACACTCAAGAAATAAATAACTACACTATTAGTTGAACAATATCGATTCGTAATAGCAGCCTTTCTAATTTGAAACAAACGTGCTCTTCGAATGACACCGCGGTCACTAAATACTTTATGTTCAGCCCCATGATACTTTTTTAATTCATTCGGAAACAAAAAATGTGTACCAAACATTAAGTAAAAAACTGTATAGAACGGCAATCCACTCCAAATTGTCGGATACCAGATTGCTACTATCTTCGGAACAAATAGTAAACCTAAGCAAACCATCACAAAACATTTAAACCATAATGGCATTGATAACATAACTTGTTTCATCATGATCAATAATGTACTAGCATTCATTGGCTTTAACCAGGTTTTCAATAATCCCTTTTCATGATAGGCACAAGCAACATGTTGCTCTCCAATGTAGAAAATTCCTCTCTGATAAGAAAGACCTCTTATTTTCACGCAATCAGCCCTCTTTCATCGAATTATTCAAATGTCCTAATCCAGTGCGGAACGTTCGCTGCACCAGTAAAGTTCGGATCTTGAAAAGTTGCATCTACCTTTTCAAGTGGGGCATGTTCTGTCCATGTGTGTAATAAATGAATTCTAATGTCGCTAACGGAAAGATGATCTCCTTTTATCTTTGCTGATACTTGTCCAAGATTACCAAAACTCTCATGTTCAACTAGTTTATTAGAAAAAGCAAAGATCACGCCATTATCAACAATAACGCCTTCATCGTTCTCAATTACCGTATCAGAATAGTGAAGTTCTAAATGAGCGTCTTCAATTTCAATATCAGTTCTTACTGCTTCGGTTGCTGGGTCCACAACATAAATTCCAATATAGTCTTCTCCATACAAGCCTTCAACCGGCATCACTGTCCAATCCCAGGATGCCTTTATTTGCAATCCTTCTACCGTTTCTGCTACATCAACATCAGTACTCATTACATTTTGAAGCTCCTCATTCGTAATTGGATCAGACCCATTTAAAAATTGATATCCTCCCACAAACATGATAAGCATAAGTATGCCGGGCAAGATCAATACTGGTTTATTCCCACGGAACATGAATATACTCTCCCTTTCCTTTACGTAAATAAAGTATTTCGTTCTCATTATAACCTAGATCTCCTCATAGAGAAAAGGAAGGGACAAATGAAGTTCAAAGTGAGTTAAATAGGCTTTTATACTGGTAATGGTTAAAAGTTTTTTAACTAATAGTATGCGCTCACTTATTTTCTCAATAGAAAAAACGAGTATAAACTCTACATTTATACTCGATTTCCCTTTATCATCGTTATTCCTCTCTTAAACGGCGATAAGCAGAGTGATTAGTAGGACCAATCCCTCCTCCGATTGCAAGAGATGAAGTAATGGCAGCCGTGATAAATGCTTTTGCTGTTTCTACCGCAGATTTAATAGAAGATCCTTTAGCCAATTCGGCAGCAATGGCGGCAGCAAAAGTACATCCTGTCCCATGTGTGTGTGTAGTTTCAATCCGTTCTGTTCTAAGTTCATAAATTGTTTCTCCATCAAATAACAAATCGATAGCTGGTCCATTCATGAGATGACCACCCTTTAAAACAACATATTTCGGACCAAGTTTATGAAGATTAATTGCAGCTTCTTTCATCTCATCCAAGGTCTTCATTTCTTCTATTCCAAGAATCTTGGCGGCTTCTGGTAAATTAGGAGTAATCACAGTTGCAATTGGAAGAAGATCGTCTATAAGTGCTCGGATAGCCTCTTCTTGTAATAACGATGCTCCACCCTTAGCAATCATTACAGGATCTACTACTATATTGCTCACTTTATACTCTGTTAATTTTTGGGCAACAAGCGAAATAATCTCAGGAGAGAATAACATTCCTGTCTTCACAGCATCCGCTCCAATATCTGATAATACAGCCTCTAACTGAGCTTCAATCGCTTCAAGTGTTTGTGGGAAAACCCCATGAACACCTAATGTATTTTGTGCGGTTAAAGCTGTAATGACGCTCATTCCAAATGCATCAAGTTCTTGAAAAGTCTTTAAATCAGCTTGAATGCCAGCTCCGCCTCCACTGTCTGAACCAGCAATCGTTAACGCTTTAGCAATAGGCAATTGCTTCACCCTTTCTAAGGTATTTATAAAAGCTAACTCGTTTTTAGGAAGCACAAGTGATTTCAACCAATTGTCAAGCGTATAGACATCTTTATTAGTTAATTTTTAGCTTTCTTCATCTTTACAGCTCTTAAAATGGTTACATGTTCTTTTTACGAAAACCTCTCGGGAATACATGATTGAAGCGGTTGATATTCATGTTTACCATCCAGAAGGTTAGCTACAGCAACAGCTGTGATTGGGCTAAGAAGAATTCCATTTCGGTAATGTCCTGTTGCAAACACTACTTGAGATCCCTCGCTTAGCTTTCCAATCAAAGGAAATCCATCTTGAGTTGCTGGACGTAATCCTGCCCATGTATGAAATGGAGTTTCTTTTTCTAAGAATGGAAACACAAGCTTATTCCAATTGGTCAACCGAGCAATTCCTTTTTCCGTAACATCTGTTTGAAAACCGGCAATATCTTCAGATGCCCCGTTTACTAATGTTCCATTTGCTTTTGGCACTAAATAACCTTGGCTTGTGTAAACAATATGTTTAATACGTTCAATTGACGTACTATATGCACAAATTTGGCCTCTGATTGGATAAACCGGAATTCGAATGCCAAATATCTCTTCTAATTCTCCAGACCATGCGCCAGAACAGACAACCAACCTATCCCCAGTGAATTGTTGGCCACTTTGAGCGCGTACTGTAATGGTTTCCTTCCAATCGACCACGTCTACATGTTCAAGTTTCTCAACGACGGTAACACCATTAAGCCGACAAGCTGCTTCGAGAGCCTTGACATAATCAGGAGCAAAGACATGGCTCTCTTCTGGATAATACATGGCCGCTTTCACATTTCTAGAAAGTTCGGGTTCCATTTTCCATAATCGATCTCCGCTAATTAATTCTGCTTCTGCTCCCCATTCACGCTGCCATGATTGTCTCGTTTCCAACGCAAGTACGTCAGCATCATGATAAACGGCATGGAGACTACCGCTCTCAGAAAACTCAAAATCTACTTTAGACACTTCTTTTACTTCAGCTTGCCATTGTTTATACATTCGTAAACTATCTAAACATAATTGAAAGAAATCATCAGGATCCTCTCCGATCTCCGAGAAAGGAGCGAGCATACCTGCTGCTGCTCCTGAAGCTTGTCCTCCGCAAGTTGTTTTCTCTAAAATCGTAACGTTGTAATTGCGCTTGCTCAGCTCAAACGCTGTCGCAAGTCCAATAACTCCACCTCCAAGAATGAGCACTCGTTCTTGCACAAAATCCTCCCCTAGTATCTACTCTATTTGGAAACAAAAGAAGCAAACCCACTACTTGCGGTCGCATATTTTTTCTTAGGAATTCTACCTGCTTCATATGATAGGCGTCCTGCCTCGATCGCATGTTTCATAGCACTGGCCATTTTAACTGGATCCTTTGCTTTTGCTACTGGCGTGTTCATTAATACCCCATCTGCCCCTAGTTCCATAGCTTGAGCAACATCCATTGCTGACCCTAGTCCAGCATCGACAATAATAGGTACATTCGCTTGTTCAACAATTAATTCTAGGTTATAGGGATTAAGAATTCCTAACCCGGTTCCGATTGGCGCTCCTCCTGGCATAACAGCAGCTGCTCCAGCTTCTTCTAACCGTCTACATAAAATCGGATCATCTGATGTATAAGGTAATACGACAAATCCCTCTTTCGCCAGTGTTTCAGTCGCCTTTAACGTTTCAATTGGATCTGGTAAGAGTGTTTTTTCATCTGCGCTAATCTCCACTTTGATCCAATCACTCAATCCAGAAGCTCTTGCAAGCCTAGCGATTCTAATCGCTTCTTCTGCTGTTGTCGCCCCTGATGTATTAGGAAGATACGTGAAGGACATTCCTTCTAAATGCTGTAGAATTGCATCTTCATTGGGAGCACCTAAATTTACCCGACGAATAGCAAAGGTTAGTACTTCTGCTTCAGAAGCCTTAATCGCCTCATTTTGTACAAATGGATTTGGATACCTACCTGTACCTAGGAAAAAGCGCGATGATAATTCTTTTCCAGCTATTGTTAATTTCTTATTTCTCATATACTCATCCCCCACCAACGAATTGGACTAATTCAATTTTCATTCGGTCTGTTAACTTAGTCTCACCCCAGCTAGCTCTTTCAACAATCATCCCATCCACTTCTGTAACAACTAAATGAGGCTCGAGGCTAAAGTGTGTAACTACATCTTCAAGAGTGACTACGTCTAATTGATGCTCCTCACCATTAATCAATAAAAGCATGATTTATTCTCCTTTACCATCTAATATCTTTGTAAACTTCTCACAAACTGCTTTTACGTCTTCAGCTCCAACAATTTCACTTATCATACAAACTCTCGTTGCACCAGCTTGTAATACTTGGTCAACATTATGAAGCTTGATTCCACCTATCGCTACAAACGGAATCGTAATTTCAGAAGCAACTTGTTTTATATAAGTGGTTGTAACGGGATCTACGACGTCAACTTTACTATTTGTATGAAATATCGGTCCCACTCCAATATAGTCAGCACCTCCAACTTCTGCCTCACGTGCTTCTTCTATTTTGTGTGTAGAAATCCCAATGATTTTATTTCCGACGATCTTTCTCGCTTCACTAAGTGGTAAATCATCCTGACCGATATGAATTCCATCAGCATCAACTGCAAGAGCGACATCTATATGGTCATTCACTATAAATGTTACCCCGTATTTTTTAGTGAGTTCTCTTAGAGCTTGTGCCTTTCTAAGGACTTCTCTTTTGCTGCTATTTTTATCACGAAGCTGAATGATATCAACTCCTCCAAGGATTGCCTCCTCCATTACCTCAACTAAATCACGTCCAGGATGAAATTCTTCCCCTGTTATTGCATATAACTTAAAATCTTTCATACTTTTACCACCTTTATTAATGATTATTGTGTTCTAGAAACGAATAAATCAAATTTGCTTAAGGTATTAATGTTCAAATAGAAACATAATCTCCTTGAGGAATATCCGATGATATAAAAACAAAAGCCATATTCCAAACATACGGAATACGGCTACTAAGGCGACTTCCCTACGCTGGCGTTATCCAGATCAGGTACAAGGGTAAAAGGCTCTCCTTTTTCTCAGCCCATTTAAATGGGCACCCCTAGTCTTGATTATTGATGATTCTATTATAATTATCTTCATTATGACAGACTATTTCTAAAAAAGAAAGAGTCTAGAAAAGGACTGACTGTAAATGGTTATTCCTCCCAAACCGGGATGGTCAAACCGTCATGAATATCCAATACGTTTTCAAAGCGTTCTCCCATTAGGATCATTGAACCGTTCGGAGAAACTTTAATAGGAACATGCTGGTCCAATGTAGTTATTTTTTGTTCAGAATTACTTCCAATATGATAACCAATTAAATCGTAACCATCACTATACGTGATAAAGTCACCACTAGACTTAGGACGTAAGAAATAAAAGATTTCATTTTTATCATCATATGAATAGTATGGAATCCACCATTGTTCTGAAAATGTATTTAAGATTGGTATTTCTAATTCACTTATAAGTTTCTCATTCCGATAAAATCTATATGTCGAAAAAAGATCTGATTCATTATCTAGCTGTACTGTTAATGATAGTCCATCTGGAAAGCTCATATAAGCAATCACATCTTCTTTCCATAATGTAGTCTCTTTTGTTTCAATGTTTGTTTTAACTAATGGAGCATGGAAACTTGGTTCATATTCATTCCATTTGATAAAAGCGACAGTATTTGAAGAGATCCACTGAATATAGGATTGTTCTAGTTCGATTGGCTTAATTTTCCCAGCTCCAACTTCCACAAAAAATGTTTCATAATCCCAATTTGGTAAGTAAGCAATCATCATAAATTGATCTGGCTCATACTCATTCCAGAAGATTGTATAATCTTCTCCAAATTCTTTAATTTGTAGTTCTTTTTCACCATTTTGATTAACTATGATTACTTCTACTTCCTCTTGTTTATTAAATACTTGAATAGCAAAGTAAGAATCGTCGACATTCGCAATGACGTCTATAATCCAACCTGCTTCTTCAAAAAAAACAAATGACTCACCAGTAATAAAATTATGTTTATAGATTGTAGAACCGTCAATGTTTTCTTCCAAGAATAAAATATTCTCCTCATCAAACCAATTCAATACTTCTACAACACGTTTAGTGGATTGGATAGAATGTATAGCAGATCCTGTATAAAAAGAAAGTGGGACCTCTTTTTTTTCAGGGATGTTACTATAACTTTTCGGTGAAGGTTGTATTTCTAAAGGTCCATTCGTACAGGCTGATAGGATAAACACAGTTATGATTACTAGTATTATTCTCACAGCCTTCCCCTCCTCCATAGTATATATGTTACAATATTTTCTCCCTACATATGTATTAGACGGATAGATCCACACAAATGTTTCACATTTTCGGAAAATAACGAAAAAAGATTACTCATTTCGCTTGCCCCAAGATCACATTATAGCGCGAAAGTACCATTTTCTGCACTAAATTTCTTTAAGCAAATTTAAATGAGTAATCCTTTAATATTTTATCCTTGAATAAAGCGAGCACCTGCTATACCAGGGTTCGTCATTTCTTTTGGATCTAGTATTTCATTCAATTCTTCTTCTGTAAGAATTCCTCTCTCCAAACAAATCTCCCTAACAGGACGATCAGATTGAATCGCTTCTTTTGCAACTCTTGAAGCTACTTCATAACCAACATGAGGATTTATCGCTGTAACAATACCCACACTTTTTTCCACTAACTCGCGACAACGCTCAATATTAGCTGTTAACCCTTCGATTGCATAATCTTTAAATACACGAATACCATTTTGTAGAATGGAAAGTGATTGCAATAAATTGAAAACTAGAACAGGCTCCATAACATTTAGTTCGAGTTGCCCAGCCTCAGAAGCCAGGCTGATCGTATGATCGTTACCAATCACTTGGAATGAAATTTGATTAATTACCTCACACATTACCGGGTTCACCTTTCCTGGCATGATTGATGAGCCTGGTTGACGTGAAGGCAGATTTATTTCATTGAGACCTGTTCGCGGCCCTGAACTCATAAGCCTCAAATCATTTGCAATTTTAGATAAATTGATAGCCGTAATCTTTAATGAACTTGATAATTCTGTATAGGCATCAGTGTTTTGTGTAGCATCTACTAGATCTTCAGCGGTCTTAAATGGGTAGCCTGTTATATCCGCTAAATAAGTAGAAACTTTTGCAATATACTCTGGCTTTGCATTTAATCCTGTTCCAACTGCTGTCGCTCCCATATTGACCTCATATAAATGATCAACAGAGCGTTTAATTCGCCCAAAGTCTCTTGTCAGCACTCGACGATACGCACCAAATTCCTGCCCTAATCGGATAGGCACTGCATCCTGTAAATGCGTTCTCCCCATTTTTAATACATCATCAAATTCTTTTTCCTTCTTCTTCAGTACTTCGATTAATGCATCTAATTCTTTTGTTAATCCATCGGCTAACCTTAATGCAGAAATATGAATAGCTGTTGGAAAAGCATCGTTTGTTGATTGTGCCATATTTACATGCGTATTTGGACTAACACGCATATACTCTCCTTTTTTTCCACCTAACAGCTCAATCGCACGATTGGCAATCACTTCATTGGCATTCATGTTAAATGAAGTTCCAGCTCCACCTTGAATGGCATCGACGATAAAATGTTGATTTAACTTACCATCAATCACTTCTTCTGCTGCTTCAATAATGGCATCAGCAATATTAACTTGTAAGACTCCTACATCTCGATTAGCCATTGCAGCAGCTTTTTTAACGAAGCCAAAAGCACGAATTAATTCAGGGTGTGGAGGATAACCTGTAATTGGGAAGTTCTCCCGAGCCCGCATTGTTTGAATTCCATAGTACGCTTCTATAGGAACTTGTTTTTCACCTAGTAGATCTCGTTCCGTTCTATATTGTTCTGACATCCAGTTCTATCTCCTTTATCAATCTTATTACAATAAGATTGTCCTTCTCTCTTTATCTTATGTGCTTAGTATCTTGTTGCGTGTATTACTTTTGCTTTGCTAGCCAAGCCCCACCGATCACACCTGCATCGTTTCCTAATGTAGCAATTTTAAATTCGCAACCTTCTGCAACTCTTCCTAAAGCAAATCGTTCAAATTGTTTTTTCAAAGGCTTTAGAAGTAAATCCCCTGCCTTTGACACACCACCGCCTAAAACGATTTTCTCCGGATTAAGAGCATTAGCGAGGTTTGCTAGTGCTAAGCCTAGATGAAAGCAAACTTCTGTAACTACTTTTTCTGCAAACTCATCTCCTTCTTTTGCAGCATCAAAAACGTCTTTTGCTGTAATAGAGTTATTCGTTTGGTAGACACTATTTAGGCCACTATCAGGGTATAAATGAATTCCTTCAACGGCTAACCTAGCGATTCCCGTTGCAGACGAGATCGTTTCTAAACAACCCGTTTTCCCGCAATTACAAGGAGCACCTCCTTCAGCAAGAGATGTATAATGACCAATTTCTCCTGCCATTCCATTAACACCATGTTGAATGTTCCCATTTAAGATTACACCACCGCCAACTCCAGTTCCTAACGTGACGCAAAGGAGATCTTTTGCCCCTTCTCCAGCTCCTGTCCACATTTCTCCAAGAGCAGCAATGTTAGCATCGTTATCAACGGTTACGGGTAAACCTGTCTCGGCTTCTAACTGTTCTTTTAATGGAAAGTCCACCCATCCAATATTAACCGCCTGATAAATAAAACCTGTTTCCATATTAATGAAACCTGGCGCTCCGACACCTATTGATAATAGTACTTCACGAGTAAACCCTAAATCCTTTACTTTCTGCTCAATTGAATGTGCTATATCTGTAGTAATGTGCTTTCCAGCATCTTTTTTATTCGTTGGTATTTCCCACTTTGTTACGATTTCTCCTGCGTCAGAAACAAATGCTAACTTGATTGTTGTTCCCCCAATATCAGCACCTACATACCATTTTTTTCCCATGCTTCTCCACCTTCAGTTCAAGTTTGTTTTTTCTTTACGTAAGATGAGCAGACCTTCTTGAAATTCTTTTGTGTCAATTAGCTTCATCGCATACAGTTCCCGTAACTCGTCCTCCATTAAAGCAAGATCAAGCTTTCTGTCACGTGTATAAATAATCGTTCCATGTCTTTTTAACAATTTTCCTAAATCATACATCGTTTGCACTTTCGCCCACCTCAAAGTTATTATAACAGCTTCAGCACGGTTACGAAAAGAAGCCAAACTAGAGGAGCGAAGGCAGCGTACGAATAACGCCATAGTGCTTGGCGAATTTGCATCTGAATAAAAATTCCAATAGTAAGTGCAACCGTAAATAAAAGGCCAGCACCGATCGTGAAGAATGTACGGAAATCTAATACGCCCCACTCTAATCCCATTAAAAAAAACAAACTTGCTAATACACTTAGTACAACACGATCTTCCGGATGAAAAAAACCTAAAGTTGGATGGAATCTGCTAAAACAAGCGACAATAAAAAGAAGAGCTAAAATACATAAACCAATTTCAATAATACGAATAGCTATCCAACCTGAAATAAACATTCCAGCTATCATTCCTAAATAGCATAAAAATAAAAAGAATATGGAAAATAAAATGAGATGTAAAGGTTTTACAGGCTCTCTCGGTGCAACTAATAAACCTCCTACGGTTAAACCAATTGTAAATACGAATACTAAGACAATGAAGATGAGCCACATTTCTAACACCATCCTTTTTAGAACTTCGATGAATTCGTGAGCATTTTCACATGAATCTAACATCTGATATGTTATGATATGTTCGAAAAATAGGATTAAGAAGGACAAAGTATAGGTGAATGAGAGGTAATTTAAAAATGAGTGAAAAGATCCAAGACGTTATCGACCGTGCCTTATATGGAAACCCCGAGACCAAACCCGAAGAACGCAACCTGTTCTTAACTACACTTTTAGAACGCATTCATCTTGCTTTAACTAAAAAGCAAGTGATTCATAAAGGGATGTATCCAGAAGTCGTTAACATGATGAAGACTAAATCGAATTTACACTTATATTTAAATGGGCATTTAAATTACAGTAATTATTCCAACTATATTCAAGAAGCTAATAAACAAGGTATCCGTTTTACAATCGTAACCCCGCAAAAAACGACACCATTTGGGCTTGTTTTAGCGAATGAATCAAACGCCATAGATTCTGTTGACCCATTTATAAAAGATGAATTATATGAATTAGAGATGGAGGAGCAAGGATGATCGTAAATCCTTCTCCCTTTTTTATTGGTTGTGTTTTTAGTTGCTACTAGGCCGCTCTAGCCTTAAGCTAGTTAACGGTCTAAAAACAGTGCAACAAATTTCTAAAATAAGAGGAGCCTACAAAAAGAAAAGGTAGTGCCCTACAGGTCTTTTTTGACCTCTAAGACACCACCTAATTAAGCGAACCGAATCGTTACCCACTGCCCCGGAGTGTTTAGATTTCTTACTTATCTGTCCGGATCATTTGGATGAATAGCAGAAGGTCGTTGTTTTTTTAATGGCATAGGCGTACGGAACAGTACGTCTCTTAACGCGCTTACGTTGAATGGAATAAACGGCCACATATAAGGAGTACCAAGTGGCTTCAAGTGAACAAGAATAAGCAGCCAAATTGTTGATCCTACTATTAGACCAGGTCCTCCAAATATTGCGGTTGCGATTAATAATCCCACCCGAATCATTCGATTGGCCAAGCTCATCTCATAGCTAGGTGTAGCAAATGTTCCTACAGCCGCTACTGCTAAATAAAGAACAACTTCAGGTGAGAACAAACCTACATTTATTGCAACTTCTCCAATTAATAGAGCGGCTACTAAGCCTAATGCGGTTGCTAAAGCATTAGGCGTGTGAATGGCTGCCATCCTAAGCATTTCTATCCCCACTTCAGCAGCTAGAAACTGGACATATAAAGGAATCGTCCCTTCCTCTTCAGCCCCAATAAATGCTACTATTTCCGGTCGAAACTGTTCATTAGTCGCTAATAAATACCAAATTGGGATTAAAAAAATAGACGCCCATACGGCTAAATAGCGAACAAGTCGTAGACTCACTCCAATAGCCGGTTTCTGACGGTATTCCTCCGCATGCTGCATATGGTGCCAAAAAGTAGTTGGGGAAATCATCACACTCGGTGATCCATCTACCATAATTATCACATGTCCTTCAAACAGATGTGATGCAGCTACATCTGGCCTTTCTGTGTAACGAACCATAGGGTAAGGATTGTAATTATGACCAAAAATAAACTCTTCGACCGTCTTATCGCCCATAGGTAACCCATCTGTGTCTAACTTTTCAAGAGCTTGTTTAATCTTTTCAACATATTCTTTATCAGCAATATCTGCTATATATGTAATGGCTAAGTCAGATTTAGACCTTCTCCCAACCTGGACATACTCAACCCTCATCGTGCGATCGCGAATTCGACGCCTAATAAGTGCTGCATTCATGACCAAAGTCTCGACAAAACCATCCTTTGAACCGCGAATGACCTTCTCTGTATCAGGCTCTTCCGGCCCACGAACAGGATATTCTCGAGTATCAATTAAGATAATCTGATCTAGCCCTTCGACTACTAATGCAGCAGGCCCAGCAAGAACTTGATCAACGACATTGTCTAAATCATCCGTTGTTTCAATTTCAACATACGGAATATAGTGCTTAATCAACTTCTCAAGTGGTCTTTTTGCAAGATCAGTATCTGTTATCCTTAAAAGTTCTCTTTGAATCTGAGTCAAGGCTTGGTCTTTTCCAAAGCCATCAACTAAAAAGAGAGACATCTCACGATCGCCATGCTCGAGCTCTAAATGAATGAGATCGAAACTTGTATCAACATCTAATTCCCTTTTAATAAACTCAACATTATCTTCGTAAATAATCGTAACAGGATTTTTTATATTTTTATTGCTCATTAATTCCACACCTCTATTCCATTAACATTATTTGCTTTCTTATTTAAAACCATGCATGTAAAGTCATATTTTGGTTTTGTCACTCATATAAATGGTGCAAATAGTTTGTCCATTGGAGGGTCTAGGATGAGTAAGTGGAAATTCGCAATAACATTATTAATAACATCCTTTTGTGTTGGACTTTTTCTTGTCATTTCTATAAAGCCTGAACCATTACGTGATGCTTTGATTTTCTTCCCGATCGATCCTAATGCATCATATTTAGAAGCAGAGTCTCACATTGAATTTCAAACAATGGATGATGAAGATGAGTATACACTTAATTGGAAGACCTCATCGGTTTTGGATCAAAATGCTTATTTACGTCAGGATGTTTCGCTTTTATTTGAAGATGGGTATTTAAAAGATACTTTATCCATTTGGAAGGAAAATACGTCTACAATTAATATGGAAAAAGATGTAACCTCTGATGACAGTGGACATTATCGAATCGTGACATTTCATCACTCCGAGTTACACTATAATAATGATGAGATCAAAAGTGCCCAAAAACTAAGCTTTGATCAACTTTATGTGATTGACTCTCCATTGAGTCCACTTCATGCATTTCGAATCCCTTCCACCGAAGAAGAAAAAGAGAGTAAACGAATTCTAGATTATATTCTCATGCAACAACAAGACTATGATTGGGATTCATTATTTGAATATTATAATCTACCTAAAGAAGACTATTTTCGCATCCCATTAACAGATCTTGCTCTTTATGAAGAAAAACCAATCCCTGGATTAACAAAAGAAAAAACCGCTCAATTTCTTGGCGGTTTGTGGGAAGGCTTGTACAAAAATTATGTGTTAGGTATTACAAAGCAAGATGGTTCAACCGTCAGCCCGGTTGGAAGCACAGTCCCCGTTATTTTAGTTCCTAAAACAACCGATCACTTCTTTGTTCTTTTTAGAACGGCAGACGGTGAACCTATCCAATTAATGCAAACACTTAGTTAGTTAATTGTTTTTGTAAATCGAGGTATGTTTCATCTCGCTTGAGATTAACAGCTCGCTCAATTGATGCGCGGGCATCCTCGATTTGACCTAGCTCCATGTATATGAGAGCAAGGTTGTAATGAGCCTCATCAAACTCTGGCCTTCTTTCAATTGTTTCTAGAAACAATTCTTTCGCAACTGAATAATTGCCGAACATCGCTTCTAAATAAGCAAGTAGAAAGGTTGCTTCTGGTAAGTCTGCTCCTTGCTCAACTGCCCGTTGCAAAAACGGGTATGCTTTTTCTAATTCTTCTAACTGTAGATATTCTTGACCTATTTGCAAGTCAATCATTGGAGAACTTAGTTTATTTTCATTGATAGTCCCATACCAAAATAATCCATATATAAATAAAGCTGTAAGACTTAACGATAATAGTTGCTTTACTACAAAGCGTTTTCTTGGTAATTGCACAATGCTTGAAGCAAGGAAACCACCTAGCAATCCTCCAATGTGTGCTCCGTTATCAACCATTGGCAACGAAAAGCCAATGATTAAATTTATAAGTAAAATCGTTATTACACTTTTCCCCATCGTACGCAAAAACAGCTTTTTATGAATAACCCCAAAATATAACAGTGCTCCAAACAACCCAAATATAGCTCCTGATGCACCAGCTGCTACTTGCTCATTAAAGGCAAAGCTAGCAACAGAACCTGCTAAGCCAGCAACAAAATAAATAAAAATAAAACGTACTGTACCGTACATTCTTTCTACAGCAGAACCCAAATAATACAACGCTAACGAGTTCATCAATACATGAAGAAAACCTATATGTAAAAACATAGCAGTAACGAGTCGCCACCATTCCCCTTCGAGAATAAGAGGATTAAATTTTGCTCCAAATTCTATTAACGTCAATATCGAAGTGCTGCTTCCTTTTGTTTCCAATAAATAAAACATTACAGCAATACTCATAAGCAATATATTCGTAGCAACAGGTTTACCATAAAAAAACAAAGACTTGACCTTTTCGTCTCTTTCAGCCTGAACTTGACGTACTTGTTGCTTTAAGTGTGCAATCGTTAAATCCATTTCTTCTATACTGTGACAAGGAGGAGTAGTTGGAAGTTCGAATGTAAGTGCTTGCTGATAATCAATAAATACTGTATGAACGGTAGTTCGCTTTTTTTTGCTTTCAAAAAACGGCTTACCCATCTCATCCCATGAATCAACTGGTGGATAATCAGTCACATACATATTCTCTCCAACCAATTTTCTTAAACGTAGTTGTCTTCTAATATGTTCAAATTTCTCTACTGATTCCACAACGTCTCTTTTTAACCAACTTGAAAAGTCTAAGTCCCTTCTAACGATTCTCAATATACGACGTGGATTAGCCTCTTCATCCTCGAGCCAAACCTCTCTTCTAGTTTGCTCAAGAACACGATAGTTCTTATTAAGAACAAAATGATGAATCAACCGCCAAAAGAAATAATCTTGTTGTAATCCCTCCATATAACCTCCCCTTTGTGTAACACCTTCTATCTATTATAGCAAATATTCCCTTTTTCAGAAGTAATGCTCGATTATAGACCATATATAAAAAGAGTCTGTGTTTTCCTTAATGGAAGAAAACACAGACTCTCTGCCTTCACATATTTTGTTGAGGGCGGTTAAATTGAAGGACCGAACCAAGTACCTTATCACGAACAAATGGTATTTGCATAGCCATCATCACAGCCACTTTTCGAAGCATACGACGGCTCAATACAGCATTAAGTACACGATAGCGATACTTATAAACAAAATACATTGAAAAGCTAAATGATAAAATTGAAATGATTCGCTGTATCATGATCATCCCTCCTAAGAATAGCTTGTGTTTCAAGTAAGCTTTTTATCCTAGCTTCCTTCAGAATGATAGCATTTTAAGTTAGATCATTTACCGGCTTACTGGCTTGTTGCAATACAGTAGCTGAATGATGCAACTTTTCATGTTCTTCGTCATTTAATTCTAAATCAATAATTTCTCGAACTCCTTGTCGATTAATAACAGCAGGAACTCCAATATAAACGTCATTTAGTCCGTACTCACCTTCTAACAAAGTTGAAATTGTCAGGACAGAATTTTCATTTCTAAGAATCGCCTTCGTTAATCGAACCAACCCCATGGCAATTCCATAATAAGTAGCACCTTTTCGTTCGATAATATGATAAGCTGCGTCACGTACTTTCATAAAAATATCATCCAGTTCCTTCATGTCTATTTGACTATAGCTAAGTATAGGCTTTCCAGCAATATCTGCATGACTCCAAATAGGCAATTCTGTATCTCCATGTTCACCCATTATATACGCATGAACGTTTCGAGAGTCCACTTTAAAATGTTGCCCGAGCAAGAAGCGAAAACGAGCCGTATCTAAGATCGTCCCTGAACCGATTACACGTTCTTTTGGAAGACCTGAAAACTTCCATGTTGCATAAGAAAGAATATCAACTGGATTGGTTGCTATAACAAAAATTCCATCGAAACCACTACTCATTACTGCTCCAACAATGGTATGAAAAATTTTTGCATTCTTTTCAATTAAGTCTAGCCTCGTTTCGCCCGGTGCCTGATTAGCTCCTGCAGTAATCACTACAATATCTGCATCTTTACAATCATCATAGGAACCTGCCCATATTTTCATTGGAGCCCCAAACGGCATTCCATGATTGAGATCCATTGCATCTCCTTCTGCCTTTTCCTTGTTTAAATCCAATAGCACAAGTTCATCAACAACTTCCTGATTAAGCAGTGCATATGCATAACTTGACCCAACAAATCCAGTCCCTATTACTACGATCCTCGTTCCCTTTCCTTTTTCTAGCATTGTCCTATCAGCTCCTCATTTAGATACACCCTGAGTTTACCCACCTATATATTTACTATACAAAGATTTAGCTCTTGCTATGTCTTCTGTCCCTTGTACAAGAACCCTTCCATCAGGAAACAAAACAAGTCTTTCTCCTTCATCTAATTGTACTCTTAAAAGAAATGGGGTATTGTGAACTGCAGCAACCTTTTCAAGTTTTTTGGCCCAAAGCTTTAAATCAGTTTTTTCTGAGCGTTGAATTTGTACAGTCTCTCTTCCACAAAGTGTGGTCACATGATCTTCCTCTTCTACTAATGCGGGATATTCTTTTAATTGACACGTTGGGCAACCATCCTTTGAAGAATCCATTTTCAGGTCAAATTGATGATTTCTCCATACATCAAAACTTCGCAATGTTCCTCTAAGAGCAGCTTCATCTCCCACCAAATATTTCAATACTTCAATCACTTGATAAGAAGCTACAATATCGACAACTGGACTGATAACACCAATTGTATCGCACGTCTGACCAGTTCCTTCTCCTTGACTTATAAAGCAACGCAAACATGGAGTCTTACCAGGGATAAATAAAGCAGACATGCCTCTTGCACTCACTGCTCCACCATATGCAAATGGGATCCCATTTTTGAAACACACGTCATTCAGAAGAAAGCGGGTTCTAAAATTATCTGTTCCATCTAAGACAAGATCGATCCCTTCTATTAAATCGGGTAGGGTTTCAACCGTTACATCAGCTACAATCGCTTCAATTTCAACATCCGAATTAATTAGTTTCAATTTTTGCTCAGCGGCAACTGCCTTAGGTAGACTATCATTCACATCTTTCTCATCAAATAACATTTGCCTTTGTAAATTACTCATTTCAACGTAATCTCGGTCAACGATTCGAACGAGTCCAACACCAGCACGAACGAGGTGATTCGCAAGTACTGTCCCAAGTGCACCAATCCCTACTATTAGCACTGATTTTTCCGATAACCTCAATTGTCCCTTTTCCCCTATAGGTGAAAAACGAATTTGTCTTGAATACCTCTCTAATGACTTTTCCAACTTACTTCATCCTTCCACTCATTTACCTTCATTATTAAAAAAGTAGCACACCAACTAAAAGACCTAATAGTGCGCCGACACTTGTACAAGCCAAGTTCACTACATCATTATTTACCCATGCTGTCCCTTCAATCTTTTCAGTACTTTGCCCACAGTGTCGAGTTTGCTCCGTTTCCAATTCACATGCCGGACAACGATACTTCACTTGATACATTGCCCCTAGAAGGCTATCAATAAAATGACTAATAAATCCGATTAATGTCAAAGTTATTAATAAGATATGACTATTATAAAAACTTCCCGACCAAAATAAAATAGCAAACACAACGATCACAAAACTTCCAGCAAAAGCAGCTGCCGTGCCTAACGCCGTTATCGCTCCAGATGTACCAACATCTACACGTTTCCTTTTTATAATGTGAAATGGACGATTTTTACTAAACGATCCTATTTCAGAAGCCCATGTATCCGAATTAGCAGCAGCTAAACTCCCAACAAACCCGCAAAGTAATAGAGGAGATGGAATGAAGTAATATAACCCAGCGAATAGTGCAGAGACACCTCCATTTGCAAGTACTTGTATCGCGTCTCTTTTCTCACCTTTTGCAGTGATCTCTAAACGATTTGATTCTGACCTTAGAGAACCTAAAAAAGTAGAAGTCACGAAAAAAATACCTAATAGGAGCAAACCGTATATTTGTAAACTGAACGCAATTAGGCTACCTACAAACAAAGCTGCAATCATTCCTGATAACGTTAATTTTTGTTTGTAATAGGCAATAACGGCTATTAAAACCACAGCTACCAGTAATATAACAATCATCGATAAAAGCCTTTCTCACTAATAATTCGATCTACTTTTTTATCATGTTGTTCTAGTGGAACCCTTTCAATTAATTGGCATTCGTAGGCTAGCGCTATCATCGAGGCTTGAACTTTAGGGAGATATCGATCGTAGAAGCCTCCTCCATACCCTAAACGATACCCTTCCTTATCAAAGGCGACACCTGGAACGATCATCAAATCGATAGATTCTGGTTTCATAACAGGGCATAAATAAGGTAGCGGTTCCTTCAAACCAAATGTACTCTCTTCTAATTGTTCAAAGCTAGTAATTTCAAAAAAAGTCATTTCCTTTGTTTTAAAATTAGCACGAGGTACAGCAATTTTCTTATTTTGCCTCCAACCTTCTTCAATAATTTCGTATGTATGAACTTCTTTATCACGTGAAATAGTTAGCCCTATTATCGACGCTTCTTTCCAATAACTTGAATGAACTAAGTGATGTTGAATATTCTTTGAGTTATTGAAAAGCTGCTCACTCGTTAAGTTGTTTAAATTATCTAAAATTTGTTTGCGTATTTTTCCTTTTTCGTTCACTCTTATTCACCCGCTCTCATTTATATTCAATGATAATTTGCTTAACAAAATGAGACATCACATTCGAATAATTTACACGAATCCCAAATCTCTTCAAAAAAAAAAGCAGCGGATAATCCAGCTGCTTACTTTGTTTCACGATGCACAGTATGACGCTTTAATCTTGGGCTGTATTTTTTTAATTCAATACGCTCAGGATTAGTACGTTTATTTTTTGTTGTAATATAGTTACGATCTCCTGTTTCAGTGCAAGCAAGAGTTACTTGTACACGCATTTGCTATCCCTCCAAACTATGCTTACTTCATACTTGAATATGATAGCAAATTCTCAACTTGCAATCAAGTGTTTTTTCTTTACAACCAACTTTAATGACAAGGTAATATAAGGTATTAGCTAAATTTATAATGTTCGCTTAATTCCTTGTGAATGCTGATCGATTGATTGATGACGAAAATGACGATGATAGACTTCCTCTTCAGAACAACCTGTAATCTCCCAAATACGTCCAAATGTTTCTTGCCAAGGCTCGAGTTCAATCTTCGTCACAATCATGCATTCTCTTCCTTCACCGCAAAGAGGAGTGAAAGCAAGAGCTCCTTCAGCCTCCGACCATATAGAGTCTTTTCTTCCCACTGCGCATTCACTATTTTTTTCTCTTGTAAACTTAGATGACACCAATGTTAAGAGACTCCCGCTATGCTGGAAAATAGCTTTCTCAGATGGAGAAACGAATATAACATTCTCGGAAGAATCCTGATTAAGAAGTTGACGATGATAAACTAATTTAAGTTCTTTCTTTAGTTCTGTTTGATTTTTAATGATAACTGTAATGACATTGTCTTCTTCTTTGAACGACTTTTCTTGGAGAATTGTAAGCTCCAGTCCCCACCGTTTATGATACGCGACCAAGATTTCTACAGGAGAAAAGCTGCTTCTGACTTTAGGTGAGAGATCCCAATCACTTTGATCATTTAGCCAAGAGCACTTTCCTTCTAGCCAAACCCCTATGCTTTTTAGGAGTTTCATCTGATCAAATAAAGTATTGTTACGATGTTTGCTGCTTAATATCGTTAATTTGTTCAATGTATTCACCCGCCAGTTGTTTAGCATGCTCACTGTCTTTTGATTGAGCATATACAGTAAATCTACCATCCTCTTGGTCTGGCACTATGAAAGTCCAACTTCCCTCTTGATACACTTTCATTCCATCAACAAGTTCAACTTCCTTACCTTTCAAAGACTCCATTAACTTTCTCATAACCAATCCTTTTTGTTCTGTTTTACATTGTACTTCTTCCTTATAAATACCCTGAATTGGTAACTTTGTTAAAACGGTTTCCAAAGATGTATTTTGCTCCGTGATATACTCTAGTACATGTGCAATCGCATATGGAGCATCATAATGCATCATTTGAACGGTTCCTTCTGACTCCATCATTGCCCTTGCAGATGATTTCGTACGAACAACTACTTTATCGTAACTTGCTGCTATTTCTTCAAGTGCTGTTCCTCCATATAGCGGAATAGCTAATGATGACTTTGTTCCTTTTTCAAGCTGCGCTAGAATAAATAAAGTTAACTGTTCTTCTTCCGTTAAGAGCTTACCCTCAGCTGTCATCATGCTTATAAACTCACCGCTCTCCCCTAACAGTATTGCAAAGTCGATGTTTTGCGAGAGCACATAATTCTTAGTTGATTCGATATCATAGTTTTGTGGTAAATGATAAACTTCACAACCTAAATTTTTTAATAGCGAGGGTAATAACGAAAGTTGATTTATACCTTCATCTTGTAATGCAATTTTCCATTTTTTATCAATGATATTGTGATAATTAACAGACTGAACCAATTGTTTTTCATAACTCTTTTCCAATACTGTGTTCGTTTCTAAATGTCCTATATAATTAAATGCAACTCGACGATAAGATTGAAATAAGATAATTTGTTCTATTTCACGCTGTTTGGAAGAATCAATTGGTAATCCTTTGTCATCAAAGAATTCAATGACCATTTGTTTCTCTTCGCCCCGACCAGAAAGTCTGATGTAGATACCACCTTGCACATCTTCGGTTTCCACACTATACCTTAATACTGGCAACATTGTTTCACCTAATTCAATAATATGAATCCCTGCGGCTTGCAAACTTTGGATGATTGATAATTTCATTAAATTTGAAAAAGCATATCCATCACTAGCTAATATAACTCTTTCTCCTTGATTTAACATACTTCCGTAAGCTGCACCTAACTTCGTTCCAACTTCTGGAGTCAATTCTATGTTAGCAATTCCTTCTGCTTTGTGACCTCTCATCAAGGATTTTGCACTATTTTCATTCCAAACCAAAGCCTGTTGCACTGTTTGAAATGGTTCAATTCTTTTGTATGGCCATACTTTTGCATCCGGTTGTATAATTGCTCCTTCACCAACTGTACTGTGATCTCCAATGACTACATCTTCAAATAAAGAAGTCTTTGCTCCAACCGTTACACCAGTACATAAGGTTACTCCTCTTAATTCACTGTTTTCTCCGATGTAATTCCCCGCCCAAACAACAGACCTTTTTAAAGATGCCCCGTGTGCAACTGTCGTTCCTGCACCTAGAATACTATGTGGTCCAACATATGCTCCTTGACGAATAATTGAATTTGATCCGATCGCTACAGGTCCTTCTAGCTTAGTTCCATGCTCAACAATGACATTATCTCCAACCCATATTGTAGGTTCAATTTCCGTTGCACTAATCTCTGCTTTGACTTCTCCATTTAACAGGTCGCTATGCGCTTGACGATACTGCTTTAAATTTCCAATGTCAGACCAGTACCCGTTTGCTGCATAACCGAAAAGACCAGCTTCCTCCTCTAATAAACGTGGAAACACATCTTTACTAAAGTCACATACGGTATCACTAGGGATATAAGAGAAAATACTTGGATCCATAATATAAATACCTGTGTTAACTGTGTCACTAAACACTTCGCTCCAACTTGGCTTTTCTAAAAAGCGAATGATTCGATTTTCTTCATCCGTCATAATTACACCAAATTCTAACGGGCATTCAACTTGTTTCATAAAAATAGTTGTAACACTATTTTTTTCATTATGAAAATTGATTCCATCCTCTAAATTAAAGTCAGTTAAAGCGTCACCACTAACAACAATGAAAGGTTCATCTAAAAATTCTTCAGCTTGTTTGACGCTTCCAGCTGTGCCTAAAGGTGTCGTTTCTTCGAAATACGTTAAATTCACGCCTAATTCTGATCCATCACCAAAGTAATCACGAATCTTATCAGGTAAATATTGCACTGTTACAGCAATATCTGTAATTCCATATTTCTTCAGTAATTCAATACTATACTGCATAACTGGCTTTTCTATTAATGGGACCATTGGTTTTGGTACATTACAAGTTAATGGGCGTAATCTCGTTCCTTTTCCTCCAGCCATGATGACACCTTTCATTCAAAAAAACCTCCCTAGTTATATGGTTACTACACTTTCTCCTAAACACTTATTAATCGCTTTATCTGTTTGGCCAGCAATCGTGCCCCAATCAAATTTTGTCTTTACATCACGAAGACCTTGTGTTGCCAATGCTTCCCTCGAAATAGGATGATTGTATAAATATAGAACTTGGTTAAATAAACTTTCTTCATCACCAGGGAAAATTTTTAAGCCGTTTTCGTTATGACGAATGATCCCTGATAGCCCACCTGTATCTGAAACGATCGTTGCTTTTCCAGCAGCCATCCCTTCAAGAGCAACAATTCCAAATGGCTCATATAAGCTAGGGAAAACCGTTGCGTCACAACGTGAAAACCATTCGTTTCTTTCTTCATCACTAACAAATCCTAAGAATGTAATGAAAGATTGTAACTGTCTTTGCTCAACCTGTTGTCTGTAAGATTCAAGCATAGGTCCTTTCCCCGCTATTACAAATCGTATATTCAAACCTTTTTCTCTTATCATGGCAGCAGTATCGATTACCGTTTGATATCCTTTTTCTTTTACCATTCTTCCAACAGAAAAGATGGTAAATGCATCATTCGTTTGAATGGAGATAGGTGAATGTGATTGTGGTTTAATTAATTCAAAATCAACACCATTTGGAATAATAGACAACTTTTCATCTGGCAAACCAAAAATGAACTGTAATTCGTTTTTCATATACTCACTGCACACAATGACGTGATCAGCTTCGTAAGTTAATTCCCATTCCTTTTGATTAATCTCATATTGCAATTCACTATGTATCCCATTATTCCGGCCATGCTCTGTTGCATGTATCGTAGCTAATAACGGAATATCTAATGAACGTTTTAATGCAGTAGCTGCAACGCCGACTAACCAATCATGAGCATGAATGATATGGAAAGATTGCTTTCTAGCAAGCTTATTTACATACTGAACCATTGCCAAATTTAAACTAGCAACCCAATCAAAAAATTGCTCAGAATGAGGTTGCAAACCTTTTACTCTGTGAACATGTACTCCTTGATTCACTTCATAATCTGGATAACCATCCACATAAGAGGTCACAACGTGTACATCGTGTCCTTTTTCGACTAACGCTCGTGAAAGATCAAACACATGACGAGACAAACCACCAACCATCATCGGCGGAAACTCCCAACTTAACATTAAGATAGAACGTCTATTTTCATTATCTTCTGATTCCTCAAAATTCAGTGATTGTATATAAGAATCATGTGGAGAGCAAAAGATTCTCTCATCAATCTCTTGTAAGAACGGAAACCCTTGTTCAATGACAGTTAACCAATCTGTTTCAAGGGAACCGAGAATTAATTTTTCTTTAATGGCATCAAATCTGCTTAAGTGGGTCGAAAACCTCTCTTCTGCGTACTGAACAGCACTCTGACCATCGATGATAAATGCCCAATCAGAACTTACTGCAAGCATCCATTCACGAACTAATTGTTGCAGAGCACGCTTTTCAATTTCAGTCGGCTTGGAGATTAGCGCAACCAATGATGCTAAATCTGTCTCCATTCTATGGTGGTGTCTGTATAAATATTGATTTTTTTCATTTACCCAAACGTGACCATATCCATCTCTTCCCCATGTCGAGAAAGAAACATGAGCTGTATCAAAATCTTGATAATGTCGATCAATGTAACTCTCCGGGGTAATGAAATTAACTTGGTTCTCCCCTTTTTTCAAAACTTGTCCAATCCACTCTGGTCCCTCAAACCACCAATGGCCAAACAACTCTGCATCAAATGGTGTAACCATTAAATAGGGTGGGTAACATTGGTCTCCATGTTTATTTATTTCTTCTTTTATGCTTTGAAGAAAATGATCAGCATGGGAATTGATTTTCCCTTCTGCCCATTCACGAACGTAAATTTCTTTATGTTCACCTTGACCAGTAATACGTCGATGCTTGATCCCTGTATCAATCCGCACTTCCTCATGTACATAAGGCTTAATGTATTCCCACTCTCTTTCGTATGCAATATCACGGTAAAATTCACGGTAATCAACATCACCTGGATATCCTAATGTTGAACTCCAAACTTTGCTCGAAAGATCTGTATGTCTCGGAAAGAGAATTAATCCGTGCGGAGAATAAATAGGTGCACCTGTTTCTTTTGAGGGGCTTGGATCGGCATCTTTTAGTGCATGTTCATCTACAAAAGAATATGTAATACCTTCCTCAACGAGAATTCGATCTACCCCAGGTGCAAAGGCACACTCTGGTAGCCAAAATCCCTTTGGTTTACGTCCAAAATGCTTTGCGAAACAACGAACCGCTTCAACTACTTGAGATCGAATCGCAGCTTTTGTTTTCACATAAGGTAAAAATGCATGAGTTGCCGCACTTGTTATGCAAACTATTACATTTTTCTCCATCAATTGACGGAATCCATTTAATATATTTTTTTCTAACTCAAGAAATGTATTTTTAATTTTCTGATATCTGTTCCTGTAAAAATTAATTAAATTTTCCTCTTCATTTGTTTGAGTGTTTGACTCCGCCTCTTTAAGAAGAAGTTCTTCTGTCTTAATTAAATAATCAAGATAACGCTCTTGGATAATCGGATCCGCTAACATCTCCATTACTGGTGGAGAAAAAGAAATCGTTAAAGCTTCTTTTACCTTCGTTTCATTCAATTCCCAAAGGAGAGGAATATAAGATTCCGTGATAGCTTCAAATAGCCACCTTTCTTCAAGACGCCCTTCTTCTTTATGTCTTACATATGGCAAGTGTGCATGCAAAACCAATGAATAATAACCTTCTTTCAACATAATTCCCCCCTTATTTAACCGTTTCATAATAAGAATACGTACTAAAATGCTCGAGCCATTTTGGCTCAATTGATTCCCCATTTTTCCATTCATTTACAGACTCTACATGTATTCCTTTATCTCCCTCATCAAAGCGTGGTGTATCTATCGCATTAGATCGAAGGAGTGAAAGAAACGATTGTTGTCTTGTTCTAATACCAAAATCAACGATATACGTTCTGTTCGGTTGGATGTTATGAATCGTCCAATTATTTGTCATCTCAGGAAGATCGATATCAAAATAGCGGTGTGCATTGTGTCCATTAAATTCAATCATTGTGCAATCATAGATTCTGAGCTGTTTTCTTAAATCATGCCAAGGCGCTCTGCACTGATGTTCGAACATTTGTCGTAATGAAGCACTTATCTCCCAAAAGGTGTAAATCACAGTTGGACTTTGTGGTAATAACGTGATTTCATCCCGTTCATAACTTGCTGGTACACTATGAGTGAAATCAATAGATTCTTCTTGTACTGCCTCTTCTTTCGCTTGAAGATGCTTTTGATAACGATACTGCACTTTCCCTACTGTTGTGTTAAGTTGATCGGCAATCTTTCGAAAAGAATACCCTTTTTCACGAAGAGCTAAGATTTGTTCAATCACTACCTTCACCTCCTAAAAATATCAATTGTTAGATCAAAGTAAGTTCTTTATGTTCTTCTCATCAAAAAAATACCTACTTTTTTTCGTTAATTTAATCATACAACCCCTATTTCTATGAACAAGAAGGCGAAATTGTCTCTATTTGTCGGGTCTTTACCGGTTACGTATTACAGCTCCAAAAAAAATCATTCGCCTTTATTCGATAGATGAATTTGTCGTTTTTTCACAGTCATTAAATAGGTGAATTTGTAGAATAAAGCAATATTATCTGAAAACGTTGGATATTCTTATGAATTTGTCGATTTTCAAATGTCAAACTATGACAAACGAGATGTAAGTTTCACTTGATTCAATGTATAATGCGAGTAAAAGCTAACTGCGAAAGAAGGTGTATTACAATGTTAGAAGTGGCATTTATTTGTTCATTTTCATTAGCATCCATTCTCTTTCTTTTGTCCTTTATCAAAAAAGATAAAACAGTAAAACTAGAAAAAGAAATTGAACAACTGTCAATGAATTATTTGCAAGAGATGTATCAATTAAAAAAGAAAATGCGTTCTTTAGAGGAGGAGCTGCTAATAAGCTCTGATCAATCGGCAATTCTTAGACAAAGTCACTCTAATGCACATAAACAGCTATTAACAGAAATATTGACACTTTATAAAAAAGGGCATTCTATTCAATCAATCGCTTCTATAACGAGATTATCAATAGATGAAGTAAAACGGTTGCTTAATTCAGTACTGGATCAAAGGAGCGGTTTCATTGAGTAGTAAAGGATTACAATTATTTGCTAGTGGAATATTTTTTGCAACAACCGGATTGTTAGCGGTATATCTATACAGCACCGAGAATGAAGAACTTATCAAAATAAATCCTCCATTAACGGTTGCAGAAATGAGAGAAGAACTTGAAACAAATGGATATTTGGTTGTTCCAGCAGAAGAGTTAAAAGAATTAAAAAAAGAGATCTTTCACTCAGAAAAGAATGAACATGAGCAAGAAACAATTTATATTCTCTTCCTTGAAATCGTCCCAGGAATGAGTAGTTATGATGTAGCTGATTTGCTTTTAGCAGGAAAGATCATCAACAATCGAGAAGACTTTTTACAGCAAGTAGAACATCTACGCTTATCGAAATCGTTAAAAACGGGCTTCTACGAAGTTCGAAGTGATATGTCCATTGATGAGATCGTTCAGATCATTTCATAATAAGAAAAGGCGATTTGAGTGGTTCCCTCAAATCGCCTTTTCTGCATTTAATCCGTATCAGGTTGTTCTAAAATTGGCCGATCCGCCTTCGTCGGGCCATTACGTACTTCTTTCATATCAAAATAGGCATCCAATGCCTTACTAGTTATTTCTTGAGCCATTCCTGTACGTCCACCGTTTCTTTCAAGCTTAACATTAGGAACGACAACAGCAAAGGCAATTTCCGGATTATTAAATGGCGCATACCCAACAAACGTTTGTGTATTTCCACTTACAAGTCTACGGTTATCACCTTCTCCTACCGCTACGTTAACCTGAGCCGTTCCCGTTTTGCCTGCAGGCTGATAGGATTTATTGGAGAAGCGACTACTTGCAGTTCCTCTTGTCACAACTCCTCTAAGCCCTTGCTGCACTCGCTTAATGTATTCATCACTCATATCTATTCGATTTAAGATGGTCGGTTCAAATTTTTGAATGACAGCCCCTTGCTCTTCTCGATTAGAAACAGGTTCCCTTATTTCTGTTACAAGACGCGGCTGCATTCGATACCCATCATTCGCAATCGTCGAAATGTATTGAGCCAGTTGTAAAGTAGTATACGTATCATACTGTCCAATCATTAAATCGAGTAAGTTACCTGCTATAACACTTCCCCCAGCTAATCCACTAGAAGTTGATGGTAAATCAATACCCGTGTCAACACCTAAACCAAATTGGCTAAAGCTATACCTTACTTCATCATAAGCACCTTGTAAATTCGACCAACGGCAATTAGTAGGATAATGACACCCAGCCATTAACATCCCCATTTCAAACATATAGACGTTAGAAGATACTTCAAGTGCGCGTATATCATTTACCCAACCATAGTTTCGTACCGATTTTTTTTCTGGTGTTGATGGTAAGCGGATCGGACGGTCGTTAAACATTTTCCCCGGATATGCCACCCCTGATTGGAAACCAGCCAAAACCGAAGCAGCTTTAATCGAAGAGCCCATCTCATAGGCTTTCATAACATTTCCGATATGATCGGCATTACTAGGACGAGTTCGGTCAGCTGGATCGTTAAAACCAGCCATTGCTAATACGTCACCTGTTCTAGGATCCATTAATACAGCATAAGCAGACCGGTCAAGAATAAATGAATTACCAGCTTTTCTCATTTCCTCATCAATAATCTCTTCCAGCTCTTGCTGCAACTCCATATCTAGTGATAACACGAGGTCATTCCCACGTTGTCCTTGACGTTCATTTACAGAACTTTCTAAAGAATTTCCAGTCGAAGTCGTGATACTTTCCATTACAGCTTTCTTACCACGAAGAACATCTTCATACTGTAATTCTAAGAAACTTGTCCCCACAATATCTGATCGATCATAGCCTCTAGATAAATAATAATCTAGCTTCTCTCGCGGAATAGAACCTGTAGAACCAAATACGTCTTTGAATGAATCTCCATAGACATAAGCTCTTCTAGAATCACGTAAAATATCAACGCCAGGTAGTCTATATAAGTTTTCACTTAGGCGATGAGCTTCCTCTTCAGTAATTCCACGCTTGATTCGTTGTGGTGCATTAGCATAGCCACGTGACATTTCACGGTAAATAGCTAACACACGTAAATCCTTCTCACTTAATCCTTCGATTGCTTCATCAGATATACGTTCTACTTCTAACCGATATTCATCACTAGAACTCTCCAGTTTCTTTCGCTCATCCCTTGAAACAAGTTCATAACGTTCTTCTTCAGACATTAACAACAGGAGATAATCACGCTTATCCCTTTCTGTTATCCGCTCTGTTTCAACATCAATCAATTCCTCTAAATCTCGCGCTATTTCTAATATAGTTTGAGAGTTTGTAGCCCTAGATGGATTGGTGTATGTAACAGAAAGTTCAAGTTCATTGTCTACAACAACATTTCCAAAACGATCATACATAATGCCACGTGGTGCATCTATTCTAGCCGTAGTATTACTTGTTCTATCTAATTCTTTGCTAAAATCTTCTCCTTCAACAATCTGAACCATTCCTAGCCTGAGTATCAATATAGAGAATAATATGAACACTGCAAAGAAAAGGACATTAAGACGTATCGGAACATGGTGCTTCTTTTTTTGTCTAGTTTTTCCCAACGTAGTGTTACCCCTCTCACAAACCCTTTCAATTACAATAGGCACCTGTAAGAGGTGCCTAGAATGTTTTTCAGATAATGGTAACCCGCGTATGCCGTTGCTTCAGTTGTTTCATGAACCTACTCTCGTAGGTGGGTGCTCGCAGAAGCCCGTTCAACGTCCAGAACAAATGCTGGCCTGTTGGCTGTGCTTCAATATAGAACTCCCTTAAAAAAATCAAGGTTCGAAACAAGTAGAAGCTGACTAACACGGCAGGCAACTTTTATTGACTTCATTATAGCATATCACTCTTTATTGTCAAAAGGGAAAGCAATCCAAAATACTAAACCGTTGAGCCACCTGTTGTATCTCCATCTCCTCCTTTTTGCCTAGCAAACGTATAACTTTCTCCCCCGTTCCCATCTTTAAACTTCACATGCCGAACAAAGAAAAAGATAACAGCATGACCAGCCCCAATAATAAGAAGCAAAATAGGAATTCCTCTTTCTTCTGAGAAGAACGTAACCGTTGCTAAAAAAGCAAGGACAGAAACAATTCGTCCTGAATTTACAAACAACTCTCGAACAACAATGTACTCTACTCTCATCTCTGCAGCCTTCCAACCTTTTCCTATAACATCAAATGTCAATGATATATAAGGGACTAAAAGCATCGGATAAGCAACAGATACTACGATACCGTACATAATCAATTTGGCAAATGTTAACTCACCAAGTACAATCAAAAAGATAGCTGCATATAAAATCATTCCTCCAACCAAGATAAACTTCTTCCTAAAGGTTGGTTTAATCATTCGAGTTATAATATAATACGCAACAAATTGTACAGCAGATGCAACTAAACCATATGTACCAATAGCAAGCTCACTGCCTGTTGCAACATAGACCCACACAACAATTACGAACACAAATGTACCTTCTCTTAATCCCTGAAAAAAATGCGCTCTTAGTATTTGTCGCCAATTAGGATTATTTTTACGTTCATGTAAAATTCTCTTGAAGTAAAACTGCCCTTCCGCTGAACGTCTCTGTAATAAAAAGGACGTGAGAACGGCCGCTACAAATAAAGCTAAAGAAACGGTAAAAATGACCGTATAACCTGTGAACTGTTCCATCCTTGTTATGATAAACCCAGCTAATATTGGTCCAATCATTCCCGCAAAAGAAGTCAACAACCCTAAAAAGCCATTAAAAAAGTCTCTTGTTTCCGGCTCCGTTATCTCAAAGGTTAAGACATTAAAAGCGAGCCAATAAAACCCTATCCCAGTCCCTATTAAAGCACCCAATAAAATTAGGTACTGATTGGCATTTTCACCGAGAAATAACACTGTAGTAAAAAAAATAGAAAGTGTAATAACACCTGTCCTTAACACAATGACACGATCGACCTTTTTAGCTATCTTACCAGCTACGATAAAAGCCAGAGGTTGCATAGCGACAGACCCTAAATTATAAAGGGCAATATCAACAAATTCTCCTGACTGCTTCCATAAATAAACATTTACAAACGTATTTGACAGAGCAAAACTTAACGCATAAAGCCCGCCAATTACAAGCAATAGTGTTAAGTCTCTTGTAACTTCTATATCACCAATCACTTTCTTTAGCACAGACTTATTCACGACTCCACCACCCTTAACCATAGTGTGTCACCATGAATATCGGTTATTCAAAAAAAGCTACTACAGGAGAGTTTTCCTGAAAGTATGTTTTTTCTAGATATAACCAGTCGCTTAACGATACGGGTTTAAGATAAAAAAAGTTTATAAAAGGTAAAAAGAACCTGAGAATTAACTCAGGTCCTTTTCTAAGTATTTATTTTGCTTCGTTATAAAGCTTTGCAACTTCATCCCAATTAACAACATTCCAGAATGCGTTAATATAATCAGGGCGACGGTTTTGATAATTTAAGTAATAAGCATGCTCCCACACATCTAGTCCAAGGATCGGTGTTTTACCTTCCATAAGAGGAGTATCTTGGTTTGGAGTACTAGTAACAGCAAGTTTGCCACCATCAACAACTAACCAAGCCCAACCTGAACCAAAACGGTTAGCACCAGCGTTAGCAAATTCTTCTTTGAATGCTTCTAAGCTTCCAAATGTTGAATTGATTGCATCTGCTAGTTCGCCTGTAGGAGCTCCTCCTCCATTCGGGCTAAGAAGTTGCCAGAATAATGAGTGGTTCGCATGTCCTCCTCCATTATTACGGACAGCTCCGCGAATGTTCTCAGGAACAGCATCTAAGTTAGCAACTAACTCTTCAATGCTCTTTCCAGCAAGCTCTTCGTGTCCTTCTAAAGCTGCATTTAACTTAGCAATATAAGTTGCGTGATGCTTACCGTGGTGAATGTTCATTGTTGCCTCATCAATATGTGGTTCTAGTGCGTTTGCTGCATAAGGTAATTGTGGTAATTCGTATGCCATTTGTAATTCCTCCTCTAAAATGATATGTTGACTTTTTCAACACAAATGTTTCATAAGTCTTCCAGTTCTTACATTACCAAAATTTGAGCATTGTTGCAATCAATATGCTTATTATTTTTTCAGCAATGCAGACAAGATTACTCTACCCTTTAAACACTTGAAATAAACGAGTCATAACAAATGGACATGTTAATAAATATGGTTAGAGCTCTTATAAATGAAAAGTATGATACGTTTAAGATCAAAAGTATTGGAGGGTACTTTCACATGAGTTATTTTGAGGCATTCCTACTGGGCTTAATCCAAGGCCTGTCTGAATTTTTACCAATTTCTAGTACCGCTCTGATGTTAATGACTCAGAGGCTACTTGATATTAGTATTGGTGAAGATTTCAAACTTGCTTTCGAGACATTTCTACATATTGCCTCCGTATTAGCCGTTATTTTTTATTTTCGACAAGAACTTCTTAATATCCTCCAAGATTTCTGGTCATATAGTAAAGAAAAAAATAATGATTCAAAATCAAATTACCAATTCACAATCCTCATTTTCATTTCAACCATCACAACTATTGGTATAATGACATTTTTAGAAACTAATATTGGAGAGACGTTTACAACACCTGAAACAGTAGCCGTCTCGTTAATTACCTCTGGGTTTCTGCTTATCCTTATAGAACACGGCCTTTCTCCTGGGAATCGTTCGCATAAAGATTTAACATGGAAGGATGCCATTATCATTGGCTTCGGTCAAGTAGCTTCCCTCATTCCAGGTATATCTAGGACTGGGAGTTCATTATTTTTAGCCCTCTCACTTCGAATAAATAAACAAACGGCACTTCGTTACACAATTATTCTTTCCATTCCTGTTTTTTTCGGCATGAGTATTGTTAAGCTACCAGAACTTATACGAAGTTATAAGGAGACCCAACTACTGGCCTTATCTATCGCCTTCATCACTTCATTTTTGTCTGCTTTAGTTGGGATAAAGTGGATTATTTCTTTAGTAGAGCATACGAGGTTAACTTTCTTTGCTTGCTTCTGCATAGCATTTGGTTCATTATATTGGGCTTCACTATAAGAAACACAACTTTCCAAATGTATTAAAAAAAGGATCTGCTTGTGCAGATCCTTTTATATATGTAAGTAATGGCGGAGGAAGAGGGATTCGAACCCCCGCGCGGTTTAACCCGCCTGTCGGTTTTCAAGACCGATCCCTTCAGCCGGACTTGGGTATTCCTCCGAATAAACTAAATGGTGGACCCTGTAGGACTCGAACCTACGACCGATCGGTTATGAGCCGACTGCTCTGACCAACTGAGCTAAGGGTCCTTTATGGGGCGACTGATGGGAATCGAACCCACGAATGTCGGAACCACAATCCGATGCGTTAACCACTTCGCCACAATCGCCATAAAAGTAAACTTATTCAATTAAATAATAGCGGCGGAGGGAATCGAACCCACGACCTCACGGGTATGAACCGTACGCTCTAGCCAGCTGAGCTACGCCGCCATAATTATGGCTCCACAGGTAGGACTCGAACCTACGACCGATCGGTTAACAGCCGATTGCTCTACCACTGAGCTACTGTGGAATAGTTTCTTAAAGACAAGAATTATAATATCACGGCTTCAAACTCTCGTCAATACCTTTCACTAAAAAACTTTTTCAGTCAGTACTGATTCAATGTAACACACATGATCTTGCTATACAAGCACTTTTCTTCATAAGAGTTTTTATTAGAAAAGGTGTCCCAAAACGTCAAAGATCTTTTGGGACACCTATGAGATGAAGCACTTGCTATTGATGGCTCTTAAGAAAGTATTGCTTAATTCTCCTCACCAATAACTACTTCAGCAATATTTACTGAATGATCACCAATTCGTTCCAAATTGCTGACAATATCTACAAACACGATTCCAGCTGCACCAGAACATTTACCTTCATTCACACGCTTAATATGTTGCTTTCTTAACTTACGTTCCATCTTATCTATTTGTTCTTCTTTTTCTAAGACCGAACGTGCTAAATCTCCATCAACATGTTCCAATGCTTTGATAGACTCTTTTAAGGTTGAGAGTGTCAATTCTGACATTTCACGCAAATCTTCAAGTGCCTTATCAGAAATAACGACTTTATTCGCTTTTTGATAATCTTTTAACTCAACAATGTTTTCAATATGATCACCAATTCGCTCAATATCTCGAACTGTATCCATCAGGATTGAATGCATTTTTGAATCTTGAGCGGAAAGAGATCGTGAGGAAATTTGAATTAAATAATCTGTTATTTTTCTATCTAAATTATTTATTGCATCTTCAAATTGAACAGACATTTCCGCATGTCGCTTTTGACCATTTTCTAAGTATTGACTGACTTCAGTTAACCCTCTTTCAGCAAACTCAGCCATACGTAAAACCTCTTGTTTCGCTTGACCTAACGCGATGGCCGGTGAACTCCCGATAAATCTAGGATCAAGATGCTTTGCCTTGTATTCAATGCTGTACTCCTCACCTGGAACTAGTTTGGTTACAATTATTGCTAGCACAGCAATAAAAGGCAATTGAATTAATGTGTTCGACACATTAAAAATACCATGAGCAAAAGCAATCGTCATTGGACGATTCAATCCAAGCTCTACTGCGAGGTAACCAATTAATTGTAGGAACGGTTGGAAGAGTATTAAAACAATAATCGTCCCAATTAAGTTAAAGATAACATGGGTTAAAGCAGCTCGTTTTGCAGCAACAGATGCTCCAATCGAAGCTAAAATTGCCGTAATCGTTGTTCCAATATTATCACCGAATAAAACTGGTAAGGCAGCACTTAACCCCATTGCTCCTTGATCATATAACTGTTGAAGAAGACCTATTGATGCACTTGAGCTTTGTACAGCAACAGTAAAAATGGTTCCAATTAAAACACCAAGTAACGGGTTATCACTCATGCTAACCGTTAACTCCGCGAAAGCTTCTAATTCCCGAAGCGGTTTTAAACCTGTCCCCATTAACTCTAAACCATAAAATAAAGCCCCAAAACCAAACACAACTTGCCCATAATTGTTTATTTTCTTTGCTTTGAAAAAGAAAATAAGCGCTGCCCCTAGAGCGATAATAGGTAACGCGTAAGCTGAAATTTTGATTCCGATAATGAAGGCCGTTACAGTCGTTCCAATATTTGCCCCCATAATAACACCAATCGCTTGCTTTAACGTCATAAACCCGGCATTAACAAGTCCAATCGTTAAGACTGTTGTTCCTGTACTCGTTTGTAGGAGGACAGTAACAAAAAGCCCCGCAATAACTCCCATAAGTGGATTAGTCGTAAATTTATCTAGTAAATCTCTAAGACCTTCTCCAGCGACTTTCTGTAGTCCATCTCCCATATATTTGATCCCAAACAGGAAGATCCCAAGACCACCGAAAAACATGAACAAGAGCGTTTGTAAATCCACAAATCCTCATCCCTTCATCTTCATAAGGTACATTTTTAGGCCCAATTTCGACAAACATCAACATGGACACTCTGTCTATTATTAAGCATTTATAATCGTTTTGTAAACAATAAAAAATAAAAATTATCTTTGAGGGAAAATCGTCTTAAAATACTCAAGAAAAGTTCATAGCATTTCAATGCGACTTTCGTTAAAATAGCAGAGAAATGAAAGAGGTGATTACCCTGAATTTTTGGGAATGGTTTATTAAATCTTTTTATAATAAAAAAGTAATTGCATATAGTCGTTTCCGACCGATTACTACGACTATTGGATATGTTCTATTCATTGTATTTGTGGCAAGCGTCCCTTATTTTATTAGTTTCAATACAACCACTTACTCTGCAGTTGAAAAATTAAACAATCTACTTTTAGATGACCTGCCGGCTTTTCAAATTTCAGACGGTCGTTTACAAGCCGATATAGACGATTATTATTACTCTGATGAGCTTAATGAAGGTGTTGTCATTATTGATCCAACAAATTCTTTTTCAGAAGAGCAATTAATACAACTTTCTGAAGCGGTTGTCTTGCAAAGGGATCAATTCTTTTTTGTCTCCAACGGAACAACCCAAACCATTTCCTATACACTACTTGGTTTAAATGAATTATCTAAAGACGATCTTTCTAATCGTTTTTCTGATTTACAATCGTTCCTGCCTGTTTTATTAGTTATTTTGACAGGCTTGCTTTATTCGGGACTTGCCGGCCTTGCTTATCTAGGGATTTCTCTACTTGCAGTATTTGCTTTAGTTTTGAAAGGAAACCGTCCCTCATTACAATATCGACAGTTGTGGTCAATTACCGCACACGCCCTTACTTTACCTGTCATTTTACTATATTGGATGGATTCATTATTATTCCCTATACCATTCAGTGCCTTTTTCCTTTCAACATTAATAATTGTTTTGATAGCAGTTTGGTCCATTCCAAAACCAAAACAAAAAGCGAGATAAACAAATTGTTTACTCGCTTTTTGACTCTTCCTCTATTTTCTT
This sequence comes from Halalkalibacter krulwichiae, assembly GCF_002109385.1. NCBI lineage: Bacteria > Bacillati > Bacillota > Bacilli > Caryophanales > Bacillaceae > Halalkalibacter > Halalkalibacter krulwichiae. The sequence continues at coordinate 985,113 of NZ_CP020814.1, read as the reverse complement.
CACTACAATTCTCGTTCCATCTACAGATGTCACGACGACAGGCATATTAGCTTCTAACCAATGACCACCACTTGTTGCACTATATTGCTCACCGTCAATTTCAACTGTTCCAGTAGGACGGAACGAGCTAATTGTTTGACCTTGTTTACCAACTAAATCATGATAACGATCATTGATCGAATTATATCCGATGTCACTTGTTAATCGATCTTTCAAAGTCATTTTTGCCCAAAGGTTACGCGAAGGAAACACTTTCAAAAATAAGGCGGAACTAAATGCGCCAACTAAGAATCCCATCGAAACTAGGGCACCGTATATAAAGTTAGGAGCTGGGACAGCCAATCCAATAATCATAAGTACGACACCTAGCAAAGCAACTGTTCCATCAGTTATTACTTTTCCATCAATTATAATTAACACTAAGCCTACAACATACAAAATAACAACCCACAAACCTACATCTCCTGATAGGTGAAACGAAAAATACATAGCCATAATTGCAATTCCAAGCACTGCAAATAAACCTTTAACACGAACTAGCAATTCGCCAATCAAAAATAAAGTTCCTAAAAATACAACTAAAAAGCCGATACTAGCAGAATTTAACCATTCCATATGCAAACCTCCTTTGTATTTCATACGATTCAAATCAAGAGATGTTTCACATTTTTTACATTTACATTTCATAAAAAAGGTAAACAAAAAGAAGAGAGGGTATTCCTCTCTTTCTTATTATGAACTAAATAAGCTACGAAGTGAATCAATAAGACGACTTAATAGGTCCAACAAGCTTCTAATAAAACCTTGCGTTTCCTCTCTGTTTAGAAAATCGCCTAAATTATCGCGAACTTTTGATATTTGATTTTGGACTTGGTTCCAATCGATATTCATATCTTTCATCCTCATAAATAGAGACACTAAACCATCTAGTTCTTCATCTGTTAGTGTTACACCTAATTCTGCTGCAATACGGCGAATCAATTCCCGTAGGTCATCTTCTGTTTCAACCGCGTTATTTGCGATTTCTTCTTTAATTCTGTTCATTAATTCTGTTGCTTCTTCAACACCAATTGATTCACTAAGTTCCCCAGTTCGTACCATTTCCTCATTGGCAATTTGTTTTTGTTCTTCTGGTATAACGACTTCTGCTGCAACTTCATATGCTTTAATTAAGCCTGTTAGTGCGGCTGTACCGGATACTTTTATTGGGGCTGTAACATAAATATCCGCATCTTCAACACCTGCTGTAATTAAAGCATTTGCATACATTTCCTCAGAAACCCAATCAATATTATTAGCTTGGACGGTAAGTCCAGCACCCTCTTCTCTTAACGTAATTTTAGAAGATGACAGAGCTCTCGTTCCTATGCGAGATGCACTAATGTAATTTCCCAAATATTGATGTTCTTCGGCATTTGTTACATAAATGATTTGATCTTCATCCGTTGCTCCCATTTCACTAAGCAAACTTTGCTTTTGTGTCTCAGATAAATTTTCACCTAGAGTAATGACAACATCTCCGGGAGCTGCATCTGCCATCACATACACTGGCACTAATAAAGAAAGCACTAACGTGACACTAATTAACTTTTTCCATAACGATTTCATTTCAATCAACTCTCCTTTTACGACTGGTCATACCAAGTCACTCTCATGTAAGACGAGAGCTATACTAATTAAGAAACACTTTTTTCAAAAGAAATAAAAGGGACTTAAGTCACGTTTTCAATTTATAAACGTGACAATTCTGTTCCCTTACATTCTTTTCCAACTGGAAAGCATGGCCAACAATAGAGTACAACCACAGTATTTAAACATATGAGAAATAAAGCGCTAAATACCATTTGTTCTTCATTCATCATCCAAATCCCAAAGAAGAGCGGACCTAACGCTACACCGAGAAACCGCAACATCGAGTAAAACGAAAAGACTGTCCCCTCTCTCCCTTCGTAACAATAGAAGCTAAAGCTGAGTTAGCCGCAGGTAGCAACATCCCGAATCCTGCTGAAAAAAACATCAATGACAACAAAAAAGCCATCCATTGAAGAGGCAAAATAACAATCATTAGCGCGCCTATCAGCATGAACAGAAGGCCATATGAAAAGACTTTTTTGTACTGTGTTTCTTTGCCTTTAAGTCCCCTGCCTGTCATATAAGAAAAAATTGTCAACATGAATAAAGGAACAGCTAAGAAAATCCCATTCCATAAAGAATTTGCGATTGTCATCTCTAATAAATACGAAAAATAGAATAAATAACCAAACAATAAAAACATACCAATTACTCCGGTGAAAAAAATCGGTAGTAACCACCTCCAATGAATTTTAAATAAATAAGTAATATTCTTTTTTCTTTTTTGGTATGGTACTTGATCAATTGATACTGTAGCATCTGTTTGAACAAATAGAAGTATGCCCACTAAAGCAAATAGTGAAATAGCAAACAAGAATACAAAGCTTAGTGACCATGATAAAGCAAGAACAACCCCTCCAATTATCGGACTAATAACTTTACCTATGCCGTTAAACACCTCTATCGTTCCTAAGGCACGATTTCTTTGCTCGCCATGATATATGTCAGAAATAAATGCCATAGCTAACGGAGTAACACCACCAGCCCCAACTCCTTGTATCACTCTCCCAATCAACATAAGCTGAAATGCATTTGTCACCTCCGCCTTCATAGTCGCAATCGCTGAAATGAAACACCCGATCATAATTATCGGCAAGGCAATAAGCGCTATTTTTCTTCGACCAAATCGATCCGATAAAATTCCTCCTAACGGTACAAGAAGAGCTGCCGGAATAGAAAAACTCGTTAATAACCATCCACCTTCAACAGTCGTAATAGCTAGATCTATTTGCATCTGTGGAAGCAATGGTATAAACATCGAATTTCCTATTACCATGATTATTGGTAGCAAGCCAATGAAAAACATTATGTATCCTGGACGGGCTCCCATTCCTATTCACTCCCAGCCTTTAAAGAAAATTATTCCAAGACATCTTCCTCATTTTGTCATATTAACAAAGAAACAACATATACTTTAAATGAATTAGTTCAACTAAAAACTAGGAGGACAAGCTAATGAAACGTATCGGAACGATTCTCATAATCCTCGTTATTCTATATAGTACTTATTATGATCTAACGATCGGAACTTTACCCAACGGTTTAACAGAAGCAGCTGAAACCAATATCGACGAAATGACAACGGAATCTCTCAGTGACGAGTCAGAAAACCTCGTACAATTTGAACCATTTCAAGAGGTTACAATTGAACCAGGCCAAACCGTCCTTTCGATTGTAGAACATTTACATGAAGGACCTATTTCCGCATCAATTCAAGAAATTGTTTTTGATTTTCAAGAACTAAATGACGGATTAAAACCTGAAGATATTCAAATTGGAAAGACCTACCTATTCCCTGTTTATCACTGATTTCTTTTACTTCTACTTGTAGACTCTTACTTTATCCTTGCCAAACAATTGCCTACATTGATAAAATGAATACGATTCTCTTTATGAGACTAGGTGAAGAGTTAACTCTTCGAAATAAAGGAGCGATTGGGTCTATGACCGAAATTACACATCGTACAAAAACTCGACCAGTTAAAGTAGGTAACTTAACGATTGGCGGAAATAATGAAGTTGTTGTCCAGAGTATGACAACGACAAAAACACATGATGTTGAAGCTACTGTCGCTGAGATTAAGCGCCTTGAAGAAGCTGGATGTCAAATTGTACGCGTAGCTTGTCCTGACATGCGTGCAGCTGAGGCGATTTCAGATATTAAAGCTCAGATTAATATTCCATTAGTAGTTGACATTCATTTTGATTATAAGCTTGCGCTTAAAGCAATTGAAGGTGGAGCAGATAAAATTCGTATCAATCCAGGGAATATTGGAAAACGCCATAAAGTTGAAGCAGTTGTGAAAGCTGCAAAAGAAAAAGGAATTCCGATTCGTATTGGAGTAAATGCTGGTTCTTTAGAGAAACGCATTCTTGAAAAATATGGTTATCCAACAGCTGATGGCATGGTGGAAAGTGCTTTGCACCATATAAAAATCCTTGAGGATCTTGACTTTCATGACATCATTGTATCGATGAAAGCTTCTGATGTGAACTTAGCAATTGAAGCTTATGAAAAAGCAGCGAAAGCATTTGATTACCCTCTCCATTTAGGAATTACAGAATCAGGAACTTTATTTGCTGGAACCATTAAAAGTGCGGCAGGACTTGGTGCCATTTTGAATTTAGGGATTGGTAATACCGTTCGTATCTCATTAAGTGCAGATCCGGTTGAAGAAGTGAAAGTTGCGCGTGAGCTACTAAAATCTTTTGGTCTTGCTTCAAATGCAGCCACACTTATTTCATGCCCAACATGTGGCCGAATTGAGATTGACCTTATTAGCATTGCTAACGAAATTGAGGAGTACATTTCTTCAATTAAAGCACCCATTAAAGTAGCTGTTCTAGGCTGTGCCGTTAATGGTCCTGGAGAAGCCAGAGAAGCCGACATTGGTATTGCTGGAGCAAGAGGTGAAGGGTTGCTCTTTATGAAAGGTGAAATTGTCAGAAAAGTACCCGAGGAAACGATGGTCGAAGAATTAAAGATTGAAATTGATAAAATTGCTGCAGAATATCAAAAGAATCAGCCAGAATTAGAAAAAGCATAAGCTCTTTTGAGCCTATGCTTTTCTTATGTTCCCCGTCCTCCTCAATCAGCTAAAAGAATGGGGAGAAAAAGACGGTCATGAGAATCGAAATAGCACCAATACCAATCGCCCAGTTTCCAAGCGTTGTTGAGCCATAACGACGTGAAACAAATCCAACTACTATACCAGCTGCTCCAAGCAATACCGGTAAGAAGAATAGGGATAGAATAGACAACACGATCGCAAAGGTTCCAACACCACGGCCTGCAGTGACGTCATCTTCATTTGCACGAGCAGTCTCTTCCCTTTCGAACCTGTCATTCATAACTCCATATTCTGCAGCTGTTTCTTCTTGGAAATCAGTTACGACAGGTTCTCTCTCTTCTTCTGTTAATTCAAGATCTCGAGTGTCACTTCGTCCGTTTTCATACTTTCCATCTACATGGTTATTCACTAATGTTAACGAACGGTCATCTTCATCAACTAACCTTATCGGTTCATCTTTCGGATGTTCTCGATCTGCCATACAAATCCCTCACTTTCTTTATTTCGGGGAACAGTACTTAGTATGACTTACTAATTTAGAATTATCGGTGTTAATCTTTTCTTATTAAGGAAGGGTTCACTAGACCGGCTTCTCTTTTTCGTGTAATGTAAGGAAAAACAGCATTTATGAGGTGAATTTACAATATGTCAGTAAAAAAACGAATGGGCCTAGATATTGATGGAACAATTACTTGCCCAACTACATTTATACCCTACTTAAATAAGCATTTTAAAAAATCACTCACATTAGAAGATATAACTGAATACGACCTAACTTCCGTTTTAGGCATCTCAGAAAAACAATTTTGGGAATGGATGGGAGAGAACGAGGGAATTATATATGAAGAGGCTGAGCTTGCGAAAGGTGCAGAAACTACCTTACATGAATGGACTAAATCCCATGATTTGATTTATATTACTGCACGCCGTAATCATTTAGCTGATGTTACAACAAAATGGTTTACACAAAAATCAATTCCTTATGACCATATTGAATTAGTCGGAAAACACGATAAAATTGAAGCGGTTAAAAACCACAAATTAGATATTTTCTTTGAAGATAAACATGATAATGCTGTTGCAATCGCCGAAGAATTTAATATACCAGTTATTTTAATGGACACACCATATAACCGTCTTCCTGCTCCCAAAACCGTTGTTCGTGCAAACAACTGGGTTGAAGCGAAGGAATGGGTAAATAATTGGATTAAAGAGAATAGCTGAGCATACAAATGGGTTCAAAGAGAATGCTCTCTCTGAACCCATTTAAAATTACTCTTTTGGCTGGAAGGTATGACAACATGTCTCTTTTATCGTGTTGGCTGCATCCTTATGTTCTGCTCTTTCATAAGGTTCTTCTCCAGCTTCCATGTTATAATCACGATTTGCATGAGAATCAATTTCGACAAGAATTGATTCTGCCTGGCATTTATTGCCCTCACCCCAAAATGTACAATTGGCAACATTACATTTTACAAGCGGCTTTGTCATCTTATCATCCCCTCCTAAACATTAGGATTGAACGAATAGATGATTATATTCTTTATAATACCTGGTCACTTTAGCTTTGTATTTCCATTTTGAGGTCACTGTTCTTGGAATATGGAATTAAATGCTTCTCATCATTCTTAACCATCCATTTAATCAACTCGATCTCGTTATCTTTTAAAGCTCTGTTTAATTTTACTTCAAAGACCTCAGATAATTTATTTACATTCGTTTCCATGTTATCACCTCAAATATAAAGTTAACTCATTTTATGACCGAATTGATTAAATTAACCAAATCAAAACATAACATTAACAAAAGTCAAATAATTCTTTCTTCTATTCTATACCTTCCCCTCTCGAAAGTAAACGCTTTCAAATTAAAGAAAAGATATTTTCTTAAACTTGATCTAATTTTGACACTTCAAACAACAATTAGTAAGAAATGGCCAAAGGAGAAAATACCTAAAAGAGGAGCATAAAAATCAAAAGTTTGATTTTTGCTCCTTCTTTTCTTATTTACACTCCTGGCACTTACCATAAATCTCAAATTTATGACCAGTGACTTCAAAATCTGGAAATATTTGTTGAAGTGAATCCATTGGACAATTATCAATGTGTTTCGTTTTTCCGCATTCTAAACAGATTAAATGGTGATGATGCTTAGATACTGAACAACTAAAACGAAACTTCCTCTCTCCATCTAGTTCAGTTTCTTCGAGAATATTCAATTCCGAAAAGAGAGAAAGGTTCCGATAAATCGTATCAAAACTCATTCCTGGATAATCATTTTGCATATGTTCAAGTACATCTTTTGCCGATAAATAGCGTTTTTCAAATGCAAATAGATGTAACATATCTGCTCTCTTATCAGTATGTTTATACCCTTTCTCCTTTAAGAGCTCCATCGCTTCAGTTACATTCATACTAAGCCCTCCATTGGTTACCCTCTTACTTTTTTAAAAGCTAGAATTACCATTAGTAACAATACACTCATTAATACAATCATTCCGCCTGTAGCTATCGCATACTGATAAGAAAAGTATAAACCAGATGCGATTGCTACCTGAGAAAAAACAATCCCATACCCCACCAGCTGCTTGAAGCTTCTTGCTAACTGAATACTAGTAGCTACAGGTATAACGACAAGCGCACCAACAAGTAAAATCCCTACAATCTTCATTGACATTGAAATCACTAGGGCAATTAATAATGCAAACACAAAATTTACTATTTTAATGGATATTCCCGAAACTTTTGCGAACTCTTGATCAAAAGAGATGGAAATAAATTCTTTATAAAATAATCCTATTAAAAGAATAACGAGTAAAGCGGTCATCATAATAAATTGTAAATCACTTACTGTTACGCTGACAATACTTCCAAATAAATATGAATACCATTCATTATATCCTGTTCTAGCTAATGAAATAAAAATTGCACTCATTCCAACAGCTGTTGATAAGATAATGGGAATGGCCAATTCTTGAAAATGACGATATACATTTCTTAATTGTTCCGTAACTAAAGCACCAAGAAGTGCAAATAATACCCCAAAATACATTGGATTGATTGATTCAAATACCGGTCCTATCGTACCAATAAAAACACCAGCTGAAATACCTGCTAATGTAATATGAGAAATCGATTCTGAAATAATTGATACCCTTCGAACTAATAAAAAAGCACCAACAATCGGGGCAATCACTCCTATAATAACCCCAGCGACAACGCCTCTTTCAATAAAGGTTAATTGATTTAAAAGTTCCATCTTATCTTTTAGCCCCTAACTAATACATTTCCTTTACACTCTTTATTTTAACACTCGCTTTTTCAATAAAAATAGTTAAGAGCAATAAGAAAACTGCTATCATAACAATCATTCCACCTGGAGCCAAATCAAAATAAAAGGCTGATATTAAACCGCCAATAACCGAAATCTCTCCAAGTAAAATAGAATAGAAGAACATCTGTTTAAAGCCCTTCGCAATTCTCATTGCAGCTGCCACAGGAAGAGTCATCAAGGATGAAACGAGTAAGATTCCAACGACCCTCATAGAAGCAGCAATTACCAATGCCACCATAACGATAAAAATAAAGTTAATGAGGCGACGATTGATACCCGAGACAACCGCTTGCTCTTCATCAAATGAAAGAAAGAATAGTTCCTTATACAGTAAAATTAAAATAATTACTACAATACAAGTAATGATACTAATTGTCCATAAGTCAGAACGACTTACGGCCATTACACTTCCAAACAAGTAATTAAATAAATCATTATTAAACCCATCAGCTAGCGAAATGAAAACAACACCAATTCCTATCCCTCCTGATAAGATAATCGGAATCGCAATTTCTTTATAATAGTTGTAAACACCTCTTAACTGTTCAATTAATAGAGAACCAGCAACTGAAAAAAACAATCCCATGTAAAGAGGATTGAGCGCTTGAAAAAATGTCACATGTTTAGCTAGTAATAAACTTGCTGCAATACCGGATAAAGTAATATGAGACAAAGCATCCGCTATTAAAGACAGCCTTCTTACAACCAAAAACACTCCAAGGGTGGGAGCTAACAATCCTATTAAAACGCCTGTATAAAAGGCATTTTGAAGAAATTCATAGCGAAAAAATGCTTCTATCATTTGTTAATGTCCTCCATGACTATGATTATGAGTTAGCAAGTGCACATCATGGCCATAGAATGTCGATAAATCTTGATTCGCCTCGAAATCTGCTGTATTTCCGTGGAAATGAAGAGTTTTGTTTAAACACGCTACATCTGTTACATGATCCGTCATTGCACCAATATCATGAGTGACCATAATTAAGGTTATTCCTTTTTCTTTATTTAAATAGTCAAGCATATCATAAAACTGACGAACACTCTTTGCATCTACACCAACTGTTGGTTCATCTAAAATTAGTAATTCTGGCTCACTCACTAACGCTCTAGCAATAAAGACCCTTTGTTGTTGTCCTCCTGATAACTCACCGATATTTTTATTTATAAAATCACTCATACCTACTTGAGCAATCGCTTCTTTTACTAATTGCTTATGTTTTTTATTCATAAAGCGAAACAAGCCTAATTTACCATATAAACCCATTGATACAACTTCAAACACAGTGGCTGGAAATCCACTATTAAAGCTATTTGCTTTCTGAGAAACGAAACCGACTTTCTCCCAATGGCGAAATTTGGATACTCTCTCACCAAATAATTTTATTTTCCCTTGTTGTGGTTGTAATAAACCAAGTAATAATTTAATTAATGTTGATTTCCCAGATCCATTTGGCCCAACCAATCCTAAAAATGCACCCTTTTGAATAGATAAAGTTATATCTTCAAGAACTTTTTGGTTTCCATATGAAAACGAAAGTCCTTCTATCTCGATAGCCTCTATTTGGATAGCTTTTTTCATGATCTCTCCCCTTCCTTTTATTTATTTCCTTGTATTTATCAGAACAATTACGATTTATATATCACCTTGCTTTTTCTATTATAAAGGTTATTTTTATTCTGTCTACCTTTGAGTACTTGTCATGAATTTTGATATAATCAGGACAATCTCACAAGATAGAAGGTGTATTTTTTGTCGAACAATTATTATGCAATTATTGACATGGGCTCCAATTCGTTCCGCTTGGTTATTAACCAAATTGATCAGAATGGACGATATAAAGAATTACATAACTATAAAACAGTAGCAAGGCTAAGTACCTTCATAACAGAAAAAGGAGACCTCTCTGGTGAAGGCATAAATATAACAATTGATACGCTCGAGCGTTTTAAAGATATCATTACTTATCATCAAGTAAAAAAAGTCGTTGTCATTGCAACAGCTGCTATGAGAAAAGCGAGCAATCGGGACAAAGTTGTTAGAAAAATAAAAGATAAGTTTGGTATGAACATTCGTATTCTAAGTGAGTATGAGGAAGCTTATTACGGGTATTTAGCTGTTGTAAATTCAACCACTTTTAAAAATGGGTTTACCGTTGATATTGGTGGGGGGAGTACAGAAATAACGTTATTTAAAGATCGTGAATTAAAGCATTACCATAGTTTCCCATTTGGAGCAATTACTTTATACCAAACATTTTTTCAAAATGGAAGAACGAATGAATCTATAACATCACTTAAGCAATTTATTAAAGTGCAATTAGATACACTTCCCTGGCTTAAAGAAAAGGAAACTTTACCTGTAATTGGTATCGGCGGTAGTGCCCGTAACCTTTCTCTTATTCACCAATATCAAACTGAGTATCCCCTAGCTGGTATACATCAATACGAAATCCCACAACAAGAATTAATAGAGATAAATCAAATGTTGCAACAATCAACTTTAGAAGAACGTATGCATTTAGAAGGACTTTCAAAAGATAGGGTAGAAATCATTATTCCGGCGGTTGAAGTTATTAAATCACTGACTGATTATGTACAATCAGAATCGTTCATTATGAGCAGTAAAGGTTTACGAGACGGTATTTTTTATGAGCAATTGTTAAAGAGTATGGAAGCAGACCGTTTTCCAAATGTCGTTGAGGAAAGTTTTTATCAAATCACCGAAAAATACCAAATCAACCAAGAAAATGTGACACATATTTCCACTCTTGCGAAACAACTACATCAAGAGCTTGCTCCGTTTTCTGAAGTGGATTTTGACAATGACTATGCCATAATGTTGCTAGCCCAAAGTGCAAAGGTCTTGTATATAGGAGAGTCAATTAATAATGAAGCAAGTAGTCAAAACACGTTTTATTTGCTTACTAATATGACAATTGAAGGATTGTCTCATAAGGAACGTTTGGCTGTAGCGTTAATCTCATCATTTAAATCTAAATCCAAAATGTTACAATATGCGAAACCATATAACAAATTATTAGAGAAAAATGATTTAAAATTATATGAGTACCTCGGGTCCATTATGAAAATTGCGTATTCCTTGGACCGCACTAGAAGGAGAGCGATCGCTCGAATAGGTCCTGTTAAACAAAAAGACCAAAATCTGTTGATTCCTCTCTTTTACCAAGAAGATCCATTTTTTGAGAATATTCAGATTAGCAAACATAAAAAGCATATTGAAAAAATCCTTAAACATACAGTGGATCTTCAATACTTACCTGTAAATGAGTTCTGAGAATTACAAATGGATCATAAAATTTACAATTAACTTCTAAATGAAAAGTACAATGAATGGAAAGGTTGAGTACAATGAATGAAAATTTTATTCAGGAAAACATTGATCTCAATAATCCAACCTTTTATAACAATCGAGAGTTGAGTTGGCTTGCTTTTAATGAGCGCGTTCTAGAAGAGGCTATTGATGAACGGAACCCGATTCTTGAACGCCTAAAGTTTTTGGCTATTTTCAGCTCAAACCTTGATGAATTTTTCATGGTTCGTGTTGCAGGGCTAAAGGATCAGGTAAAAGCAGGATACAATAAGCCTGAAAATAAAGCTGGACTTACTCCAAAACAGCAACTAAAGCATATTTCTGAGAAGAATCACAAATTAGTTCACCTTCAAGATACGGTCTACACAAAAACAATTATCCCAATGCTATCTCACGAAGGGTTTCATTTTATGGATATTGAGAACTGCACTGCAGAACAAATTGATTTTCTTAGAGATCGTTTTCAACACTATATTTTTCCAGTATTAACACCGATGGCCATCGACGCCTATCGTCCATTTCCTATGCTATTAAACAAAAGCTTAAATCTTGCTGTTGTTCTTAAAAAGTTAGGGAATTGGGAGGAAAAAGAACAACTAGCAATTGTACAAGTACCTGCTGTGTTAAATCGTTTTATCAAACTGCCTAGTACATCATCTGAGCAAGAACAATTTATCCTATTGGAACATGTGATTGGATTTTTTATTAATGAACTCTTTAGTGGGTTTGCTGTAAAGTCGGTTTCTCCTTTCCGTATTACTCGTAATGCAGACATGACTATTCATGAAGAAGGTGCTCGTGATTTACTCCTTGAAATCGAAAAAGAACTAAAAAAAAGAAAGTGGGGAGCTGCTGTTCGATTAGAAATGCAAAAAGGCCTAATGGATCGAAATGTCCTCAATTTATTATTAGATGTATTAGAGCTTCAGCAAGATGATGTTTATTCATATGAAGGGCCTATCGATCTTACATTTTTATCGAAGTTAGCAACACAACTTGTAAAAGAGCATGAACACTTAGCGAACGAGTCATTAATACCTCAGCCTCCTGAAGACCTAATTGGTGAAGAGGATATTTTTAAAGCTATTTTGAAAAAAGACATGATTCTTCACCACCCATACGAGTCATTCCAACCGGTTATTGACTTTATTGATCGTGCCGCTGAAGACCCTTATGTACTTGCTATTAAGCAAACTTTATACCGAGTAAGCGGTGATTCTCCTATTATCCACTCGCTTGCTCGTGCTGCAGAAAACGGAAAACAAGTAACTGTATTAGTTGAGTTAAAGGCAAGGTTTGACGAAGAAAATAACATTCAATGGGCCAAAAAACTGGAGAAATCAGGTGTACATGTCATTTATGGGATTACTGGACTAAAAGCTCATTGCAAGATCACCCTTGTTGTCAGACATCACGATGATCAAATCCAACGTTTTGTTCACTTAGGGACAGGGAATTATAATGATTCTACAGCAAAGCTATATACAGACATTGGCTTTTTAACAGCTAAAGAGCCTTTTGGAATTGATGCAACCAATTTCTTTAATTATTTGAGTGGCTATAGCGATAAACCAGTTTGGCATCACTTAAGTATTGCCCCTTTTGAAATACGCAGCAAATTCCTCAATCTCATTGACAAAGAAATTGAGTATCACAGGCAAAATGGGCAGGGTCATATTATCGCTAAAATGAATTCGCTTACGGATAAGCCTATTATTTTAAAGTTGTATGAAGCTTCTCAAGCTGGAGTTCAAATTGATTTAATTGTTAGAGGGATTTGTTGTCTTCGTCCTCAAATTACAGGTGTAAGTGAAAATATCCGTGTCTTAAGCATTGTTGATCGCTTTTTAGAACATAGTCGTATTTTTTATTTTCATCATGACGGTGAGGAAGAGATGTTTCTATCTTCGGCGGATTGGATGACTAGAAACATGGAAAAGAGAATCGAGATCTTATTCCCTATTCTAAGCACTCAAAATAAGCAGCGCATTAAAGAAATCCTTACACTAACTTTAGCTGATAATAAAAAAGCACGCGAACAAAATTCAGATGGTAGTTATAACTATGTAGAAAAGCAACATCATGAGCAACCAATTCAAAGTCAATTGGAATTTCACAAACTCGCTTCACGCTTCACTAAAAGTGAGGAGTGATCTAAATTCAGTACTCCAATAGTCCAGAATGCGTAAGCACCTAGAAAGTAAAAGAGCAGGAACCATTTATTATATGGTTTCCTGCTCTTCCACTTTGAATAGAATTAAAAGAGTAGCTATGCTTTTTGTACTTGACGCGAACGCAGCTTTTTTGTAATAACTCCTTGCTTCGGAGAGAAGAAGAAGGCCAAACCAAAGAAAATGGAAGCAACAAGTACAATTGAGGCCCAGAAGCCACATCATAAACTACAGAATAATACATTCCTATTACAGCTGATAACACTCCAAAAACAGCTGATAAAGAAAGCATTACAGGCAAACGATCGGTTAGTAAGTAGGCTGTAGCCCCTGGTGTAATTAACATCGCTACTACTAAGACAATTCCTACAGTCTTTAAAGAAGCAACGGTTACCAATGATAGTAAAAGCATTAGTAAGTAGTGAACCAATCGTACTGGAATTCCTGTCGCCTTCGCCATAACCGGATCAAAAGTGCTTAGCAGCAACGGTCGGTAAAATAAAACAATCATTGCGAGTACAAAGGCACCGATCCCTAACGTAACATATAAGTCACTTCTTGAAACAGCTAATACATTACCGAATAAGATATGCCAAAGGTCTACCCCAGTACCACGAAGACCAGTGATAAGTACGATCCCTAACGCAAAAGCAGCTGTAAACATAATTCCGATTGCGGAATCATCTTTAATCCGACTATTTTGTGACACATAACCAATGGCCAATGCTGTTAGCACGCCTGTGATTGTCGCCCCTATGAAGAAATTTGCCCCTAACATATAAGCTATAACTACACCAGGTAGAACAGCATGAGAAATCGCATCTCCCATTAACGCCATTCCACGCAAAATTATAAAGCAGCCAATGACTCCACAAATAACACCTACCAAGATTGCTGCAACTAGAGCTTGCTGCAAATAAGCATAGCGTGTAACTTGGTCAATGAACATCATAATGTTACCCATTAATCACTCACCACCATCATATTTTCATTTGCTCCAAATAACTGAATACTGCCTTTGTACGTTTTTGATAGAATTTCAGGCTGATAAACCTTTTTGACCGCCCCAAACTCAATTAATTCTTTGTTTATTAGAAGCAATTGATCAAAATATTGTTCGACCTTACTTAAATCGTGATGAACCACAAAAACAGTTTTTCCTTCATTTCTAAGCTGACGTAACAAATTGATGATAATTTCTTCTGAGGTAACGTCAATCCCAACAAAAGGTTCGTCTAAAAAGAACAAATCTGCATGCTGAGCGAGTGCACGAGCAATAAACACACGCTGTTGTTGCCCCCAGATAATTCTCCAATCTGGCGTTTTCTGTAATCAAGCATACCTACTTTATCCAAAGACTCAATAACGATCTCTACATCTTTTTTTCCGGACTTTTTATACCAAGGAATATGTGTAAACCTTCCCATCTTTACAACATCCTCAACAAGTACGGGAAAATCCCAATCAATTTGATTTCGTTGAGGAACATATGATATCTTTTTTCTCATATCGTTTACATTCTCACCAAATACAGAAACATTCCCGGTTGCCTTCTCTAATCCTAGAATCGCTTTTATTAACGTTGATTTACCTGCCCCATTCGGTCCAATAATCCCTATTAAATTTCCTTCTTCAGCTCGAAAGCTAATATTATTAACTGCTTGATTCTTCTCATAGAACACAGAGAGTGATTCAACTTTTAAAACATCCGTCATGTAGTCTTCCTCCCATCTCCATAAAAACAACTTCTTTTGCCATAAGGCAACTTTTTAAGAACAGAGGAGCTGTTATCTTTATACAGCTTTCACTCTATTTACTAATTTCTTCTTCTATTTTTACCATCATCACAACATATTACGGATTACACCTAAAATATGTGCAAAATTAGGACAGGGAACAAAAGTTTACTTAGGGAAACTTTTAGCTTAAAATCATTATAATCTGAATATGAAATCTTGTAAATAATAGTTTATTTAGCGAAACGAATAAAACGAGAATAACTCATAATGTGTGAACATTGAGTCATTCTCGTTTTTCTCCCTCTAATGGCAACGAGATCTTCACACTCGTACCAACATTATACGTACTTTGAATTTGAAAAATACCTCCATGGTCTTCAATAATCTTCTTACAAAGTGGGACACCTATTCCGGTACCTTTGGACTTTGTCGTAAAAAAGGGTTTTCCTAATTGGTTTAAAACAGATTCAGGCATTCCTTTTCCATTATCTTTTACTTCAATCACATAATAATTATTTTCAATCATCGTTTCAATCGTTAACGACCGATTCGAATTTGATTTTCCAAAAGCTTCAACAGAATTTCTAAGGATGTTTAACATCACTTGTTTGACCATTGATTCATTCACATAAACAAGTTGCTCTGTTTCACATACTTGCAAATGAAATTGTACATCGTGTAGCAAACATTCCGCTTTAATAATCTCAGCTAGGGAGTTCATGATTTGAACAGGGGATTGCCAACGTCGTTCCATTTTTCTTCGAGAAACGGACAGAAAATCTTCAAGAATACCGTTCATCCGATTTAATTCAGTCATTACAGTATCATAATATTTATTATGATCATTTGTCAGCTTAGCCAATTGTAAAAACCCTTTAATTACTGATAAAGGATTACGTAGTTCATGAGCTACCCCCGCCGCAATATGAGAGACAGCTTCCATTTGATGATGGAAGGTTAGCATGTTTTCAAACTGTTTCTGTAAAGAACGATCTTCAAAGACTAGATAAACAACCTTTTCATCACTAAATGGAATTGCCTTAATTTTATATAAAAATTCATCTACTTCAAAATCTCTTTCTTCACTACAATTACTTTCTAATGCAGATTCAGCAATTGATAAACTAGTTAAGAAAAAAGAATTAATTAGACTGAGTTCTTTTAAAGAAAACAGCTGTAAATCTGCTTCGTCACTCTTAGTCATTTCTAAAAATGGCTGATTCCATTTTAATATATGTAAATGTTGATCTACCTCTAAAAAAGGGATTCCAAGCTGATCCATCAGTAGATGTCTCTCTAACATTTTCTCTGCTGTTAAAGTCGAAAAGATAGCAGTTGCTTTTGGATGTATTTTCGGACCTACAGACAATTGTTTACTCCCTTTTGGGGTTTCTTTTGGATTTAGGTGCCTATTATTCATAAGGCCCCACCCCCTCTATTTCTGCCATTTTGAATAAATTCCCATTATTTAATAATTCTGCACCTTCAATATTCGCTACATATTACAGTAGTTCCTCTTTTTTCTGCACATTTTCTTTTTATTCTCATAAACTGTGATTATGTTAACTGACGAAAAGGGGTGCTTTCATGAATGTAATAATGCAGCAACTCGTAAACAACAAGGTTAATTCACTTACTACAAAAGAACTTTTAGATTTAGCTTCTCAGTACAATATCCCACTAACTTATCAACAGGCAGAAAAAGTAATAACAATTATTCGTTCAGAGCAAATTGATGTGGCTAATCAAGCGCAGGTTCATAGAATCATACAACGTCTTCAAACAGAGGTAGATCCTCATGTTTCATCTGTTATTCAACAATTATTAAGTCAATTTAGCCAATACCTATAGCATTCCACTTTATCAATAGAAGATAGGCTCTCATACTTAAAGAAAAGGGGGCGTCTCAAAAGGCCTAGTTTTTTGAGACGCCCCCGAGGACTTTCAAAAAAGCCTCTTCTTCGATTTCACTTTATTTTCATATAAGCATTTTAGTTCGAATATCTTCATCAAAATCCCCACCTAAAAGCATCTCAATTTCATGCTTATAAGGGGCTTTTTTATTCTTTTTTTCTTCACCTATAAATGGCGTTTCTAAAATTTTAGGAACTTCTCTTAACTGGGGATGATGAACAATATAATGAAGGGCTTTAAACCCTATATGTCCAAACCCGATGTTTTCATGACGATCTTTTGCAGCTCCACGTTCATTTTTACTATCATTAATATGAAGGACTTTCAAGCGATCAATTCCGATCATACGATCAAACGAATCTAATACACCGTCAAAGTCTGAAACAATGTCATAACCAGCATCATGAGTATGACAAGTATCAAAACAAACAGATAAACGTTCATTATGAGTAACACCGTCAATTATTGCAGCTAACTCTTCAAAGGTTCTTCCGCATTCAGATCCTTTTCCTGCCATCGTCTCAAGCGCAATTTGGACATCACGTTTTTCTTCAAATACTTCATTTAATCCTTCAATGATCTTTTTAATGCCAGCTTCAGTACCAGCACCAACATGGGCACCTGGATGTAAAACAATTTGCTTTGATCCTAATGCTTCTGTACGCTCAATTTCTGATCTTAAAAAACGAACTCCCAGTTCAAATGTTTCAGGCTTGGTTGTGTTTGCAATGTTTATAATATACGGAGCATGTACAACAATATCGGCAAGTCCATTCTCCTTCATATGAGCAAAACCTGCTTCAATATTTAATTCTTCAATAGCTTTTCTCCTTGTGTTTTGAGGAGCCCCTGTATAGATCATAAACGTATTTGCTCCATAAGAATTAGCTTCTTCACTCGCCCCTAGAAGCATTTTTTTCCCATTCATGGATACATGGGAACCCAATTTAACGGTCATTTTCCCTCTCTCCCTTTTTCATTCTAACTATTATTTTTTCTTTTTTATTCGTCTTTGTCTTTGTTCTTCTTTTGCTTGCTTAAATCGAGCTTTTTTCTTATAACCTGGTTTTACTTTTTTAGCTTTCGCTACTGCTTTACCACCAGTTCGTTTTTGTTCCTTATTTTTATTAGGTTCTGATTTATCTGCTGCTTGTTTACTTGTTTTTTTCTTTCCTGGTACACCTAATGGAGCACGGTCAAGCTTTATCCAATCTCCTTGCTTGAAATCGTAATAAGTAAACTTCACACCACGT